>JAJDHV010000003.1 GCA_030266365.1 Synergistaceae bacterium OttesenSCG-928-I11 | reverse complement strand
GAGGCTGCCGGGAAGTTCCATCCCGAAAAGATCGCGCTCGACCTTCGACAGGCGCAACAACAGCCCGCCGGTCAGCGGTTGGCCATACAGAACGCTCTCCACGCGGTCCAAACCCTGTAATGGCGTCCGGTCCTCCGTCGCATCGTCGGCCGCCAAAAGGCAACCCGCCGATAGGGTCATAAGCATTACAATCAGAATCGTTATTGTCAGATATTTTTTCATCATAAAAGCCTCCCAGTCGAATGTCTTGTCATTTGCCGTATTCCTACGAAACCAATTTTACCTCGTTTTCCCCACTTTCGCAGCGGCGATGAAATCCCGAAAGAGCGGGTGCGGCCGCAGCGGCCTGCTTAAAAATTCCGGGTGGAACTGTACGCCCACAAACCAGGGGTGCGATGGAATCTCCACGATTTCGACGAGGTCCTTCTCGGGATATATTCCGGTTATATCCAACCCCGCCGCCCCAAGCCGTTCTCTGTACGCGTTGTTGAATTCGTATCGATGGCGGTGGCGCTCCAGTACTTCGGACGTTTCACTGTAGGAACGATACGCTTTGGAACCTTCTTTCAATTTGCACGGATATGCACCGAGTCGCATCGTCCCGCCGAGACAGTCGACGGATTTCTGCTCTTCCATCATATGCACGACCGGATTCGGCGTGCCGGGGTCCATTTCGGAGCTGTTTGCAGACGCAAGCCTTGCGACGTTGCGAGCAAAGTCGATCACCGCCGCCTGCATGCCGAGGCAGAGGCCGAAGTAGGGGATGCCGTTTTCGCGCGCGTAGCCAGCCGCCATGATTTTACCCTCCATACCGCGCGACCCGAAACCGCCCGGCACAAGGATCCCGTCTACGCCGGCGAGCACGTTTTCGGCGCCTTTTTCCTCAACCTCTTCCGTCTCGATCGGACGGATGCGAACCTTGACGCCGTTGTGAATCGCGGCATGCGTAAGGGCCTCGTTTACGCTCAAATATGCGTCCTTGATGCTCGTATACTTTCCAACGAGCGCGATCTCGACCTCTTCTTCCCGATTTGCGCGCCGCTCGAGGAACTCCATCCAATCGTCGAGTTGACTGTCGGCCTTGTTGTCGATTCCGAGGCGTTTCAGCAGATAACTGTCGAGGCCCTGTTTTTGCAGTGAGATCGGCACGCTGTAGATCGTGTCCTCGTCGAGCGCCTGAAAGATGCTGTCCGACGAGACGCTGCAAAAGAGGGCGATCTTATCCTTCATATCCGACTGCAATGGAAATTGAGAGCGACAGACGATGATATCCGGCTGGATACCAATGCGACGGAGCTCGTTGACGCTGTGCTGCGTGGGTTTCGTCTTGAGTTCTCCGGCCGCAGCGATGTACGGAATGAGCGTGACGTGGCAATAGACGACGTTCGCCCGCCCCACTCTGCCCGAAAATTGGCGAATCGCCTCCAAAAAGGGCTGCCCCTCGATGTCTCCGACGGTTCCCCCAATCTCCGCGATGAGGATGTCCTGCCCCTGCGCTACGCGAAGGATGCTCTCCTGTATTTCATTCGTAATGTGCGGAATGACTTGAACGGTACCGCCATTGTACCTCCCGATGCGCTCCTTGTTGATGACCTCCGAGTAGACCTTGCCTGCCGTGACACTGTTGTTATAGCTCAGCCGTTCGTCTATGAAACGCTCGTAATGCCCCAGGTCGAGGTCGGTCTCAGCGCCGTCATCGGTGACGAAAACTTCTCCGTGTTGAAAAGGGTTCATCGTGCCCGCATCGACATTCAGGTACGGGTCCATTTTAATGATGGAAACACGCACACCCCGCCGCTTCATCAGCGTGCCGAGAGAAGCTGCCGTAATTCCCTTCCCAAGGGAGGAGACGACACCCCCGGTAACAAAAATGAACTTCGTCATACGAATCAGTCCTCCCGCAAAATAATGATCAAACGATCGTTTTCGGCTTTCAATTATTTAATATATTTAAGTGGATTCATCGGCGTCCCGTTCTTTCGGACTTCAAAATGGACGTGGTTGCCCGTCGAGCGCCCAGTGCTGCCGACGAGGGCGATTCGCTGCCCCCTCTTCACGTTCGTACCGACTTTGACCAGTAACGAACTGCAATGCGCATAAAGGGTCGTTATCCCGCTCGGGTGCGAAAGCACGATGGTCTTCCCATAACCGCCCATCCAACCCGAGTGAACGACTTTTCCACCCTGGCTTGCAGCAATCGGTCTGCCGCGCGGCGCACGGATGTCGAGGCCCGTGTGGAAGTCTCTGCCACCCCGAACGGGGTCCTTTCTCCAGCCGAACGGGCTCGAGATTTTCCCGATGACCGGCCAGCCGAAACCCTGGCTCGCCGAAACGCTGCTTCTGGCAACGGCGACCCTTGCACCGTTACTCTCCACAAACGCGCTGACTTTCGCGCCCGGAAGGAAAATTTCGCGGCCCGCAACCAGCGTATCGCTGGGCGACATTTCGTTTGCTGACAAAACCGCTTCCATAAAGACACCGTACTCCTTGGCAAGCTTGTCGAGCGTCTGCCCGGATTTCACGGCAACCATGATTCCGTCTTGATTCGGCACGCGAATCGCTGCCCCGACCTTGAGGACATTCGAATCGGAAAGTTTGTTGCAGCCGAAAAGCGAGTTGATGTCGAGATCGAAAGCATTGGCGATGCTCCAGAGGGTGTCCCCGTCCTTGACCACGTAATTCGTGATTTTGACGGCCTTGGCCTGTTTTTTTCTGGAGATTTCCTCGTTTTTGAGCTTTCTCACATAGGCGAGCGTTTCCAGCACATACTCGGAGGAGTTCGGAATGTAGAGAACCTGTCCTTCGCGCAGCTTGTGTTCGTCGGTCAGCTCGTTCGCCTGCATAATCTCTTTGATCGTCACTCCGTGTTTTTCTGCGATTTTGGAGAGCGTGTCGCCGGCTGCGACCTGAACTTCCTTCCAGACGACGTTCAGCCCGTCATCCGAAACAGCGCGTCCCGGCTCGTCTTCATCCTCATACAGAACGAGGTCGGAGTCGCTAAACGACGGTTCGTTCGCCCGGAACGGACCAATGCCATTTGTACTTCCATTCCTCGTGTCGACTGCGTCCACGACGACATATCCCGACGAAAGTCCGGAGTTCGTGCCGTCCTGGGAATCGAACCCCGACCAGAGCGCTCCTGCGCTCTTTGCCGCATGGGAGACGCAGACATACGTCAGCGATGCGGTTACGGTAAACATGATAAATAAAACGATTCTTCTCCGCGTTTTCATATGCGAAAACCTCCCTATCGCACCTGAACCGGTCGGATACCTTGGCGCGTAATATATCGTAAATTCGTGCCCGTTAAGAGCTTTACAGTTTAATCGTGCTCAAAAACTCCTTGTTCGAGGACGTTGTTTTCAGTTTGTCCATAATCAGCGTAAGAACTTCCGCCTCGTCCATGTTGACGATCTTCCTGCGCAACGCCCACAGTCGTTGCAGATCTTCGTCGTTCACCAACAGATCCTCTCGTCTCGTGCCGGAGCGTGTGATGTCGATTGCCGGGAAGATACGCTGTTCGGATATCTTTCTGGACAGATGGATCTCCATGTTGCCCGTTCCCTTGAATTCTTCGTAGATGACGTCGTCCATGCGGCTGCCTGTCTCGACGAGAGAAGTGCCGATGATCGTAAGGCTACCGCCGTTCTCGATATTGCGCGCCGCTCCGAAGAATTTCTTGGGAAAATAAAGGGCAGCGGGGTCCATGCCCCCGGAAAGCGTGCGCCCGGAGGGCGGGACGATCAGGTTGGATGCGCGCGCTAGACGCGTGATGGAGTCGAGCAGCAGCACGACATCCTTCCCAACCTCGACCAGCCTCTTCGCCTTTTCCAGAGAGAGCGAGGCAACGCGCATGTGCTCCTCCGCGGGGCGATCGAAAGTCGATGCAATGATCTCTCCGTCGACGGACCGACTCATATCCGTCACTTCTTCAGGGCGTTCGTCTATCAGAAGAACCATCATGATCGCTTCGGGATGATTGGTGGTAATCGCGTTGGCCAGGTGTTTGAGGAGCGTTGTCTTGCCTGCCTTGGGCGGCGATACGATCAGGGCTCTCTGCCCTTTGCCGATGGGGACGAAGAGATCGACAAGCCTTGTCGAAAGTCTCTTCGGGTCCGTTTCGAGGCGGATGCGTTCGTCTGGAAAGATCGGAACCAGCGCCTCGAAATGGGGCCTCTTTCGCGCTTCCTCCGGGTCGGAAAAATTGACCGTCTCTACCCGTATGAGCGCCTCGTAATGCTCCGGGTCGCGCGGTGGGCGCACCATACCCCAGACGACGTCCCCGTTTCGCAGGCCGAAACGCCGTATCTGAGATGCCGACAGATAGATGTCGTTGTTGCTCGGTAAAAGTCCGGTCGGACGCAGGAAACCATACCCTTCCGGCAGGCATTCGAGCGTGCCGCCGCCGAAACGAAAACCCATCTGCGTGGCCTGAGCGCCTAGGACGTTTATGACGAGGTCGTCTTTTCTTTGGGTGGAGTAGTTGGGGACGCCGAGCTCCTTCGCGAGTTTGCGAAGTTCGGTTACGGACATTGCGGCGAGTTTGTTGAAATCGATACGCGGCGTTGCGGTTTGTTTTTGTTCCGGGATTTCGATGACCGCTACTTCGGCCACCTCCGGCTCTATTGTTTCGGAAACTGCAATCGCGTCCTTTTCGGTCGTTTTGCTCATTATCTCAGACAGGCCCCCAGTCGGCTGTTATGTAAGGCAGGTTATTTGTTGTGTGTGCTCGGGTAAGTTCGTCCTTAGGAGGGCGGCATCGGCGCCGGCCAATACGTTGCGAGCGCAGTTGTCAAAAACACATGCGGTTACATTTTAACCCGAAAATATCAAATTGCAAGGAGCGTCGCGAGAATTTTTTACGAAAAATCCGGACTTTTACGTAGGTCGGAGGATAAATCGGGCGAGAGAAGCTCCAACGACTCGGCCTCTTCTTCGGTCGGGTCCTCGATCGGTGGTTCGACCTCGAAGCGCTCCACGCCTTTCGTTCTGCCGTTGCAAAGGATTGAAACGACATACATCCCCGGCGGCAACGCCGACCCGTCCTCCCTGAGGAGATAGAAGGCGCGCGTCCCTCTCGCATGCACTAGCCGAAACGACTCGCGCTGAATATCGTCCTTCCCGAACTGCCACTGGACCTCCAACTGATCTCCGTCTCTTGCCTTGGCGTACTCGAACCAGAGGCAAACCTGTTTTGTGTCGCCTGAAAATTGCGTCTTCCGCTCCTGCGGATTCATGTTGTCGTCCAGATCCTCGCAGAGAACGACTTCGTCCAAGCGGAAGGAGCCCGCTGCGATATTATCCCGCCGAACGTTCCACGAGAGTAAAAGGACGAGGACCAAGACAAAGAGCCCCAGCGCAATCAGCGGCTTTGCATCGTTTTTATTCGTCGACACAGGCATTCACCGGATCATAACGACATCGCCAGTCGTTCCAACGCATCCCTGATTTGCAGCTGCACCTCGAGATCGAGGCCGTCCACGGACAGGGCGCTCTGCTTCGAAACCCCATCCACCGCGCCGCAAGCGCGCAGAGCTTCGAGCATTGCACGCTCTTCTTCCGAGGTTTGACCGAGCCATGTTCCCGTTAGCGAAGAGAGCGCCGCGACGAGCGCGTATGCGCCCCAGTTCGAGACGTCGACGGGCAGGCAGACATTCGCACCGACGACACACAAACACTCGGCATAGTCGGGCATCATGCCGGAAAGAGGTCCGTGCACTGCCCCCATGCCGGCCTCGTTTCCGCCGTCTCCGACGGCGAGCACGGGGATGTCGCTGTACATCGCGAACGAATCGAGGGGCGCCGTCCAATCCGTGATATCCTCTTTTCGCATGTTGTAATAGCGACCGTCGGCGGCTCTGCCGAGGCGCTCGATATATATGAGAAGCTCCGGTCGGTTCGCCGCGAGATCGAAATTCGTCGCGTCAAGAACGCAGTCGGTCGGGAATACGATCGCATCGGCACAACGCCGCATGCAATCCAGGCAGAATGCATCGGTCCATATCTCCGCTCTGCGCCCCATACGCGAGAGAGCGCGCGCCAACACGGTCGCTCCCGGCGGTCCATCGGTCTCCGGCGCGGACGCCGATGGAATGTAGAAACCTGAAATCACCGCGACGGAGGTACTTTGTGCAATCAGGTCGACGGCATCCTGCCAAAGATGCGCATCGCAGAGCGGCGACGGCCCCCGCGACGTCCGCCCGCTTGCAACGACCTTCGTCAGTCCCGTCGCAATAGAAGGCGACAGTCTGTTTTCGCCTCCGGTCGCCACATCTATATCCCCAGAATATCCACCAGTGTCATCATATCTGCATCGAGCCCTTTTTTCTCCTCCCAGGCAACCTGAATCGGGTTCGTCACGATTTTTCCGCTGGTTCGGCCGACCATCGTGCCGTATTCACCGCGCAACAATGCCTCGATTGCCCCGCCGCCCAGCCTCGACGCCAGCACTGCGTCGAAAGACGACGGACTGCCGCCCCTCTGGATATGTCCGAGAACGATGATTCGTGCGTCGTAGCTCGCCGTGTCCTTCAATTTGTGTGCCAGCTCCGAGGCGGGCATGACGCCCTCGGCCACGATGATCAACGAATGTGTCTTGCCGCGCTCTTTCGCGTAATGAAGTTTTTTGCAGAGCTGCTCGATGTCGAACGGCTGCTCCGGCACCAGCACGCACTCGGCCCCTGCGGCAACCGCCGCCTCCAGTGCGAGGAACCCCGCCGCCCGTCCCATGACCTCGACGATGAAGAGCCGTTCGTGGCTCGAGGCAGTATCCCGCAGTTTCTGTATGCACTGGAGCGCCGTGTTGCAGGCGGTGTCGAAGCCGATCGTGCAATCCGTCCCCGCCATATCGTTGTCGATCGTGCCGGGGATTCCGACGACGGGAAAACCGAGCTTATGAAGTTCGTAAGCGCCGCGGAAGGAGCCGTCCCCACCAATCACCACCAACGCGTCGATATCGTACGCTTTGAGTCGCTGAAAACCCTCGCGAACACCCTCCGGCGTCGTGAAACGATCGCATCTCGCCGTGCGGAGAATCGTGCCGCCGCGGTGTATGATTCCGCCGACCGAACTGACGGTGAGGGGAATGCCGTCCCCCTCGAGCAGGCCCTCGTAACCCCTTCTGAAACCGATGACGTCGAGATTGTTGTAGATCGCAGCGCGTGTGACGGACCGGATGGCCGCATTCATCCCCGGCGCGTCGCCGCCGCTGGTCAGTACGCCGATTCTTTTCACCGTATACCCCCCTTATCGTTTTCCCTGAAGTTCGTTGATCCGTTTCATGATCTCCGCGATCTCGCGATTCTTCGCCGCAAGTTGCGTTTCGAGGTCCGTCTTTTCGCCGTTCAGTTTTTCGACCCTGCGAAGAAGGCGGTCGACCTCCATTCTGTCCGCCGCTGTGCCCGCCAACACGCCGCTCTCCGCCTTCACGTCCCAGGTGAAGCGGATTTCCCTGTTCGAGAGGACGGGGCTTGCTGCACCGATCATCACGAAACGCAGGGACATGTCCTTTTTGAGAAGGGGCTCCCCCGTTTTGTCGTCGTAGCGCGGGAAAAAAACAAGGCCGTCCCGCTTCCCCTGCAATGGCAGGTTGAAGCGCTGATCGTAATCGACCGGCGTATATTTTTTGTTTCCGATCCAGAGGTAGACCATCTCGTTGAAGGGCGCCATGTGCGCTGTGGCGCCGAGGTTTTCGATCTCGAGATGGACGGCGATATAGTCGTCCATCTGGATGCCGCGAAGGAAATTGTACTTATAGTCCTCCAACTCGCTCGCCGTCCAGAGGTTCTTCTCCGCTTCGCTCTCCATGAGCAGATTGATGTATTCCGCAGTATAAAGGGTCGCCCTCAATAAAAAGCGCCCACCCATATCGTCCTGCGCTTCCTCGAACCTCGACCACTTGGCGAGCGCCGAATCGTATTTCGTGGCAGCCTCCAGCATTTGGAAACTCGCGCCCAGGAACGTGATGCACAAAAGAATGGCAAAGAACACTCGTGTGATTTTTTTCATATCGTTACCTCCGTCGTCGTAATAAAAAACGCGTCGTGATTCACACGACGCGTGCAGTTTATCATAATCCTGCTTCGTTTATCCATACGTATATATTCAATCGACGCTCGTGACTGCCGGGTATCGGGACCGCGCACCCTTCCGAAACAGACGTCGGGATTTTCATTCCCTAACGGCCCGAAACGGTGCGATCGCACCCAACGAAAACGAATCGATCAACGCCGCTCCGACCTCGCTCGTCAACCAGTCGACATAGCGATCCGCCATCTCCGTTCGCACTTTCCGATAACCGGAGTTGACGATCAGGCACACATGCGCCGTTCGGACAACCCCGGTGTCGGCGTAAACGACCAGCTGCGGGTCGTAACGCTGCATGTCAAGATATTGCGCGAACGAAGCCTCGCCCGTCAGCGCGAACCCTCGCTCCTCTTCGGCCTGAATCAACAGACCGATATCGTCATGGCCGCTTTCGACGTAGTTTTTATTGTCATAAGGCCGAGCGACGCCTGCCTGCGTCCACAATTTTTTTTCTTCGCCCGAAACCCAGTCGTTGTCCAATGAAGAGAAAAAAAGATCCTCGTCTTCGAATATTTTTTTCATAGTCGCTTTCGCTGAAAGCTCCTTTTTTTTCGACGACAATTCCGGCGGTCCGACCAGAAGCAAGTGTTCCGCATAAATCAGAGCGACCCTCCGCAAAAGTCCTTGTTTCCGCAAACTCTCCACATACTCCTCATTCGAGGTGATCACCATGTCGTAGACGCCGACAACACTCGCACGCTCCAGATTGCGTCGCTCGGCGTCCGTTTTTGCAGTCAGCGTCTGCCAGACCGGTGGCGCCTCTGCCAGACCGAGAAAGGCATCGTTGATCTGAAGAAGAAGGATGCCGGACGGCGGCGAGTTGAAGCACTCGGCGATACGGACTCGCTGCGTCGGGTCGACTTCGGAAGCGCGTGTCGCACTGTCCGGGAAAAAGGTAAGAGCAAAAACGACGAAAAAGAGAAAGAAAATTCGCTCTGGCAGGTATTTCATCTTCGTCTCCTCGTAAATCGACCTCTTGTTTCACGCGCTCATGGCATCAGGGAAGGGTGAAAATCGTTTCGGCCCTGGCCTTGATTCTGATTCGCTGCAACGCATTGTCAATCTTTTTTCTGTCCATCGAAAGCGATTGCGCCGCCTCCGAAGTGCTTCCGCCGCTCAGGTAGGCCGCGAGTACTTTTTGCTCGAACGGGCTGAGTTTCGCCAGGAGGTTCGCCAGAGCCTCCCGAACTTCCACGGCTTCATGCTGGTTTTCAGACGCAACCAAAGGGTCGGCGTCGATCGAGCCCACGAGAATCTCCTCGTCCACCGGCAATTCGTGCGCACCGTGGCGAAGATAAGAGATCATTCTATTGCGCGCGCACACCCTGACGTAGGCGTTTTTATCTCCACGCGCCGGATCGAAGGATTCCATCGCCGAAATCGCCGCGACCATCCCCTCCTGCACGAGATCGTCCATTGTAAAGGCGTCGTTTCGAGACAACCGGCGCGCTTCTTTCACGACGATCGGCACAAACGGCGCAATCTCCGCGGCAAAATCCTTTCTTTGAAGCGTAACGGGCTCCCTCCTCAGCAAACGCGATCCAGAATCAAACGGCGCGGTTCGGCAGTGTCTGCGAACGTGTACGCTTCCTGGAAATACAATTCCGCCGCCGCGAGCTGCGAGTCGTTATTGTAGTAAATTTCTGCAACCGCTTCCCCTTCGGAAACCGAATCGCCGATTTTCTTGAAAATCCGCACGCCGACGGCGAGGTCGACGACGTCGTCCTTGCGCGTCCGACCACCGCCAAGCGCCTTGATCGCGTTTCCAACCGCGCGCGCGTCCAGGCTGCCGACATATCCTCGCGTCGGGGCCGTGATCGTCTTTTTGCGGCTCGCGGCTTGCAGCACACGCTCCGGTTCGTAACAGACCGTCGGGTCACCCCCCTGCATGCGGACGACGGACGCGAATTTCTCGAGCGCTTCGCCACTGTCGAGTTTTCGCTTCGCCAAACCGTGTGCCGCCTCGTAATCCTCTGCGACGCCACCGATCAAGAGCATTTCGGCTGCGAGCGCCAGGGAGAGTTCTCGTGTATCGGCAGGCCCCTTTCCAGAGAGTACTTGAATCGCCTCCAGGACCTCCACGGCGTTGCCGACCCATTCTCCAAGCGGCTGGCTCATGTCCGAAATTACGCACGAACTCCTGCGCCCGAGGGAGGCGGAGAGGTCGACGAGCGCGCGCGCGAGCGCATGGGCATCGTCCGGCGTCTGCATGAAAGCACCGGTGCCGCACTTGACGTCGAAGACAAAAGCGTCCGCGCCGCCCGCGATTTTTTTCGAAACGATGCTGCTCGCAATAAGGGGAAGCGACGGGACCGTCCCGGTGACGTCGCGAAGCGCATAGAACTTCCCCTCCGCCGGGGCGAGCGCCATCGAATGCCCGCTGATTGCGATGCCGATTTCGTCGACCTGCCGGGCAAAGTCCTCCGTAGCAAGGTGTACGTTCATGCCGGGAATCGACTCCAGCTTGTCCACGGTGCCGCCGGTGAAACCGAGTCCACGCCCGCTCAGTTTCGCCACGTTCAACCCGCACGAGGCGACGAGAGGAGCAACGATCAGCGTCGTCTTGTCGCCGACGCCGCCGGTACTGTGTTTGTCCACCGCGGTTTTTCCCGGAGGCAGCGAAACGACGTCACCACTCGTTGCAAGCGCCTCTGTGAACGCGCGCAGCTCCCGCTCACATAGACCGTTGAAGTAGACCGCCATGAGCCACGCAGCAGTCTGGTAGTCCGGGATATCTTCATCTCGCACGGCTGTCACGAACGCGCGAAGATCCCGCTCCGCATGTTCGCCGTCGTCTCGTTTACGTTCGATAAAATCGATTGCGCGAAACATTTGCATTTACCCCCTTCCGGCGGGACTTCCGCTCAGTTGGCGCAAGAAGCCCTTGATCAATGCGACGAGGGAACCAGCCGCTTTCGCCATTCCATCGAGGACTTCCTGGTGGTGCAGTTTGTTCGCGGTCACGCCCGCTGCAAAATTCGACACGCAGGAAACCGCAGCAACCCGAATCCCCATATGGTTCGCCACGATGACCTCCGGCACAGTGGACATGCCGACGAGGTCCGCGCCAAGTATGCGCGCCATCCGAATCTCCGCGGGCGTCTCGTACGAGGGCCCCGTGAACGCGATGTACACGCCTTTGTGCAGCGTAATTTTTTCGTGCCGCGCGACGTCGATGAGGAGGTCGACGTATGCACGGTCATAGGCATAGGTCATGTCCGGAAAGCGTGGTCCCCACTTGTCTTCGTTCGCACCGATCAGGGGGTTTGTTCCCATATAGTTGATGTGGTCGTAGATCGCCACGAGATCCCCCGGCGCATAACCGAGATTGATCCCCCCCGAAGCGTTGGTCGCGAAGAGCGTTTTCACGCCCATCTCACCGAAGATACGAATCGGGAGCGTGACCTCGTCCATGCCGTATCCCTCGTAATAATGGACACGCCCCTGCATCGCCACGACGGGAACGCCTTCGAGCATACCGATAATCAACCGCCCGGCGTGCCCGATCGCAGTCGTGCGAGGCCAGTAGGGAATATCTTCGTACGGGATGACCACGGGGTTCTCGATGGCATCGGCGACACCGCCGAGCCCCGAGCCCAGAATAATGCCGACATGCGGTTTGACCTCGGTCCTCCGGCGGATCGCCGAGAGCGTCTCGGCGCTCTTCTCCGGGTTCAGCATGTTGATCCCTTCCTCCGTGACCTCCTTGATCGTCTTGATGATGTCATGCGCGTGGGTGAAAACTGTCATAGATATCCCTCATCTCCGTGTCAAGATGTGCATATTTTTCCGTCGTCGCAATCGATGCGTGCCCCAGAAGCTCCTGTAGCGTTCGCAGATCCATTCCTCTCCGCTGGAGGTGCGTTGCGAACGAGTGGCGCAATACGTGCGGGTGTAGGCGTGCGCGTGCGATTCCGGCAATAGTCCCCCTACGCCGGATCATGCCCCAAAGCCACTGCCTCGACACCTGTCCGCCCCGCGTCGAGAGGAAGAGAAAACCGGGGTCACGATCACCGTGTTCACGCAACAACAAACCTCTCGTCTCGTCCAGGTAGTTTCGAACCGCGCTTTTGAGCGCCCCGACATAAGGCACGATACGCTCCTTGCGTCCCTTCCCCTTTACATACACGACCCCATTCGTTTCGTCGATATCGGAGAGGCGCAGAGAACAGACTTCACTCGCCCTCAACCCGCAGTCGTAGATCATCTCGATCATCGTGCGGTCCCTTCGCCCAGCCGGCGTCCCATCGTCGCAGCCGTTCAAAAGACGCTCGATTTCCCCCTCGGTCATCACCTGAGGCAGGGTCTTTTCCCGCTTGGGTACGGGCGGCAAAGAGGCGGTCGGCTCGATCCGTCCGTCGTAAATCAGATATTTCGTGAAAGCGGAGAGCGTCGCGGCTCGCCGCATTCTCGTCCCGGAGGACATGCCGCCCGCTTCGAGGCGTTTGAGGTATCGCGAAAGTTCCTCCGCTTCCACCGGATAGAGCGCCCTGCCGCGATCCTTGCAGAACCTCCCCCAATCGACGAGATCCGCTGCGTAGGCCCGCACCGTATTCAAGCTCGCATCGCGCTCGTAGCGCATGTAATCGAGAAACCCGTTCACCGCGGGGTCGACATCTTCGCTTTGCGGCGCGAATCGAACGCTTTTCATCTTTTTATCGAGTATCTTTTTTTCTCAGCCACCAATAAATGCCGAGCAGCGTTTTGCCGTCGACGATCGCCCCCTCTTTCAGAAGGCGTTCGACCTCAGCGCGGGTGTAGAAACGCGGCACGATGAACTCGTCATCGTCCTCCGGAAGCTTGTTTTGCGTCAACGCGGTCGCGTAGAAGATCACGAAAAGTTCCGTCGTAAATCCGGGCGACGCGAAAACCTCGGCGACGAGCTCCAGGCTTCCAGGCTTCCAACCGGTCTCCTCCTGAAGTTCCCGCACGGCGGCCTCCTCATAATCTTCACCGCGCTCGACGATCCCCGCCGGGAATTCGAGAATCGCCTCCGCTATGGGGTATCGGAACTGTTCGATCAGCAGCAATTCTCCATTGTCGTTCTCCGCGACGATCACGACAGCCGGGTCGTGTTCGACGACCTCCCTCTGACGGATCCGCCCGTCCGGCAGTTTTACGCTGTCACGACGCAGGTTGAGGATTCGCCCCTCGTAAAGCCGTTCGCTCCCCACACAAGTCTCGATAAGATCCATAGAGCCGCACCCTCCATTGCACCCCTCACCGCAGCCGCAGTCACACTCCATCAAACGAGATCCACCTCCGTCGCGCCTCGGAGACCGTTTTTCCACTCCGCCGCGCTCTGTACTTTTTTGCCCTCCATCTGGACGAGCGAAATCGAGAGAGCCCCGTCCCCCGTCGATACGGAGAGGGAAGAGGCGTCAAGTGTCAATGTGCCCGGACGAGTCTTCGCACGTAAGGTCGATGCGGACGCGCCCAAAATGCGCAGGCGCTTCTCGCCGAACGTCGTCCACGCACCCGGTTTCGGCGCCAATGCACGGATTTTCCTGAGAATTTCGCCCGCCGACCTGCTCCAGTCGATGCGCTCCTCTTCCTTCGAGATCTTCGGCGCCGTCGTCGCAAGCGCGTCGTCCTGCGGTGCAAAGCGCCACTCCGTCATTGGCGTCGATTCGGCGTATTCGGTAAAGGCCGCCACTCCCGCCACCGCGGCGCGCTCCAGCAGAGCGCCCGCGTCGTCTTCTCCGACGACGATCTTCCTTTGGAGCAACACGGGACCGGAATCCATACCCGGCGCGAGTTTGAATATCGTCACGCCCGTCTCTTCCACGCGATCCATCAGCGCCCTCTGCACCGGTGCCGCCCCCCGATAGCGAGGCAGCAGCGACGGGTGGATGTTGAGGCAGCCGATCGGCTCGCCCCAGGCAAGAAGCGGTTCGCGTATCAACTGACCGAAATCGATGACGAACGCGAAATCGACCGGAACGTCCCGCTTCATGAGAAAAACCCGGTCGTCCTTCGATGCACAGGCCGACTCGACCAGTGGAACGTTCGAAAATATCGCGCGCTCCTCGACAAAACGCCCAACCGACGTCCGCGTGAGACGATTTCCCCTGCCGGCCGCCTTCGGCGGCGCCGTGACGATCCACGACGGCAACTTCCACTCGCAGAGCAGGTCCAGACACCGGGCCGCGAACGCGCCCGAGCCGATAAAACCGTAACGCGGTTTTCCCTGTTTCGTCACGCCGATTTCGCCTTTCGCTCCATTTTTTTCCGCAAAAATGTTCGTTTGAGCGGGGAGAGATGGTCGATCATCAGTTTGCACTCCAGGTGATCGATCTCGTGCGCGAACACGCGTGCGAGAAATCCTTCGATCGTCTCGTCGTGCTCGTCGCCGTTCTCATCCTGATAGAGGACGCGAATCTTCTCCGGCCTCGCAACCTCTTCGTAGATGCCGGGAAAGCTCAGGCACCCTTCTTCGCGACGCTCCTCGCCCTCCTGCTCGACGATCCGTGGGTTGACGAGCACGTATCTGTTGCCGTTCCAGTCGATGACGACGAGTTTTTGTGGAATCCCGACCTGTGGGGCGGCGAGCCCGACACCGTTTGCCGCATACATCGTTTCCCGCATGTCGTTAATCAATTTTTTAAGTTTGTCGTCGAATTCCGAAACACAGATCGCCTCTTGCCGGAGCGCCGTATTTGGGTAGACGAGAACTTCGAGCACAGCCATTTTTTCGATTTCTCCAATCCGTCTCATCTTTTATATCTTCCGCCGCAAGGGCGCTTTGAAAATATTCTACCAGCAATACAGACACTCTTCCACATGGTTTCGACGCGACATCGCAGTAAAGGCCGATTATGATAAAATTTACGGATCGCTCGTTCCCACATCATCGAATTGACGGAGGATCGAATCATGAAGAAAAAATTGCTGCAAGCCGCCCTGCTCGCTTCTTTGTTCGCCCTGCTTTTATCCTCCGCCGCCTCAGCCAGTTTCATCGGGGGGATGAACGCCTACGTCGCCGAAGATTACGACAACGCGCTCCTCGAATGGGCGAAGAGCGCAAAGATGGGCGATGCCAAATCGATGGCCTACATCGGCTATATCTACTTCGGCGGACTGGGAGGATATAGCGACGACAAAAAAGCGCTGGAGTGGTTCACGAAAGCGGCAGATCTCGGCGACCCGGATGGAACGGCGACACTGGCGCGCATGTACGCACACGGTTGGGGTGTCTCGCGCGACATCGGCCTGGCGCACGAACTCATGACGCGTGTCGCGGACGCGGACAATTTCGCGGCTCAGATGACCGCGTCGGAGTTCTACGAGATGGGATTCGGCACGGAGGTGGATTTGGAAAAGGCGCTCGAGCACGCCAAAAGGCTTCCGACAATGGAAAACGGCATGCCCCTAACCTCGGCAAGGGAACAGCGAATTCGCGACCTCGAAAAGAAGCTGGCTGAAAAGAACAAAACGCGGTAGACGAGTGGGCTACCGCGACTCTTCCTTCTCGTCCCTCTCTTCGAGCGCCAATTCCAAAAGGCGGGTGCGGTAGATCATCTCCGCGTTTCGGAACCCGATCAGAAACGCGGCATTGTAGATCGAAAGAAAAGACGCGGGCGACACGTCGCGAAACACATCGGGAAACTGCTCCGCCATTTCGTCGTACGCTTTTTCGCCCTGGTCGCCGATCAGTCCCTCGATATCCTTCGGCGTCAGGTTCTCCATCTCCGGCGGCAGCGTGTCTCGCATACTATCCCTCCTCCATCGGCCCGCTCAACTGGCCCGCATGAAACACCTGTTCGAGCGTCTTGGACTCGCCGTTCATCACGACAAATCCTTCGCCGACCCAAACGCGCAGCCGACCGCCCGTCCTCGTCCTGAATTCATACTCTCCGGGGGGCGGCACACTCCCCTTCTTCCATACCTGCATCGCCTGAACCTCCGCGCATGATCGCCTTCATTATATCGTCTTCCTCAAAATTCCTCCTCCGATTCGGCTATAATTTTCTCGAAAAATACGCGCGAAGCGTTTGGAGATGAAAACAATGAGCGAAGACAGGTTCGACCGATTGGAGCGTCTTCTCGAGCGCATGGACAACAGCGGCGTCTCGGAGTTCGTCAGATTGTCTCAAAACACAGGAAAAATCCTCTGGCTGAATTTTCTCTCCGGCATCGCAAGGGGACTCGGATTCACCGTCGGAACGGCAATCGTACTCGCCGTCATGTACAAGGCCATCGCCGAACTGATCAGCATGAACATCCCCTATCTGACGGAGATGCTGACGAATTTCATCGACATGATCCAGCTGCATATGACAAAGTAGGTAATAAAAAAACCGAGCTGATGTTCAGCTCGGTTTTTTTATTTTTAATGGTGTCGAGGGGGGGAATTGAACCCCCATGGGCTTGCGCCCACTGGATCCTGAATCCAGCGCGTCTACCAGTTCCGCCACCCCGACTCGTGCTTCGCAGGCTTCGAGATCAAACCGGTCCAGCGAGAGCGACAGGTGAGATTTTATACCGTCTTCCCCGAAACGTCAACCGACTGCGCGCCAGAAAACCCGGCTCTGCAACGCGCACCATGCGCGAAAATCATTTCCCCGTATTTTCCCCGCAAAGACACTAAAGTTCATTACTCTTGACTTCTGCTGTCACTTTGTTTAAAATAATTCTGTAAAGATTCTTCGTTGTCTGTAATTTGCCTACAATTTATTGCCTCTGATTTGCCGTCAATAATGAAAAACACACTTCGCACTTCGCATAAAGGTGGTGATGCCTCTGGGTTCCTTCATCGACGCCTTTCAGAGTCATTTTTTCATTGTCGTCGTATCGGTTGGGTTGGCGGCTGCGACCGTCATTCCATTGGGCGTATGGGCGAGAAACCGCCCGGTCGCGTCGACCCTGATTCTGGGTTTCGACAATTTGATCTCCACGATTCCGTCGGTCGCACTCTACGGCCTGCTCATGCCGGTGCTTGCGATCTGGAACGTGGGGATCGGAACGGTGCCGGCAGTCATCGCGCTGTTTCTCTATTCGCAATTGCCGATGCTGCGCAACACACTGGTCGGGTTGCGGAACATCGACCCGTCCGTGGTCGATTCCGCGATCGGAATGGGCATGACGGAGCGGCAAATTCTTTTTAAGATCCGCCTGCCGCTTGCGATGCCCATGATCATGGCCGGGCTGCGAACATCCGCCGTCATGGGGACCGGCGTCGCCTCGATCGCAGCCTATATCGGCGCGGGCGGTTTTGGGACATACATCATTCGCGGCATCGCGGCAAGCGACAGGCAGACGATCCTCATCGGCGCGTTCGGCGCAAGCGCGATGGCGATCGGCATCGATTTTCTGCTCGGAGGCGTGCAAAAAATTCTCGAGGGGAGGATCGGTAAACGATGACGGCAAACGACGCGCGTTCCAAATTTCTCCTCGAATACAGAGACGTCGCCAAGACCTTTGAACTGGGCAAGGACGTCGTCAGCGACTTCAACCTGCGAATCGGACACGGAGAAACCGTCGTCTTTATCGGCCCGTCCGGCT
Organism: Synergistaceae bacterium OttesenSCG-928-I11; assembly: GCA_030266365.1. GTDB lineage: Bacteria > Synergistota > Synergistia > Synergistales > Synergistaceae > JAJDHV01. The sequence goes on along the minus strand of JAJDHV010000003.1, from coordinate 52,060 downwards.
GCGGAAAGACGACAACGTTGCGCATGACAAACCGCCTCGAAGAATTGTCGAGCGGCAACATTCTTTTTGGCGGCGTCGACACCGCGACGATCGATCCGACGAAACTGCGCAGAAGCATGGGATACGTCATACAGGGAATCGGTCTTTTTCCACACATGACGATATGGGAGAACATCGCCACGGTGCCGCGCCTGAAGGGCGCGAACCGGGACGAACTGGAAAACATCGTCGACAGTTGTCTCGAGTTGATGGAACTCGACTACAAGGAGTACGCGCACAAATACCCGCACGAGCTCTCCGGCGGACAACAACAGCGTGTCGGGGTCGCGCGCGCGCTCGCGGGCAACCCCGAGGTCATCCTCATGGACGAACCGTTCGGCGCGCTCGACCCGATCGTCCGCGAATCTTTACAGGACGAACTCATCCGTATCAAAGACCAGCTCTCGGCGACGATCATCTTCGTGACCCACGACATCCACGAGGCGATCAAGATGGGAGACCGGATCGTGATCATGAAGGACGGTCGGATCGTGCAGATCGGCGACCCGCTCACGCTGCTCGCGAATCCGGCAAACGACTTCGTCCGCGATTTCGTCGGTTCGAAGGACGTTCTGGCGCAGTTCAAATACCTCAAGGTTGCCGATGTCGACACGCACGACAGACCGCCGCGCATCGCGGAGTCCGACTCGTTCGCGGCGGCACGAAAAAAATTCGACCGGCGAATGAGGAGATACGAGTACAACGGCATGGGCGACATCGACAAGTCCCCGCTCGTGTGCGTCTGTTCCGGGGAGGGGAAACTCCTCGGCTGCATCGACGTCTCGAAACCGTTCAGCGACGACACGCCTGCGGATCAGTGCATGAAAATTTTCCCCGACATCACGGAGAACAGCACGGCATACGAGGCGCTCTCCGCGATGATCGCGAACAACGTCACAAATTTACCGGTACAGGGAGAAGGCGGCAAACCAATCGGCGCCATCTCGATGACAAGCCTCCACGACTATCTCTGGAGAGCGCGCTGATGTTCTCGCACCCGATCGTCTCGCGGGAACTTCTGTTGACACTGCTCGTTCAGCACGTTACGCTCGTAACCGTCGCGACCGGCATCGGCATCGCGATCTCGATGATCGTCGGTATCTGGGCGACGAGGCCGGAACGGGCGGGAAGTGTTGCGGTCCCCATGCTCGTCCGCCTTCTCTCGCTCGGACAGGCCATTCCAAGCCTCGCCGTGCTGGGCCTCATCATGGCGTTTCTGGGAATCGGTATGCGAACGGCAATCGCGGCTCTGGCGCTGTACGCGATCGTTCCGATGATGCGCAACGTGATCGCCGGGCTGTCGGGCGTCGATTCCAAAGTCCTGGACGCGGCGAGGGGCATGGGGATGTCGAGGCGAAGCATCCTCTGGCGAATCGAACTTCCGCTCGCCATGCCGACGATTATCGCAGGAATCCGCGTCGCCGCCGTACTCACCATCAGCACCGCCGCGCTGAGTTCGCAAATCGGGGGCGGCGGACTCGGGAGGCTGATCTTCATGGGACTCGCCATGATGGACGCCGAACTGATGTTTCTGGGCGCATTTCCAACCGCACTGCTTGCAATCGCGACCGACTTCACCCTCGGCCGCGTCGAAAAAATGTTGACGAGCTGGCGCAAGTCGAACAGATACGAAAGGAGTGTGTGAGATGAAACGGAAACAACGCTTTTTCAAGGTCGTTTTGATCGCGCTCGTTCTCTCGGCGGTGGCATTGGTATCCGCCGCACCGGATGTGGCGTTCGCCGCGAGCAAGGGAAAATTCACCGTCGGCAGCAAGGAGTTCACCGAACAGCTTGTACTGGGACACATGGTTTCACTGATCATGGCGGATGCCGGTTACGACGTCGTCGCCAAGGTTCCGCTCGGAGGCACGAATATCGTGCGCCAGGCGCTCGTCTCGAAACAGATCGACGGCTATATCGAGTACACGGGCACCGCTTCCACCGTCTTCTTCAAAGAAACGCGCCCCCTGAACGGCAAGGAAACGTACGACCTCGTACGCGACACCGACGCGAAGGACGGGATCGTCTGGCTTCCGCCGATGACCTTCAATAACACATACTGCCTCATGATGCGCCGCGCACAGGCGGACGAACTCGGCATCAAGAGCATGTCCGACCTGGCAAAATACGTCTCGGACAACCCGGGAAAACTGAAAATCACCTCGAACAACGAGTTCTTCGCGCGTCCGGACGGATTGCCGAAGATGATCAAGACATACGGCTTCAAACTCGACATCACAACCGTGACGCAGATGGACTCGGGACTCATCTATCTCGCGCTCAAGGACGCGAAGATCGACGTCGGCCTCGGCTTCACGACGGACGGGCGCATTCGCGCGTACGACTTCGTCGCGCTCACCGACGACAAGGAGATGTTCCCGGCGTACAACCCGTGCATGGTGATCCACAAATCGTTCCTCGACAAGGATCCGGACATCGCGACGTATTTCGAAAAACTCGGTGCGGTCCTGGACGACGCGGCCATTACGGAGCTGAATTTCCTCGTGGCCGAAAAGAAAGAAGATCCGAAGAAGGTCGCCGAAACCTACCTGAAGGAGAATAAAATCATAAAATAGACGGGCACGACGCCAGCATATGTCAATCGCCACACAAGCGTGGACGCGTTGCGTCCGCGCTTTTTTTGCGGCGTACCGAACTGTACGAAACCGTTCATTGCTGATAAACTTGTTTTTACAAGTACCGAGAACAAAGGAGTGGAAGACATGGCAGGTCAGACGAGCATCAAGGAATTTATCGGAAATTCGAAACTGCACGAAAAAATTATGACCGCGGACGAGGCGGCTTTGTTTGTAAAGCCGGGCATGATCGTCGGGTTCAGCGGCTTCACACCATCCGGTTATCCCAAGGTGTTGCCGATGGCGCTCGCCAAAAGGGCGGAGCATGAAGGTCCGATTCCCATCACCGTTTGGTCCGGCGCTTCCGTCGGCCCCGAGCTGGACGAAGAGCTCGTCCGCACGGGCTGCATGAAACGCCGCTTCCCCTATCAGACAAACGACGCGCTGAGAAAGGGCATCAACGGCGGCGAGATTCAGTTCGCCGACATCCATCTGTCGCACTGCGCGCAAAACCTTCGCTACGGCTTCTACGGTCACATGGATCTCGCCGTCATCGAAGCGCTCGAAATCACGGAAGACGGCGGCATCGTGCCGACGACCTCCGTCGGCAACTGCAACGCGTTCATCGAGATGGCGGACCGCGTGATCGTCGAAATCAACACCGTCCAGCCGCGCGGCCTCAAGGGGATCCACGACATTTATTCGCTGGAGAATCCGCCGCACAGAAAACCGATCCCGATCGCAAACGTGCAGGACCGCATCGGAACGACCGCTCTGCCCTGCCCACCGGAAAAAATCGTCGCGATCGTGCACTCCGGTGTGCAGGACTCGCAAAGACCCCTCGCCCCCGTCGACGAAGTCAGCGAGAAAATGGCCTCAAACCTCATCGACTTCCTGAGCATGGAGGTCAAGGCAGGGCGCTTGCCCAAGGAGTTACTCCCCCTGCAGAGCGGCGTCGGGAACATTGCAAACGCCGTGCTGGTCGGCCTCTCCGAATGGCCGACGGACGGCCTCACCGTCTATACGGAAGTCCTTCAGGACGCCGTCTTCGATCTGCTCGACAAGGGGAAAATCTCCTTCGCGTCAAGCACCGCGCTGACCCCGAGCCCGGATGCCGCGGCAAAATACTATCCCCGCCTCGACGACTTCAAAAATCGAATCGTGCTGCGCCCCCAGGAAATCAGCAACCACCCCGAGCTCATCCGCCGTCTGGGCGTCATCGCGATGAACACGGCCGTCGAGGTCGACGTATACGGACACGTCAACTCGACGATGGCGGGCGGCACGAAGATGCTGAACGGCATCGGCGGCTCCGGCGACTTCGCGCGCAACGCATACCTCACCGCATTCCTCTGCCCCTCGACATCGGGCAAAGGTAAAATCTCCAAGGTCGTCCCGTTCTGCTCGCACGTCGACCACACGGAACACGACGTCGACATCATCGTAACGGAAAACGGCATCGCCGACCTGCGCGGATTGTCGCCGCGCGAGCGCTCGGCGGAAATCGTGAGCAAGTGCTGCCACGCCGATTACCGCGAATTGCTGCGCGATTATGTGAAGCGCGCCGAAACCGGCGGCGGACACGAGCCACACATCCTCGCGGAAGCATTCTCCTGGCACGAACGTTTGAAAAACAACGGAACGATGATGCCCTAACCCCTCTATCAAAAAAGAAAAAAGGCCCGGGGGCGCGCGTACATGCGTCGTTCCCGGGCCTGAATATTATCTTCCGTCAGTCGCTTTCACCGACATTCAACAACATTTCCCGAATTGCCGCAAAACGAAACGCGGTATAATGGTCGTGGTAAAGACATCAGACCAAGCCAAGGGGGGTCTCCGTTTTGAACAATCCGGACCGTTACAAAGAGAGAATCGATGCCAAAATCAGAGAAGAATTGCCATTTTTTACCGATCTGGCGATTCGAATCGCCCAACATCCCGAACTTGGCGAAGAGGAATTCGAGACGAGCCGAATGCTCGTCGAAGCCCTCGCCGAGCGAGGCTGGAACGTCGAATACCCCTATATCGGCCTGCCAACCGCCTTCAACGCCGCACGGCGCAACGGCGACGGGCCGGTCGTGACGTTTATGGCGGAGTACGACGCACTCCCGGATATCGGCCACGCGTGTGGACACAACCTGAACGGCGTCATTTCCCTTTTGGGCGGCATCGCCCTGGCCGACGCGATCGGCGATGACGTGAAAGGAGAGATTCGAATCGTCGGCACACCCGCCGAGGAGACGAACGGGGCCAAGGTGGAGATGGCGGACAAGGGCGTTTTCGACGACGTCGACTTCGCGATGATGGTCCACGTCGCCAGCGAGACGACAAAACCCCGCTACCGGTCGCTCGCGATCATCCCGGTGGAGTTTGATTTTACCGGCGTCTCGTCGCACGCCGCAGCGGCGCCCTGGGACGGCAAAAACGCCCTAAACGGCCTCCAACTCATGTATCACGCGCTGGATATGCTGCGACAGCATGTGAGACCGGAGACGAGAATTCACGGAGTGATCACGAAAGGAGGGGAAGCGCCGAACATCGTCCCGAATTTCGCGCAAGCTTCCTTTTATTTCCGCTCCCCAAGCCGAAATTATCTGGAATCCGTGCTCGCGCAAGCATACAACTGTGCCCGAGGCGCGGCGCTTGCGACGGGAACGGAGGTCTCGTGGCGCCATCACCAGACGAGCTTCTACGAACTCCTCCCCAACCCGGAGGTCGAGCGGCGGATGATGGAAATCCTGGACGAACTCGGAATCCCCTATTCGAGCGACCCCTACTTCGGCGGCTCCACGGACGCGGGCAACGTCAGCTGGAAGTGCCCGACGATGCACCTGGGACTCGCAATCACGGACGAGAAAGTGGCGCTTCACACGAAGGAGTTCGCCGAAATCGCCGCGAACCCAGGATACGCAAGAAAAGGCGTGGAAGAGGGCGCGAAGGCCATCGCCCGCATGGGGCTGATCGTGTTGACGGATGCGGAATCCCGTCGAAAGATGGCCGAGGACCTCGCAATCGAACAAAAACGCTGACGCAAAAAAATTCTCAAGAACAAAAGGAGGCTCGATACGATGACTGCCGAAGACCGTTCCAAGATGGTGCGCGCAGAACTCCTCATACGAGGCGGTACTTTCTTCGGCATGAAGGACGGCTCATCGCCGAAACCCGCATCGGTTGCGATTTCCGGCGGCAGAATTCTTTCGATTCTACCACCGGACACGGATGCCGAGGCGGATTTCGTCTTCGATGCAACCGACCTATACGTGACGCCGGGCTTTGTCGACAGCCACATTCACGACGAATACTATGCCGACCCGGACACCGTCCAGCAGGCGCTGATCCGCCAGGGCGTCACCACCGCCGTTGCCGGACACTGCGGCAGCGGGCCGAACTTCTTCAAATCCCGCGCCGAGCGCACGAAACCGTGGCTCCATCTCTCCTACATGGTCGGCAACTGCATGCTGCGCGAGGAGATCGGCCACAAAGATCGCTACACCCCGGCAACGCCGGAGGAAGTCGAAAAAATGAAGGCCCTGCTCCGCGAGTCGCTCGCGGGCGGAGCCATGGGCCTCTCGCTCGGCCTCGAGTACGCGCCGGGCGCGACGTACGACGAAATCAAGGCGCTCGCGGGCGTCGTCGCGGCGTTCGACGACCGGCTGATCACCGTCCACATCCGCTACGACGACGACCGCTGTGTCCGGGCCGTGGAGGAGGTCATACGCCTCGCCCGCGAGACGGGCGTCCGCCTCCAGGTCTCGCACCTCGGAAGCATGACGATGTACAACACGCAAACCTGCATGGACGTCATCGATGCCGCCATGAAAGAAGGTCTCGACGTTTGCTTCGACTGCTACCCTTACGACGCCTTCTGCGCCAAGGCGGGATCGGCCGTCTACGACGACGGCTTTGTCGAACGCTGGCGAGGCAAAGGCCCCGAAGCCCTCGAAGCCGTATCCGGCCAGTTCAAAGGCCAACGCCTCACGTTCGAGACGCTCGCAAAAATGCGCACCGAAGAGCCGATGGACCTCATCGTGGCACACGTCATGGACAAGGAAGAGGTCGAAAACTGCCTCGCCCACCCCAAGTGCATCGTCGCAAGCGACGCCCTCTACACGGGCGGCGGCGCACACCCCAGAATCGCCGGCACCTTCCCCCGCGCGCTGCGCATCCTGCGCGAACGCGGCTACACCTGGCAGGACGCGCTCGCAAAAATGACGACGATGCCCGCCGACCGCATCCGCCTTGAAAACGCGGGACGCCTCGCTAAAGGTTCCATCGCCGACGTCATCGTCTTCAACCCCGAAACGTTCGTCGACAACGCAACATTTCAGGAGCCGTTCGCACCGCCGACCGGACTCGAACTCGTCGTCGTTGGCGGCAAGGTCACCCTTCGGGACGGAAAATTCTCCCCGGAACCGGTCGGCGACTTCTACGAGCGAAAGTAAAGGCGCAGGTCGCGGGCTCCGCCCGCACCCGGCAGGAGGCAGCGCCTCCTGCACCTCCATCATAAAATCAAAATACAGAGGCCCGAGATTTTTTTGCCGCTCAGAGCGGCAAAAAAATCTCGGGCCTTTAATTTGGTCTTATGAATGGGGTGAAGGGGTCGCCGACCCCTTCCGGGGTGCGGGGCAGAGCCACGCGACCTGTGTCCTTACACCGGGTACGAACCCTCTGCGATCGGATCGTCGAGTCCGACGTTCTGTTTGGTCTCGCGGGCGAATTTCTTGGGCAGGAAGTCTTTGGCGACCTGCGGGAACATGGCGTAGGAGAGGATATCTTCCGGCTGTGTCGCCCATGCGCCGACCTCCTCGCGGAGTTTGTCCATCTCGGGTGCGATCTTCTCGCCGGGGCGAGTCGTGATCGGGGTCTCGCCCTCCATCTCCATGACCTTCTTCTGAATCGCCTCATCGACCGGCGCGGGCGTACGTCCGTAATGGCCGAGGAAGTACTGCTTGACCTCCTTCGGGATAACCTTCCAGCGCTCGCCGACCATGACGTTCATCGCAGCCTGCGTGCCGACGATCTGGCTCGTCGGGGTCACAAGCGGCGGGTAGCCCATCTCCTGTCGGACGCGCGGAACCTCTTCGAGGACGTCCTTGAGTTTGTGCAGGGAGTTGCCCTCCTTGAGCTGGCTCTGGAGATTCGAGTACATGCCGCCCGGCACCTGGTAGAGCAGGATGTTGATGTCGACACCGGAGACGCCCATGATGATGTTCTTGTACTTTTCCTTGAGCTTCGTGAAGTGCTCGGCGACCGGCAGAAGTTTTTCGAGTGACAGGCCGGTGTCGAGCGGGCCACCGGCGAGAGCTGCCACCATGGTCTCCGTCGCGGGCTGGCTGGTGCCCATCGCGAAGGGGGAGATGGCGCAGTCGCAGACGTCCGCGCCCGCCTCGAGGCCGTCGAGGTAGGCCATGGCTGCGAGTCCGCTCGTGTAGTGGCTGTGGAGCTGGATGGGAAGGTCGACCTTCGTCTTGATTGCCTGGACGAGCGAACGTGCGGCGACCGGCGTCAGGAGGCCCGCCATGTCCTTGATGCAGATGGAGTCCGCACCCATATCCGCCATGTCGCGCGCCTGTTTCGCGAAGAGCTCGAGTGTGTGAACGGGCGAAATTGTGTACGAGATGGAGAGCTGAAGGTGCGCACCCTCGCGCTTCACCTGGTCCGCCGCGATTTCCATGTTGCGGAGGTCGTTCAGGGCGTCGAAGATACGGACAATGTCGATGCCGTTCGCGACGACGCGCTTGACGAACTCGCGGACGACGTCGTCGGCGTAGTGGCGATAGCCGACCAGATTCTGGCCGCGGAGGAGCATCTGAAGCTTCGTCTTCTTGACGCGCTTGCGGATCTCGCGGAGGCGCTCCCAGGGATCCTCCTCGAGAAAGCGCATGGCGGAGTCGAACGTTGCGCCGCCCCACATCTCGAGCGAGTGGTATCCGACCTCGTCCATCGCCTCGCAGATCGGCAGCATGTCCTCCGTGCGAAGACGCGTCGCCATGATCGACTGGTGCGCGTCGCGAAGCCCCGTCTCCGTGATACCGACCTTGCGGTTTTTATTCTCGGCGCGAGGCGGTTTGGCTGCTTCGCGCGGTTGTTCCTTCGCCGTGTTTTTCGTTGGTTTTTCGCTCGGATTTGCCATCCTTCTTTTCCTCCCTATATATGATGGATCGCAGCATGTCAATTCGCGTATCATAGCACAACGCAAACGAGAAGCGGTGCAACAATCGACGAGCGATATGGTATCATCATGCGGCGCGCAAGTGTAGCGCACAAAATAAAATTCGCACTTGTCAGAAAGGCGTGGTCACTTTGTTTTCGAGCATTTTAGCGTTCCAATGGCAGCAAATCGTCATGATCGCCGTCGGCGCGACCCTGATGTACCTCGCCATCGTCAAAGACTTCGAGCCCAACCTGCTGCTCGCCATGGGCTTCGGCACAATCCTGGCGAACCTGCCGCTCTCGTCCGCGATCGGGCACGAGGGAGCCCTCACCCTGCTCTTCGACGCGGGCATCCGGAACGAACTCTTCCCGTTATTGATCTTCATCGCGATTGGCGCAATGTGCGACTTCTCGCCGCTCATCTCGAACCCCATGATGTTCGTCTTCGGCCTGACGGCGCAGGCGGGCATTTTCATCACCATGGGGCTCGCGCTCTTTCTCGGCTTCGACATTTACGAGGCGGCCTCCATTGGCATCATCGGCGCGGCGGACGGCCCGACCTCCATCTACGTCGCCAACCGCTTCGCGGAACACCTCCTGGCGCCGATCTCGGTCGCGGCGTACACCTACATGGCGCTCGTACCCCTGATCCAACCTCCGGTCATCAAGCTCATCACAACGCAAAAAGAGCGAAAGATGCGGATGAAGTACATCGAGCGCCCCGTCACGCGCTTCAAACTGATCATGTTCCCCATCGTCGTCACCGTCTTCGCGGGCCTCGTCGCCCCCGCCTCTGTCGCCCTGATCGGATTTCTGATGTTCGGCAACCTGCTTCGCGTAAGCGGCGTCACGGACCGCCTCGCGCACGCCGCACAGAACGAGCTCGCCAACATCGTGACGATCCTCCTGGGGCTCTCGATCTCCGCGACGATGACCGGTGAAAAATTCGTCAACACGACGACGCTGATGATCATCAGCATGGGGCTGTTTGCCTTCGTCTTCGACACAATCGGCGGCGTCTTCTCCGCCAAGCTCCTCAACCTCTTCCTCCCCGCGGACCGCAAGGTCAACCCGATGGTCGGCGCGGCAGGCATCAGCGCCTTCCCCATGGCTTCGCGCGTCACCCAGCGCCTCGGCCAACAGGCCGATCCCGGCAACTTCCTGCTCATGCACGCCGTCGGCGCAAACGTCGCCGGGCAGATCGGCTCCGTCCTCGCAGGCGGCGTCCTGCTCGCCTACCTTGGGGGATAAAAATCAGCCTCACCCGCAACAACAGCATACAAAAAAGCCGCGCGTTCGCGCGGCTTTTTTTATGTGTGCAGAAACTTAAAATTCTTCGATGCTGTCGATGATCTCCGCCAAAACGGGATTCTCGATGTCGCCCGCAAGGAAGAGCGCGACGTGCCCATCGTCGTCCGTTTCCCACAGAACGGCGTAGGCCTCTTCGCCATTCGCCTCCTCATAGGCAAAGACGTACAAGCCGTCATCGTACTTCGGCTTCGTTCCGTCCAGCTCCTCCGAATACTCCCGGGCAATCTGCGAGAGTTTCATTCCATCGTTGTCCGCCATCATGATCTCGATCACCGAGCTGTCGTCGTCGGCACCTAGGAAAATATAGTCATCGTCTTCATCGAGGACGCTCCAGCCTCGCGGAACGCGCACGGAAAAACTGCCGACATCCCTGTTGCGGTCGTCATCCTGCCGGGGTTGCAAAAAACCGGTGATGCTGCCGCCGCCATCCGGCTTGTCGGCCGGTCTCCCGGTCGGTTTTGTGGGCTGCGATGGGCGCTCACGATAGGGACTCGCCGCCAACGTCTGACCGAGGGCAAGTTTTGCCGCGACCTTGTTTTTCTGGAGGAAGCGAACGATTTCGTCCGCCGGAAGTGAGACGTTCAGGAAAGCCCCCTCGTCCTCCTCCGTATATCCCCAGGTATTGATACCAACAACCTCGCCCCTGCCGTTGATGAGAGGCCCACCGCTGTTACCGCCGGCAATTGCCGCCGTGTGTATGATTGCAGCGCCATATTCGTCCTTGACGATCGAACTGATCGTACCTTCCGTATAAACGACAGGCGCTGGCTTCAGACCGCTCGTATCCCCTTTTCGAAGATTTCTTGTGCTGGCATCAAACTGCGTGACCATTACGGGGTAACCCCACGCGCTCACCCTGTCCATCCGCTGCGCATCGAGGCTGAACGAGAGCACTGGGAGCGCGGTGCCCTTCGGCGGAGAAAAGCGAAGCAGCGCGAAGTCCCGTCCCGTTACGGTTTCATCGGTTTTTTCGTCGTGCACCATATCCACGATCGTCGCCTCTGTCGGAGGGATTTTCTCGTTTACGACGAAAACGCGCCTCCCCTTTCCAAGTTCATCGACAACGTGCGCGTTTGTCATGACGATGCCGTCCGCCACAATGAAACCGGTTCCGTTGAATATGGATTTCTCATCTTCCGCGACGATCCAAACCGTCGCCGCTTCCATCATGGAGGCAATCGCGCGCCTGCGCTCGTTATATTCGACCCTTGCACTCTCGTTGAAATTCGCCGGCACATTCGCTCCGGCTGCCATCGGGAAAAGAACGAGTAAACAAAATACCAACAAACCTGTCGCGTGTCTTCGCATACCAATCATCACCAAGCACCCCCATTGAGAGAAATAAAATTTATCGCACACCGAGAAGCATTCTAAAAAATAATCTTTTACGGTGGTCTAAACAAATTCCGCAAAACCTCGAGTCATTCTAAGGCAAATCAATTTACATTTCAAGATTGTCTTGCTATACTGACTGTCTGCTGAGGGGCTAGCTATGGGCCTCTCCGATTTGAAACGAAAACCTACACACTGGGGGTGGTGCGTGGGAATTGAGTGGTGGATGTCTTAAAGAAACAACGTGGATTAGAAGAGACGGAGGGGTTCGATGAAAAAACTGTTAGCTGTGCTTTTGGTGTTGATTTTTGCGGTATGCGCCTCCGCAGAGATCAAAGAATTCAAGAAATTCAAGGTCGACCTGCCAACCGGTTGGACCGCACAAGAAGAGGGCGCTACTGTAAGCCTGTATTCGCAAGACAAAAAAAGCGGCGTTTCAGTCACGATGGGTTCCCTTGAGGGCGCCAAACCCGAGGATGTCGTCAAGAACCTCGCAAATGGCTTAAAAGGATCGAAACCGGAAAAAGACGAGGATGATATTTACTCGTTCAGTCTGAAAGGCACCGAAGGCGAAGATATCGAAGCTGCTTTCCTGACGGAGAATGGCGAATACGTGCTGATCATGTTCTATGGAACCGATCCTGCTCTGGAAGGTATTCTTGACTCTTTCGAAGGGAAATAAACTCTTCGACAAAAACCAACCAATCCAACAATTATTTAAGGGGTGTTCTGAAATGAAGAAAATTTGTATCTTTGTGGTAGCTCTGCTTGTATTCGTGTTTTCCTTCGCGGCGGTGGCATTTGCGGGTACCATTATGATCAAGAACAACACGGGCGTGACGATCGAAGAACTCTACATCTCCGACAGCGGAACGGAAGACTGGGAAGAGGACGTACTCGGCAACCAGATCCTTGAGCACGGTGAGACCCTCCGCATCCAGGTTGACGGCTCGTATCAGGAATTCGACATCGCCATCGTGACCGAGGCGGGCGAAGAGGCCACTTATATGGGGTTACCCGGCAGTGCGAAAAACATCACACTTAACCAGGACGTGACCGCCACTTGGTAATTTTCTCACCAACGGCAAACGTGATACAGACAAAAAATCTCACCAACCAAGTGGTTGGTGAGATTTTTTTTGCCTGTATCACGTCTAGCTGAAAAACCCCTGGTCGCGGATGTCGCGGAATAGCATCAGGGCTTCTTCGTCGACGGCCTCCTGTTCCTTGCCGGAGGCGATCATGGCGTGCAGGGTGTCGCGCGCCTCCTGCATCTCGTCGAGACAGCCGAGTGTTTTGTAGCCGTCCTCGAGCATGTCGGTGTCGTTGGTGTCGTCCATCCTGCCGGTCATGTAACCGAAGGCGAAAACCACGACGCCGAGGAAAGCCAGGCGCTCTTCCGTGGCGTTCCACAACTCGGAGAGCATCGAGACGTGCATGACGAGGTCCTCCATGTAGGCGTCCTCCTCGGGATTCATGCTCTCCGCTTCGTCGTCGAGCTCCCAGAGACCCAGGATATAGAAGGACATATCGGGGTCCATCGAGATCGCCTCGAGCAACGCGTCCGACGCCTCGGCGCTCGCGCCTTCCGTCTCGAACAGCGCGATGGCGCGACAGTGCGCGGCGATGGGCGTCTCGCAGACGTCGTCGTCCGCGGCGCTCACAACCTCCGCGTAAGCTTTCTTTTCGACGAGCAGCGTGTAGTAGACGAGCCGCCCGATGATGTAGCAATCCCGGTCGAGTTTCATGAACTCGCGCGCCGTCTCGAGCGCCGCGTCCTTCTCCTCGGAGAAGTACTGAAGCGACGCGAGGTCGGAGAGCATCGACACATAGGCAGACAGAATCTCCTCGTCGATCTCTCCGCTTTCGGCGGCCTCCGCTACCGCTGGGCGCAAGGTCTCGACGGCATCCAGAAGAAGCCTTCTGTTCTCCTCCGACTCGTCCTCGTCCAGTTCCTGCCACTTCAGATATTGGGCGAACGGATTCTCTGGGTGTTCGCACAGGATTTCATCCACCATTCGAACGCGCGTCTCCGCGTCTTCCTCCTCGAGGATCGCGCTCACCTCGTCGTAAATTTCGTCGAAATACTCCGCATATCTATTCTCTGTCATGATCAACCCTCCAAATAGTCGACAAAAATCGGCGTTTCTTTTCGCAAGCGCGTCACGATGCTCACAACGATGTCGGGATCGTACAGTTTTCCGGCGCAAGCCTCGATTGCGTTCAACACTTCGCCGAACGAAGGCCGGTTCGCGTACGAGTTGAGAGAGAGCATCCCCTCGATTGCATCGAAGACCGAGACGAGCCTCGAGAGGTATGGGATCTCCGTCCCCTTCTGTTGATTTGGGTAACCGCTCCCATCCCAGTGTTCGTGGTGCGAGAGGATGTAATCCGCGACGGGATAAATCTCGGCGACGCTGCGCGCGATCCGGTAGCCGACCGCCATGTGTTGCATGGGCGTCACCGTGCGCCTCGCCGCCGGGTTTGTGCGGACCACCTCCAGCTCGTCCGAGGAGGCGAGCAGGCCGATGTCATGATACCTGCAAAGAAGACGGAGGTTTCTCTTGTCCGCCTCGTCCGGGATGAACAGGTTCTTGAGCATCCAGTCCCCCCATAATAACATGCGCTTGCTTCGCTCGCCAACCGCCCCGTCCATCAGTTCCTGAAGCTTGGCTTCGAGCGTCGTCATGAGGCGTCTGCGCACAAGTTGCCCGTTGCGCAGTTTGTTCGCGTACATCGTGTCCTCCGCCTCTTTGATGACCTCCTCCATATCCTGTTTCTCGAAGATCTTGATCGCCGATCCGATCGCCATGCTCGGCCGGACGATCCCTTCGCCCGTCCAAACCTGGCACATGCGGTTGATGTTGTTCACCCTCGTGCGGAGCTCGCTGCGATCGGTGTTTTTCAGGAGCAGCACGAACTCGTCGCCACCCCAGCGATACCCCTCGTCGTTCGAGGTGGTATTCGCTTTCAAAATCGAGGCGCATTTCTGGAGAAGGGCGTCGCCCTCGTGGTGCCCGAAGGCGTCGTTCGCGAGTTTGAGGTGGTTCAAATCGACATAGATGACACCGATCGGGAGGTTCTCGGGACGGTCGATGTCGACAAGCGCTTCCTCGCAGGCACGCCGGTTGAACAGCCCGGTCAGCACATCGTGGTTGCTGATGAACGCGACCTTTTCCTCCGCGTATTTTTCCTCGGAGACGTCCTCAACGATCCCCACGGCACCGAGAAAGGATTTCGTCTCGGAGATGATGGGGCTGAACGACACGCGCGCCCAGCCTTCGCGATGCTCAATGCCCTCCGCCAGCGAGAACTTGGCCTCGTAGGTGGAACCCGTTCCCTTGATGGCGTTCATCGCCGCGTCGCGAAAGCGTGCGTAGCGCTCAAGTCGTTTCTCGTCCGCGATGCAGAGGCCGATGACCTGCTCGCGGATAAAACCGAAGATGTCCAGAAAAACGGAGTTGCAGTCGGCGACAATGCCGTCGCTATTGATGTGAATGAAGCCGAGCGGCGATTCGTGGAAGATCGTCCGATAAAGGTCCTCCCTCGCCGTCAGGTCGGAGATGGTGGCTGTGTAGCGACCGATGTCGCGACAGGTAATGGCCAGCATGTCCCGGTCGTCCATCGTAAACCAGTTGAAACGCGTCTCCATACTGAGCTTCCTGCCGGAAGCGCTCTGAACCGGAAAGGTCATGCTCATGTTCATGACGTCGTCCTCGCGAACCCGGCTGAAAATCGCATCGATATAGACGACCGGGAAATATCGGTCGATCCGGATCGGCTCGTCCGATCGACCGTCCAACCCCAACGCCTCATACGCCATATCCGAAGCCGCTTCGATGGTCCGGTCTTCGTTTATGAGAAAAAATATTTCGTTCATCGTCTTGATGAAAAACAGCAGGTTTTGCTTCGCCCCGCTCGCCCCCGCCGATTCATCGAGATTTTTATTCGATTTCAATATATCCGGATTCATTGGTGTCGAGGTCGATCCCCCTATCGATCGTATCAACTCGAGCTAGCATTTTATCATACTCGGGGGAAAATGACATTCACTTTCAATTCGGCATTTTCAAAGCACAAAAACGTGAGAAAGGACATCTGTTGCACCGATTCACATCCCCCTCGAAAGGACCGGTGACGGCAACGCCTGCCGCGCGGGCGACCTTCGCCGAGCATTCGTCCCAATCGGCGATGCGTCGTACGGCATTTTGCGCGCTCGTTTCGTCCGGACGAAGATAGATCAAACCGACGTCAAGGGGCATCTCCGGTTTGAGGAGGTGACACGCGAGCGCGTAAAAATCGAGCTGCTCCTCGTACAATTCGATCGGCGCGCGCTCCTCCCGCGTGATCTTCCAGTCCCGGATATGCGCGCCCTCCGTGTCCTCCCAATAGACATCGATGCTGCCGGCAAGCGTCGTTCCATCGAGCGGCACGGAGAACGCAATTTCCTGCAAAAGTGCCCCCTCCGATTTCCGCGCCCACAATGCCGCGCACGTGTCCGTCTTCGAAAACGCGCACAGCCATTCGAACAGGATTGCCCTGTTTCTCCGCTTTGCATAGACGGCGCGCAAAAAGGGCGGCGTCGCGCGAAGGAGACCCTCCAGTTCGCCGTCGGGCAAATCGACCGGAAGATATCGTTCCAGAGAGTCGCAGCACAGCTCCCATTTCCGAAGCACCCAATGGGCGAGAGAGCCGAGGTCCGCGCCTCCGTAGCCATCCCCGTCCGGCATCTCCCATTTCAAGTCGAGCCCCTGTCGGTAGCGATAGCGATACGCAAGCGGGCACCATGAGAGCAGCGAGTACGCGCTCGCCGAAAATTTCGCAAGCCTGGGAGGAGAAAGAAGCACGCGATTTTTCTCCGCGCCCGCGGCGGGAATCGGTTCTTCCTGGACCGGCACTTCGTTTCGCGTGCTTTGCAACAACATCGGTTTCGCTTTTGCCCGTTCCTTGACGTCCGAAACGGGAAAGGGATTTCCGTTTCGCGCATTCGCTTCCAGAAGCCAGTCTAGCCAACAGTCGCCCTTGCCGCTGCCCAAGTCGCCCAATCCGCTCCGAGAGACACCGGCGCAGATCAGACGCTCCTGCGCGCGCGTCATCGCGACGTACATCTGCCGTTTGTACTCGTCCTCCTCCCGGATCGACTCAAGAAAATCGTCCCAAAGGGCCGTCACGGAGGGGGAGGCAGCGGCCTTTCGTCCACCGCCGCTTGCAAGGCTCGGTACAGTTGTGGGGACGACGCCGAGCGATCGCGAGATGCGGGCTCGGCTTCGGTTTTTTTTCTTCTTCACGGCCTCCATCCCCATGACGACGACGATCGGAAACTCGAGGCCCTTCGACGCGTGCACGGTCATCACACGCACGGCGTTCTCCCCCTCGCCGGCAAAGTCCGGTTCCTCCGTCGCAACACCTCCTCGCATCGCGGAGGCCAGGTACGCCGACTCCGCCGCGAGGTTTTTCCCGAGCGATCCCTCGTATTCGCGGAGGACGTCGACGCCGCGACGCAAATTCGCCACGACCCTCGGCCTCGAATCCTCTGGATAGGCATCGAGCCAGAAGGGGTCTTCCAGAAGCGCCAGCACGGCTTCCGACGGCGCGCGCAGCCGCGCGATTCGGCGCAGGTTCGCAAAACGTCCGTACCCATGCGGGTGTGCAGCCGCCCAAGTGCGCTCGAGTCCGAGGGCGGAGCCACGGACACGATCGAGCAACGCGGTTGCAGAAAGGGGGCGGCAGCCGGAGAAAGGAGATTCGATCCAGCCGGAGAGCGCGAAATCGTCGCCCGGGTCGTTCAACGCGCGGAGCAGGTTCACCATGTCCTGCACCTCGCCGCGATTGTAGTACTGCATGCTCCGCGCGAAGACGACGGGCACGCCCCGCGCCTCGAAGGCCTCCTCGAGGGCGGGATAGTAGATCCGCGTCGGCACGAGCACGGCCATGTCGCCCCAGGCAGCCGGGCGATGCGCTCGCTCGCGCTTGTCCCAGACGACTTCACCGCTTTCGATCAACTCGGACAATCTGTCCGCTATGCCGAGAGCGAGGCGCGCTCGAAGAGCGGCCGCATTTTTTTTCTCTTTTTTTTCGTTTTTCCCGCCTTTTTCGCCCTCTCCCTCGTCCCCCGCCTCCTCGTCGTCCGGCGTGTGAAGGAGAATCTCGATCTGCGAGGCACTTCGCCCCGCGTTGCGCGCGTCCCACCAGGGCGCGTCCTCGGGGGGGAGGAGCGGTTCGTACTCAAGCGACCGCGCCGCCTCGACGTCGGAAACACCGGAAATCACGCCGTCGCGCCACATCGTTCCGAAGACGGCGTTCACGTCGCGCATCAGGCAACCGTTCATTCGAAAGCTGTAGGAGAGGGGAATATGCAACGCGCCTTCGCCGCGCGCGGCGCGGTCGATATACCGCGCGAAGAGCATCGGGTTGGCGTGCCGGAAGCGATAGATCGACTGCTTGATGTCGCCCACCACGAAGAGGGTTCGCGGAGCCTTCGCATCCCATGCGGCGGTGAGCGCGCGGATCATCTTGTCCTGTAAACCGTCGGTGTCCTGAAACTCGTCGATCATCACATGGCGGAAACGGTTCGCGTAGGACGTGTTGTCCGTCAGAATCCGCCCGGCGTAGCGCACGAGGTCGGAGAACGAGAGGACGCCCATCTCCCGCTTTGCGCGCTCCCACGCCTCCCACCCGATGGCTGCCATACCGAGCAGGGTGCGCCGCACAGATCGCTCGTCGTCGCCGTAGCGAGGCGTCGCAACGAGGGTCGAGGCGAGCAGCCCGTACGCTTTGTGCGCATCCCGCCACTCCTTCAACGGCATCCCGAGGCCGTCAGTGACAATTCGCTTCAACTCTCCCGACGACGGCAGGGAGGCGAGCGGTCCCGAGATCAACGCCGCAAGAAAAGAGCAAACCATCTCGTCGTCGTCGCCGGCGACGTACCATTCCTCGCAGAAACGTCGCATCTTGTCGACGAAGACACCGCTCTTCGCCACCGGAAGATGTTCGGCGACGGTGGGGAGGATTCGCCCTTGCCAGAGGTCCCATACCTCGCGGCACACAGGGGCGACAATCCGCATCAACTCGTTGCGAACCGCCTCTTCTTGTTCGGGGCCGAAATTCGACAAAAAGTCCGGGCCGAGGTTCATACTCCCGAACACCTCGCCCACCGATCTTGCCAGGTCCGCGACGAGCGACGCGTCGAAATGGGACAGGAACGCGTCCAGGCCGTCGCTCGCGAGAATGCCCTCGGCCCACGCAGCGCTTTCGGGGGAGATCTGTGCCAGGATCCGCGACCGATGACGCGCGCGCAAATTCCAGACGAACGCGTCCCAGAAATCGCGCTCGACCGGCTCGGAAACGAGCGACGCGCCGGGATCGATATCCAACTCCAGCCCAGTCTCGCGAATGACGCGAAGCGCGAACGAATGGATCGTGGAGATATACGCCTCGTCGATGCGCACGATCGCGTCGCGGAGGTGCGAAAAATTTTTCACGTCCGACTCGTACCAGACGGTGAGCGTATCGCGGATGCGGGTTCGCATTTCGTCCGCCGCGAGCTGTGTGAACGTGAGCGTCAGGATCTGATCGACGCGGCAGGTCGGGTCCGTCACGAGCAGCCACGCGAATCGCCGCGCGAGCGTGTGGGTCTTGCCCGTGCCCGCCCCCGCGCTGACGACGGTCAACGGCACGGACGAACGGATCGCCTCCTGCTGCTCCGCCCTGGCATCCGATATCAGATGGAGAAACACGTCCTCATTCGTCCGTGTCATCATCCGCTCCTTCCTCCCCGCCAGAGAACACGCCGAAGCGCTCCGTCCGCCTGCATATCTGCGCGTAATCGCAGTGCGTGCAGAGCTTCGATTCGTAGTTCGCCGTGAACTTTCCGCCGCCAAGAACGGCGTCCATGTCCTGCATGACGCTGTAGGCCCCGTCGACTTTTTCTGCGAACGGCGCGTCGAAACGCGATTTGTCGTCGTACACGCCCTTCAGTTCTTCGAGCGCCCAGCTGCCTCGAATCTTCCCGTCCCCGTGCCCCATGTAGCAGAACCCGACGACCGGGCCAATCTCCGCATCTCGGAGCATCGCGGCGTAGCAGGCGAGCTGGAGGGCGTCTTTGTAGGCCGAGGTGGAGCCGAGCTTGTAGTCGACGACGACCGCGCCGACACCCTTCCAAATGTCCAAGCGATCGGCGAGGCCCGCGAAGACCGCGTGCTCCATCTCCAGTTCCGGCAACCGGTATTCCAATTTCGCCTCCGCGCGCACCAGCCCGATTGCAGCGGCGCGCGCCTCGACCTCGTCCTGTAGTTCGGCCATATCGAGCATCATCCCGCGAAGATCGGCGCGGACCGGCGCGGCGCGTTCGTCCGCCAGAAAGGGATAACGCCGCGCGAGAAATACCATATACTCGTCCCAACCACCCAGAAGCGTTGCGTGGAGCGTTGTGCCCCCGCCGCGCGAAAAGCGCGTCCAGACGGCCTGCCAAACGCCGTGCACGATGTTGCCCCGCACGGCGCGGTCGAACATTTCGACCTCATCCATCCGCGCTCCGACCCGCGCGACGCGGTCGAGCCAGTAACGGTACGGACACTCGTACCATTCGTCGACAGCACTCGCGGATACACGATGTTTCCCGCAGCGCTCCGTCGAGACGGTGCGAGGAAACGGCCCCCTGTACAATCGACTCGCTGAAGATCCATCGAGTGGCGGAGTCTTGATCTCGGCGCACAGCCACCACGGCGTCGCCGGGTCGGAGAACAGGGACTCCACGAACGGGGATTCGCCCTGCTCCCTCCCCTGCGCGTCGAGAATCGATCTCGAAAGAAGTGTCCCGACCTCACCAATGCAAAGCAGGCGGCGAAAGAGCGCCTCCTGTTGCTCCCGCTTTTCGTGAAGCGTCGGAAGGTGAACAAAATCCTCCCCGGCAAGGTTCACGCGCTCGCGTATCTCACCGCCCAAAAGAGCCTGATCCGATGTGGAGCCGGGATATCTGCCGGAGTCGACGTCCGTCATGACCCAGAATGCGTGGGAGACGAGCACGGACGGAGGGGCGTCGTACACGGTGACAACGCCCTTTTGCAGCGGAGGAAGGGCGGTCGACGCCTCCTTGCTCCAGTCGGTTAAAAACGAGATCGCGTCCGCGCCGGAAAAGCGAAGCGAGCCGGCTTCGCCGAGCGGCGGCGTCAGCTCGGCAAGCAGGTCAAGCTTTTGCTCTATCTCCAAGCGCGCGCTCGCAAGAGCGCGGACGGAAAAATCCAGGTCGAAGTTCTCCCGCGCCTCATCCGAGAGACGTGCGATCCAGTCGTCCGCCACGAGTTCGAGGAGAGCGCGCAGCAACTCCGCTCCCGTGTGCCCGGCAGGCTCCGCCACATATCGACAGAACGCGAGCAATTTCGCGAAAACGTCCGCAGCAAGCGCATCGTCAGCAAGGAACGCCGTCCACGCCGCCGCTCCCTCCGGCATCAGGGAAAAGGCCTGTTCACCGTCGAGGCCATCGAGGCCGAACACCGGGGAGGAGAGTAGCGCGAGCGTCCGTTTAAGCGGCCACCCCGCACGATGTGCCTCCCACGCCATGCGGGCAATCTCCAATGCGGCGGTGTCGTGCACCGGCGTTTCGGTGCGCACCTGAAAGGGGACGCGATGTCTTCGAAGCGCCGAAGCCATGAGGTTCGCCCGCCCCGATGCGACCAAAATGCCGACGTCGCTTCGTTTGAAGGACGCTTCCGAGAATCCCTCGAACGCACCCACCAGCGCGCCCTCCCCTTCGAGCATCGACGCGATTTCGCGCGCAACGCCGTCGTACTGGGCGTAAACGTCCCGGCCTGTGATCGCTGCAATCTCTCCGCCAAAGCGCGTCGCGTCGCGGATCGTGAAACCGAGTTGGAGCGACGCGTCGCGAAAACCGCTCATGCCTGCGTCCGGCACGAGGAAGTGCATAGTCGGCGCAAGGTTGTCGATGGCGTGGATCAGCTTTCGCTGCGCGCCCGTGAACGAGAGAAAACCGATCCAGCAGAGCTCCGCGCCGCACAGCGACGCGCGCGCTTCGTCTTCGTCCAGGTCCGCCCTCGCAAGAGAGGGGAGCTGCGCGTTGTCGGCGAGGCCCCGTTCTTCGAGATAAAAAAGATAATCGACATAAAGGCGATAAAGCAGTTCTTTCGATTCCGCGGCATCGTCCAGCCCCTCTTCCGCGCGGTCGCAGATCAGGCGGTCCGGCGTCACATCCTCGAGCAGAAGTTCGCGGACGGCCGCGCTCAGGAGGTCGAGAAACCCGCGCCTTCGGACGCCGCCAGGCACAGAGACGCCGCGCGCGTCGAAGTCGGCAAGCGTTTCGTTCAAAATATATCGCAGGATCAAGCGATGGTCGGGGGGATCGATCTGACGACGCAGCCGCGCCTTCGGTACGAGCGCGCGGTACAACTCGGACCAGCTCCAGATTTGCGGGTGCTCGCCAAAATAACTCTCGTTGCGTCGCAGCAGGTCGAGCAGCGCCTCGTCGTTCGCATGCGAGGGCAGCATGAAGATTCTTTGAGCCCGCGTTCCGTCAACCGGCTCCCTCAGAAGTTCCCTGAGTTCAGAAACTCGGGCGTAGTGGCGAAGTGCGATCATGGCGAACCCGCGTCACGCAAAGAACGGCAGGACCGCAAGCTCCGCCCGGCTTGCGTCGGGCGGAATCTCGCGGTCCTCTTCGTGCAGTATATGAAAAAATCAGTCTTCCATGTGTTTGCCGTGGCACCAGTCGTCATGGCACGCAAGCAACTCTTCTCTCGTCTCCTTGCGAATGATCTCGTCGATCCGGTCCAGCGTCCTGCGGCGGACCATTTCGACCTTCTCGCAGACGAAGCGGTGAGCCGCGTCCGGCTTGATCTGATCGAGCGGAACCATGTCCTCCATGAGCCCCTCGACCAACTCGCTCGTGACGTCCACGCGCAGCGCGCCCCACGGAGATTCGTCGGAGGGAATGTACTCCTCGCGGCGGTTCAGAACGGTCTCCTGGATCCGGATTCTGGCGGTGTCCGTGTAACGCGCGCGCATCTCGATGAAATAATTTTTCGCATCCGCTTCGTTGTCGAACGCGCTCGCCTGCATACCGCCGTCGTCCTTCAGTTCCACCACAATCCAAATTTTCTCTTCGATCTGTGCCATGTCCTTACCTCCCTGCTGAAATGGATGTGCGAAGCCGTTGCAATCGACTTCGTTAATGCTCCGCGATGAAAGGGTTGGAGAGCGTCCCGATCCCGTCGATCTCGACCTCGACGCGGTCCTCCGGGGCCACGCGACCGACGCCCTCCGGCGTTCCCGTCGCGATCACGTCGCCGGGTTCGAGCGTCGCAAACCGGCTGATGTGCGAGATGATGCGGGAGACGGAGAAGATCATGTTCGAGAATACGTCGCGCTGCACGACGTTTCCGTTAAGGCGCGTCGTGATCGCGGCATCCCCCGGCATCCTGTCCGTCAGAAGCAACACCGGCCCGAAGGGCCCGAACGTGTCGAAGCTCTTCGCGCGCGTCCACTGCCCGTCCTTGTTCTGAAGTTCGCGCGCCGTGACGTCGTTGAAACAAGAATAACCCGCGACGTACGAGAGCGCATCCGCCTCGGAGACCTTGCGGCATCTTTTCCCGATCACGACGGCGAGCTCGCCCTCGTAGTCGACGCGCCCGGCCCAGTTCGGGATGCGCACGAGATCGCCGTGCCCTACGAGCGTCGTCAGCGGTTTCATAAAGATGATCGGCTCCTCCGGCAGCTCGTGATCGAGCTCCTTGACGTGCCCGACATAATTGCGCCCCACACACCAGATCTTGTTGGGAACGATCGGCGTCAGGAACTTCACGCGATCGACAGGATAGCTCATCCGCATGCTCGAAAAATCACCGTAAATGTCACCTTCGACGATATCGAGCATGTTCCCCCGGAGGACACCGTTATACGTCCGATTGTCCACGGAAAACCTGCAAAATTTGACCGGCTCGCCTCTCTTCATTCCGCTCTCACTCCGTCACTTGCCATATTTTTCGAACGCCGCGGCAATCCGCGTCATACCCTCTTCGAGCTGGCCGCGCGGGCAACCGACGTTGAGCCGCGCGAATCCTTCCCCCTGCTTGCCGAACGTAACGCCCGCATTCAAAGCGACACCCGCCTCGTGGACGAGCACTCGCTGGATCTCTGCGCCCGTCATGCCGTAGTCGCGAAAATCCAGCCAGAAGATGAACGTGCCCTCCGGATGCTTCATCCGGACGCGCGGTAACTTTTCCCGCAGAAACGCCTCGACGAAATCCCGGTTTCCCTCCAGATAGCGCATCGCCGCCTCCAGCCAGGGGATCCCCTTCGTATATGCCGCCTCGAGCGCCGCCACCCCGAGCAGGTTCAGTCTCGACTGGTGCAGGCGGTCGAGCGTCGCACGCATCCGTTCGGCGATCTTCTTGTCCTTCGCAATCCACGCGGACGAGGAAAGGCCCGCGATGTTGAACGTCTTGCTCGGCGCAACCAACGTCAGAAGCAGCGGATCGATCTCCGGTGCGGCAAGCGACAGCGGCACGTGCTTCGCGTCGCTGTAGACCAAATCCTGATGAATCTCGTCGCAGAAGACGAGGACGTTCCGCTCGATGCAGACCTTCGCGAACGCCGCGAGCTCGTCCTTCGTCCAGACGCGCGCGACCGGGTTGTGGGGGCTGCAAAGGATGATGGCCTTCACATCCGGCGTCAGCACGTTGCGCAGATGATCCAGATCCATCAGATACCCGTCGTCCGTCTCGACCAACGGATTCTCGACGATCCGCCTCCCATTGTCACGAATGACGTTGAAAAATGGCGGATAGACCGGCGTCTGCACGACAACACCGTCTCCCGGCTCTGTAAACGCCAGGATCGCGGCGATAAGCCCGTTCACAACACCGGGCACGAAATCGACCTCCGATGGAACGACACACCACTGGTGCCGCTCGAACTCCCAATCCACGACGGCCTTTCTCGCCGCCTCGGTCATGATCGGATAACCGAACACCCCGAACGCTACCTTCTCCCGCAATGCGTCGATAATCTCGGGCGCCGAGCGAAAATCCATATCCGCCACCCAGAACGGCAGCAGATCCTTCTTGCCGAAAACAGCATCCATACCGTCCCACTTCGAACAGCCCGTGCCTCTTCTCTCCACCATCGTGTCGAAATCGTACGCCAAACGCTTTCCCTCCATCACCTAACCCAAGATAAAATCGACTTCGACGACATAGTATCAAAACTATACGTGTCAGCGCAAGAGCGGAGAGCGAAGTTGAAACAAGCGTAGTTTCAGTCTGCGACAATTTTCACACACCACCCAATCCGTTTCACATATCCGCTTGATATATTGTACAATATTTCGTACAATACAAACAAAGGAGGCGATATCATGATCGCTGTCAACTATTCCGCCGCCAGAAGCAATTTCAAAAAATTCTGCGATTCTGCTGTGCATGATTTCGAAACGATCATCGTGACGCGCAAACAGGACGAAAACGTCGTGATCATGTCGGAGACCGAGTACAACAACCTTATGGAGAACCTTTACGTGAGGAGCGACAAGGCTGATTATCAGAGGTTGCTCGACTCCGTCGACCAGTTGAAGCACGGCAAGGGGAAGGTCCGAATGCTGGTGGACGACGATCAAGAATGAATAAACACTTTTCAGACAACGCGTGGGAGGATTATCAACACTGGATTGAGAACGACCGAAAAATCCTGAGAAAAATCAACGAACTGCTGCGCGACATCGAAAGAAACGGCCACAGCGGCATAGGCAAGCCGGAACCCCTTCGACACGACCTGGAAGGTTTCTGGAGCCGCAGGATTACCAATGAACACAGACTCATCTACAGCGTTGAGGGTGATTCGATCTTTATCGCCAAGTGCAGGAGACATTACTGCTAGCGAAACGACCAAAAGATAAAAAATTTTTCCGCGCGTTTGCGCGGAAAATTTTTTGTCGCTGTGCATACGTGCATGAAAGTGCGGGGCTCCCCCCGAGACCTTAGATCGCTTCCTGCGCGGTGCGGGCGATGATCTCCTCCTGGTGATAGTCGTCGAGGTCGACGAAGTAGTCGCTGTAGCCTGCGACGCGGACGAGGAGACCTTTGTACTGCTCGGGGTTTTTCTGCGCGTCGCGCAGGGTCGCCTCGTCGACGACGTTGAACTGGATGTGGTGGCCGCCCAGTTTGAAGTAGGTGCGGACGAGGTTGACGAGACCGGCGAGACCTTCATCGCCCGCGAGGACGGACGGGAGGAAGCGCTGGTTCAAGAGCGTTCCGCCGGATTTGACCTGGTCCATCTTGCCCATCGACTTGACAACGGCAGTCGGGCCGTTGCGGTCTGCGCCGTGGCTCGGGGACGTGCCATCGGAGATCGGCATGCCCTTGAAACGACCATTCGCGGTCGCCGCGGTCTTCTGCCCGAAGTAGTTGTGACACGTGGTCGACAGCATGTTGATGTGGTACGTGGGGCCCAGGATGCTCTGCCTGCCGTCGATGGTGTCGAAAAGGGACGTATAGACGCGCTGCATGATGTCGTCGGCGTAGTCGTCGTCGTTTCCGTAGAAGGGCGTCTTGTTCCACACGGTAAGGCGCAGCGCCTCGTTGCCCTCCCAATTCTTGTTCGTCGCGTCGACGAGCGCGTCGAGCGAAACCTTGCCCTCGTCGTAGACGTGCTTTTTGATGGCGGACAGGCTGTCGGTGATGGTGCCGATGCCCGTGCACTGGATGTAGTCGCTGTTGTAGCGGGGACCGCCGTTGTAGTAATCCTTGCCGTTCTGGATGCAGTCGCGGATGACGACGGAAAGGAACGTCGCGGGGAAGAACTCGGCGTAGCGCGAGCGGAGGTAGTTGTCGACCTCGACCTTCGTCGTCACGACGTAGTCGAGCTGCTTCTCGAACGCCTCGTAAAGATCGTCGAACGTCTTGAAATTTTTAGGATCGCCGGTTTGGATGCTGACCTGCTTGCCGGTCATCGGGTCGACGCCGTTGTTGAGCGCGAGTTCGAGGACCTTCGGCGTGTTGAGGTAACCGTGCAGCAGGTAGGCCTCCTTGCCTGCTGCGCCCGTCTCGATGCAGCCGCTCGTGCCGCCCTCGCGCGCGTCTTCAAGTGTCTTGCCGACGCGCATCTGCTCCTGCACGATGACGTCCGCGTTGAAGAGCGACGGGTAGCCCATACCGTGGCGGATAACGCGGCCCGCTGCGCGCAGAACGCTGTCCGGCGTGCGCGCGCTGACCTGCACGTTGCACTGCGGCTGGAGGAGACGAAGCTCGTCCAACACCTCGAGCACGATGAGGGTGACCTCGCTCGATCCGTCGGAGCCGTCGCGCTTGAGACCCGCGAGGTTGATGTTCGTGAAGTCGTTGTAAGTGCCGCTCTCCGCCGCAGTAACGCCGACCTTCGGCGGCGCGGGCGTGTTATTGACCTTGATCCAGAAACAGGAGACGAGTTCCTTCGCCTTCTCGCGGTCGAGCGTGCCGTCCGCGAGGCCGCGCTCGTAGAATGGCGCCAAGTGTTGATCGAGGTGGCCGGGGCTCATCGCATCCCAGCCGTTCAATTCCGTGATCGTGCCGAGGTGGACGAACCAGTACATCTGAACGGCTTCCCAGAAGTCGCGCGGCGCGTGCGCGGGCACCCAGCGACAGACATCGGCAATCTTCTCGAGCTCGGCCTTGCGGGCCGGATCGCGCTCCTCCTTCGCCATTTTTTCGGCGAGCTCTGCGTGGCGCTCGGCGAAGATCATCACGGCGTCGCAGGAGTAGTCCATCCCCAACAATTCGTCGTCCTTCGCGGTCGCCTCCGGGTCGTGCTCGAAGTCGAGGCGTGCGCGGACCTCTGCGATCTCGCGCTTGAGGTCGAGCATGCCTTTTTCGTAGATCAGGCCGTCCAGTGCGGTGTGACCGAAGGCGCGCTGCTCGCCGAACTCGGTGAACGTCCCCGCCTCGTAGAGGTCGAGCCACTTCTGCGGCATGCGGGCGAACGCCTTGTCGCGCATGCTCCGCCCTTTCCAGTACGGGATGACCATCTCCTTATACGCTTTGATATCCTCCTCGGCGACGGAGTAACTCTGCGTCTGTCGCGAGTTCAGGATTTCGAGGTCCTGAATCGAGTGGCAGGTCAGCTCGGGGAACGACGAGACCGCCTTCGGCCTCGGTCCCCGCTCGCCGACGATCAACTCGTCGGGACCGATGTAAATCGTTTTCTTCTCGCAGATGTACTTAAAATTGAGGCCTCTCATGACGGGCGTCGCATATTTGCCGTCATTCTCCCTGTAGAATTCCGTCTCGAGCACAGCCCGTTCTGCGGAAAAACTTGGGTGTGTGTCGAAGCTCTCGTTGCGCAGTTTTTCGATCCGTTCGTTCATCGTACATTACCCCCCTATGACGGTTTTGATCCCGTAACCTTCCATGAGTTCCGCCGCCTTTCGCAGTGCGTTCTCCGTCGGCGGATAGAGTTTGCCCGGTTTGTAATCCATGTTCCAGCGGCTGTGTTTGTCCTCCGCAGCCGAATGGTACGGCAGCAGATTGAGTTGCGCGATACCCCGGACGTCTTTGAGGAAACGTCCCATGTCGTGCAGGTTTTTTTCGTCCGTGTTGATGCCGGGGATGAAGGGCATGCGCGCGAAGATCGCAGCCCCCGCCTCTCCCAGCCGAACAAGATTTTGCAGAATGATCTCGTTGTCGACCCCGGTGTAAAGGCGATGCTTCTCGGGGTCCATGTGCTTGATGTCAAAAAGATAGAGGTCGGTGTATGGCAGCGTCACTTCGAAGACGCCCCAGTCGGCGAATCCGCACGTGTCGACCGCCGTGTGCAGCTCGTTTTTCTTGCAGGCTTCGAGCAGCGCCACGGCAAACGCCGGCTGGCCGAGCGGCTCTCCGCCCGTGAGCGTCACGCCCCCGCCGGACTGCTCGAAGAACATGCGCTCCTTCATGATCGCGCGCATGACTTCGTTCACCGTCATCTCAACGCCGCAGAGCTCGCGCGCTTCGGCGGGGCATCCTTCGGCCGCAGCGATCTCGTCCAACCCCTTGCACGCGCCGCACGAGATGCACCGCTCGGGACGGAAGAGCACCTGGGGTTCGTAGCGCTGGCTCTCCGGGTTGTGGCACCACCAGCAGGAGAGCGGACATCCCTTGAGGTGGATGGAGACGCGGATACCGGGGCCGTCATGCAACGTGTAGCGCTTGATGTCGAAAACTCTTCCCGTTGTCTCCGCTTGCGGTCGTCGTGCGTTTGTCGCTTCGATCTTCCTGTCGGTGTCGGTCATCGCTTTACTCCTGTTTCAACGCCAGATAATATTTTCGGATGTATCGCTCCTGCACGGAGAACGACCAGTGAACGTCCCGCAGATACTCCGCCGCCGCGTTGAAATTTCGTGCGTAGAGCATGCGGACCATCTCGCGGTGTTCGGAGAGGTTGCTCTCGTCCCACTCCTTGAGGAAACCGAGCGTGCGCGGAAAGTCGTAGAGCCGCTCGCGCTGAATCCGCGCCTGCCGCACCAACTCCGCGTTGTCCGACTTGTCGAGGAAGACGTCGTGAAACGCGACGTTTCGCTCGTAATAGGTCGCATAGTCGTCGCGGGCCAGCGCCGCCTCCATGACGTCGTTGAGCTCGTTCATGTGCGCCACGTCCCGATCGTCGATCCGAACCGCCACGCTGATCAGCGCGGCGCTTTCCAGCGCGCCGATGATCTCGTAAATGTCGCGGATCGTCTTGAGCTCGAGCGTGTTGACCATGACGCCCCTACGCGGAAAGATGGTGATGAACCCCTCCGACTCGAGTTGAAAGAGCGCGTCGCGCAACGGCGTACGACTCATCCCGAGTTCCGTTCCAATACCGTCCAGGTCGAGAAATTCGCCCGCGCGAACCCGATGCGTGTTGATGCGGTCTTTCAGATACGCATAAACACGTTCGCGAAGAGGCTCTATCGATCTTTTTTTTGCTGTTTCCATCTTTGTGTACGTCATTTCACTCTCACCGATTTTATTATAACATAGATATATCAGTCGTCAATTCATAACGCAAAAAGAAGAGAGCCCATCGATCGAATAAAATCGATGATGGGCTCTCTTTTTCGTACGTTCGAGACGATAAAAGTTTTTCGATTGGGGAAATGCGTCGATTCCATCTGATGCATCAGGTTATGTTTATTCCCATGCAATCGGTTCAGAATACGTCGCTTTCCAGAAAAAAAGTCCGCTTGGCGAGGCGGTTTGTCCGCTCGCCGCGCGTTCGACATCTCCTTCGAGAAGGGATCGAAACCAGTTTTCGTCTCGTCTGCCGGAGGCAACCGACATCAAATTGCCGACGGCGATGCGGATCATGTTCGTGAGATAGCCGTTCGCGACAACCCGAAAGAGAACGAAGTTTTTCCTGGCATATACGCGCGCATGCACAACCGTCCGCCTCGTTTCCTCCGGACAGTCGACGGTGCGGCAGAACGCCCGAAAATCGTGCTCGCCCACGAGCAGACGCGCCGCGGCGGACGCGCGCGACCAGTTGTAATGGCGACCGGGAAGCCAGAGTACGTAGGGTTTGATGTGGGGGTAACAGGTCGATGCATTCCAGATGAAGTAACGATACTCCCTCATCACGGCGGATCGTCGTGCGTGGAACGCGCTGTCCACGCGGGCGGTCCGCATGACCGAGATGGATGGCGGCAATTTTGCGTTCAACGCGAGTGTCAGGCGTCTCGGCGCCCACTCTTTCAAGAGGTCGAAGTGCGCCACCTGTCCTCGCGCGTGCACCCCCGCATCCGTCCTGCCGGCCCCCGTCACGAGCGCCGCGGAACCGAGCTCGGCGAGCGCCGACTCCACTGCGTCCTGTACGCCGGTTCCGCCGGGTTGCGATTGCCACCCCTTGAAATGCGTCCCGTCGTAGCTGAGCGTAACGGCAAAGCGAGGCACGATTCAGAGCGGGAGCGCGCGAAAGAGCGTGCGCTCGGCGAACATCACGAATGCGATGTAACCGAGAACGAAGGCAATCGCCAGCGTGTCGCCCATCCGCCAGGCAAGCGGATTGAGGCGCGCACGCTTTGCGCCTGGGACGTAGCAACGCGCCTCCATCGCCGTCGCCAAATTTTCTGCGCGTTGAAAGACGAGGACGAAGAGGGGGATCAGAACGGGGATGAAACTTTTGGCACGCTTGATCAATCCACCGCTCTCGAAATCCGCGCCACGGGAGATCTGCGCTTTCAAGATCCGGTCCGTCTCTTCGAAGAGCGTCGGAATGAAGCGAAGCGCGATCGTCATCATCATCGCCATTTCTGACGCAGGAAAACCGATCTTCGAGAACGGCGAAAACAAGCGTTCGAGGCCGTCCGAAAAAGACATCGGACTCGTCGTCATCATCAGCATCGCGGCGAAGACGACGAGGAAATAGAGCCGCATCCCCATGCTGAACGCGAAGACCGCACCTTCGCGCGTCACAGCGAGCGGCCCGATGCGAAAGAGCTCATGCCCCGGCGTCCAGAAAAGATTCAAAATCACCGTGATGACGATGAGAAAGAGGACGGGCCGCCCGGAGCGCAGAATCGTGCCGATAGAAATTTTGGAAAAATGCGACAACAGGGCGAGGAGGCCGCCCCACAGAATGAAGTCGTACGGCGTGCTCGCGAGAAACAGGCCCGCGAGCAATGCAAAGGTCGAGGCGATCTTGCAGCGCGGATCCAGATTGTGGATCGGGGAATCCCCAGGAATGAACTGTCCGAGGGAAATGCCGTTCATAAATCGCATCGATCGTCTCCCCTCCGTTTTTTCAACACGCCCAAGATTTCCTGGATGTCGCTCGTCAGAGGAAGCGGCACTCCACGCGCCCTCAAGGCAGCACAGAAAGCAACGAGTGGGGGCAGCACGAGACCGCGGACCGGTCGCTCGAGCAAGTATGCGGCGATCGACTCCGGATCGCCGTAGGAGACGCTTTGCCCCTCTTCGAGAACAAGAATACGATCGCTGAATGACAGGGCACTCGCAAGATCGTGCGTGACTTGCACGATGCCCATCCCGCCTCGTTTCGCCTCGTTCAGCAGTTGAAAGAGCTCACGGATCCCCGTCGCGTCGAGGCCCGCCGTCGGCTCGTCGAGAATGAGATAATCCGGGCACATTGCCATAACGGAGGCGAGTGCGACACGACGCCGCTGCCCGCCGGAGAGGGCGAAGGGATTGGAGGACAGGAGCGAAACGTCGAGCCCGACCGCCTGTGCGGCGGTGTTCACGCAGACATCGAGTTCCGCGCCGACGACCCCCCAGTTCGATGGCGCGAAGGCGATCTCTTCCCGCACCGTCTCGGAAAAAAACTGCTGTTCCGGGTATTGAAAGACGAGACCCACCTTTCGGCGTATGGAGCGCAGGTCCTTCGATTTCTCCCGCACGACGACGCCGTCGATCGTGACGGTCCCGCACTGTGCGATCAGCAGAACGTTCAGGTGCTGCGCGAGCGTCGACTTGCCGCTGCCCGTGTGACCAACGACGGAGACCCATTCACCCCGATCGGCCGTCATGGAAACATCGCGCAACGCCGTGCCCTCCGCGGGCGTGCCGATCGCGTAAGTGTAAGTTACATTTTCGGCTACGATAGACATAATGCCCCCATCATCGCGTCGACTGTCGGCGGCGTCGCGTTCGGAACAAAACCGTCCGCAAGCAGCGCGCGATACAGCGCGACCTCGTCTGGCTCCTCGAAATCCCAGTTGCGATACGCGCCATCGAAGAACGCGGCGGGCGCACCGTCCCAGACGTTCCTCCCACGGCTCATAACGACGATCCGGTCGGACTCGACGGCCTCCTCCATGCGGTGCGTAATCTGCACGATGGTCATGCCGTTTTTTTTCAGACTCTTGAGGCAGGCCAAAAAATCCTCCCGTCCCTCCGGATCGAGCATCGAAGTGGACTCGTCCAGCACGAGAACCTCCGGCGCGAGCGCGAGCGCACCCGCGAGCGCAAGGCGTTGTTTCTGCCCGCCGGACAAGGAGTAGGAACCCCGCCTTCGGTATGACGCGAGGCCGACCAGTTCGAGCGCGTCGTCGACGCGTCGACGAATTTCCGCATGTGGAAGACCGAGATTCTCAGGACCGAATGCAACATCCTCCTCGACGATGGAGGCCACGATCTGGTCTTCGGGATTTTGAAAGACGAGCGCGACACACTGCCGAATCACCCGCTGGTTTTCCTCGATCGACGTGTCGAGCGCGCGCACAAAACAAGCGCCCTGCGTCGGTATCAGCAGGGCGTTGCAAATTTTCGCGAATGTCGACTTTCCCGAGCCGTTCGCCCCGATTAGGGCGGTCCACTCTCCGCGCGCAACCTCCAGCGTAACTTCATTCAATGCCGGAGCGGGCGCCCCGGGGTAGGTATAACCGACCCCCCGCACGGAGAGCATGGCGTCGCTTCTCGCCATGGCGTTAATCGACGAGTTCGATGACCGCCATCGGGGAAGCGTCCCCAACTCTGTTGCCGAGTTTTACGATCCTCGTATAGCCGCCGTTGCGCTCATGGAAACGCGGCGCCAGGTCGTTGAACAGCGTGTTGACCGCGACCTTGTGCGGCATGCGCGCGATGACCAGACGACGGTCGTTGAGCGTGCCGGCCTTCGCCTTGGTGATCAGTTTTTCCGCAACACGGCGAAGTTCCTTCGCGCGCGTCACCGTCGTAATGATGCTGCCTTCCACGAACAGGCTGGCAGCCAGGTTGCCGAGCATGGCGCGCCTGTGCGATCCGTAACGCCCCAGGCGTCTTTGATTCATGCGATGTCTCATCCGAGTCCGCCCCTTTGCATTCGTTCTTGATTTTTTCTAGAAGTGATCCTCTTCGGGATCCTCTTCGACCTCGCCGGAGAGCGACAGGTCAAACTTCGTCAATTTTTCCTCGATCTCCCGAAGGGAAATCTTGCCAAGGTTTCTGATTTTGAGCAGGTCCGCACGCGAGCGCGAAACCAGTTCGCCGATGTAATGAACGCCGCCGCGCATCAGACAGTTTTCGCTGCGCACGGACAACTCCAGGTCGCGCACAGGGCGCGCGTATGCAGGATTGTCGCCGAGCTTGAGGAAGCTCTTCGCGTTCGCATCGGCCCCGCCTTTATCCGCGCCCTTCGCGGATTCACCGCCCTGCAACTCCGCCAACACCTCCGGATCGTCAGGCGAAAGGGCGATGGCAATGGTCAGAAAGTACTCCTTCAATATGACGGAGGCCTGCCGAATCGCCTCCTCTGACGTGACGACGCCGTTCGTCCAGATCTCGATGACGAGGCGATCGTAGTCCGTCCGTTGCCCGAGTCGTTTGTCCTGAACCTCGTACTTCACGCGTTTTGCAGGCGAAAAAATGGCATCGACCATCAACGCGTCGACGGGCAGATACACCGGACGCGGTCGATCGATCGGCGCATAACCGGTACCCGATTCCACGTAGAACTCCATCGAGAGTTTGGCTCCCGCTTCGACGTGGCAGATCACCGCATCCGGATCGGGAAATTCCACCTCGCTGTCCGGCTGAATGTCCGACGCCGTAACGACCCGCGGCTCGTCGCCCGCTTCGATGTCCAGGTGCAAAATCCTGAACTCACGGGAGAACGAACGGACGGGCACATGCTTGATGTTCATCAACAGCTCTATCATGTCTTCCTTGACGCCGGGCACCGTCGTGAATTCGTGCAACACGCCGTCCACACGAATGGCGGTGATGGCCGCTCCGGTGATGGATGACAACAAAACCCTGCGCAGGGAGTTACCCAACGTAACGCCATATCCCCGCTCCAGGGGCTCTATCGCGATTCTGCCATACGAAGGTGTGCTCTCCTCAACTATGATCTCATAGCGAGCGTGCTCCAAAGTTCCCCCACCTTTCCATGTAAACGCTGGTAACGCCCGATTCTTGCTGCGTTACCGCCAAAGTCCCATACCTCGATGACAGAAATTAGACGCGGCGCCTCTTCGGAGGGCGGCAGCCGTTGTGAGGTATCGGAGTAGCGTCCTGTATGACGTTGACCTGCAAGCCAGCCGCCTGAAGCGAGCGGATCGCGGATTCGCGGCCAGGGCCGGGGCCCTTGACGACAACGTCGATTTCGACGACACCGTGATCCTGCGCGAGCTTCGCGGCTTGCGCAGCAGACATCTGCGCCGCATACGGCGTGGACTTTCTCGTTCCCTTGAAACCGACGTTTCCGCCCGATGCCCACGACAGCGCGTTGCCCTGTTTATCGGTGAGGGTTACGATCGTATTGTTGAATGTGGAGTAAATATGCGCAACGCCATATGAGACGTGCTTCTTCTCTTTTCTTTTACCCCTGCGTTGTACTCTCTTTGCCACCTGGTTATTCCCCCCTATTCACGAGCTTCATTACTTGGTGACCTTCTTCTTGCCGGCGACCGTGCGCTTCGGGCCTTTTCGGGTGCGCGCGTTGGTTTTCGTGTGCTGCCCGCGAACCGGAAGCCCGATACGATGACGGAGACCGCGATAGCAACCGATGTCCATGAGTCGCTTGATGTTCATGCTGATCTCGCGGCGAAGGTCTCCCTCCACTTTATAGTTGTTCTCCAACTCCGCGCGCAATTGCTGCGCTTCGTCGTCGGTTAAATTCTTGACTCTCGTGTTCGGATCGATACCCGTGGAAGCAAGAATCTTTTTGGACGTGGCCAGGCCTATGCCGAATATGTACGTGAGCCCGATCTCTATCCGTTTTTCTCTTGGCAGGTCCACTCCTGCGATACGTGCCATATATCGTTACCTCCTCGCGCCCTGGCGCTGTTTATGTCTCGGATTCCTGCTGCAGATCACGCGGACGACTCCGTGCCGTTTGATGATCCTGCAATACTCGCAAACGGTTTTGACCGACGGTCTTACCTTCATCTTCGCAACTTCCTCCTTTATTGCCCCTGCAACTTATTTGTATCTATATACAATTCTGCCGCGCGTGAGGTCGTATGGCGTCAGCTGGATGAGAACCCTGTCACCGGGTAGGATGCGTATGAAGTGCATTCGCATCTTGCCGGACACGTGCGCCAGAATTTTGTGCCCATTTTCCAGCTCGACCCTGAACATCGCATTCGGCAGCGGTTCTACCACCTTACCTTTGACCTCTATGACGTCGTCTTTTGCCATTCGAACAAACCAACCTCCTCGTGAATAGGCCGTGTTTATCTCGCCAGACAGCGAAAGTGGTCGTTAAGCCATCCGCCGTCGAGAAATTTCCCCTCCGAGAGTCGCCGGGCAACTTCCGCCGAAACGTCCCCCATGCGTTCGAGATGCTTGGGGTTTTCACCTTGGGTTTCGTGCGAATGTTCCTGCCGTCGGCAATCAGGATTCTAACATTATTTTCTGACTTTTTATCAATTCCGACGACAATGCACGTTGCTCCGATATTTCTGTTGCACGTTACCCGTACCAAACAGCCCGAGGGGAATTCCCTGCAGTGCGTGCGAGAGATTCGCAATCACAACTCATTCCCATGGCGTCAATATTTCGACACCGTCCTTCGTTACGAGGATGGTGTGTTCGAAGTGGGCGGCGTCGGAGCCGTCCATCGTGACGACGGTCCAGCCGTCTTTCAGACTTTTTACCGGTTCCGCTCCGCTCATGACCATCGGTTCGATGCAGAACGTCATGCCCTCCTTGAGGGTTACGCCGCTTCCGGCTCTGCCGTGATTCGGAACCTGCGGAGCTTCGTGCATCTTCCGCCCGATTCCATGTCCGGCGTAGTCCCTGACAAGCCCGTAGCCTCTGCCGAGGACCCACTCCTCGATGGCATGCCCGATATCGCCTATCGTGCGTCCGGGCCTCACCTGCTCAACCCCTATGTGCAGCGCACGATGTGTCGTGTCGAGCAACGAAGAGCGCCGTTCCGAAATCCTGCCGACCGGATAGGTACACGCCGCGTCGCCGTAGTAACCTTCGATAACGGCACCGAAGTCGATGCTCACAATATCGCCTTCCTCCAGAATCCGCTTCTTCGAAGGGATGCCATGTACGACCTCTTCGTTTATCGAAACACAAATTGCGGCGGGGAAAGGTGACGCAATACCGGGAACTTTGTAACCCTTGAACGCCGCCTTTGCGGACTCCCTGTCAAGAAGATCGTCCGCTGCCCTGTCCAATGACAACGTATCGACGCCGGGTTTTATCAAATCGCGCATCAGCTTCAACACGTCTGCGACGATTTTCCCGGCTCGTTTCATCTTATCGATATCGTCTGCCTTTTTCAGCGTTATCATACATTACCCGCCGCGTTCAAAGTTTCAAGATACTTGAGAACAAAATCCTTTGCGACGTTCGCGTCGATCCTGTGTAACATACCTTTTTTGTCGTAATATTCGATCAAAGGCGAGGTTTGCTCGTGATACACAGCGAGCCGGTTGCGTATCACCGACTCCTTGTCGTCGTCGCGTTGAATGACTTTGCTGCAACAAATGTCGCAAACGCCTTCGATCTTCGGCGGATGCGCGATGGCGTTGTATATCGCGCCGCACGAAGAGCAGACCCTGCGACTGGCCAGTCGCTGAACCACTGTGTCGTCGGATACCTCCAGAAGAATCACGGCATCCAGCTCGATGGACATCTCCTTGAGCAGCCCGTCGAGCGCTTCCGCCTGCGCAATCGTCCTCGGAAAACCGTCGAGAAGGAAGCCGGCACGGGCGTCGTCCGCCCGCAGCCTTGCCCTCATCATATCGATGATCAGGTCGTCCGACACAAGCTTTCCCGCGTCCATGAACGCGCGAGCCTTCTTGCCGAGTTCCGTTCCGCTTCTTACATTCTCCCGCAGCATGTCACCGGTGGAGATGTGCGCGATCGGATATTTCGCCTTGATGCTCTCTGCCTGCGTTCCCTTCCCGGCTCCGGGCGGCCCGATCAGAATGATCCGCATGTCAGTCCCTCCTTCTCGATCGACGGTTCTCTACAGGAGACCGCCGCTCTTGTTGCGACGTTTGAGGATGCCCTCGTAATGGCGCATCAGCATCTGTCCCTCGACTTGGTGAATCGTGTCGAGTGCGACGCCGACGACGATCAGGACCGCCGTTCCGCCGAAATAGAACGTATTGATCTTCATGACGCCGGACATGAACGTCGGAATCAGCGCGATGATCGCAAGCGCCACCGCGCCACCGAGCGTGATGCGGTTCATGACGCGCTCGATGTAGTCCGTCGTTGGTTTGCCGGGGCGAATGCCCAGGATGAACCCGCCGTACTTCTTCATGTTGTTCGACAACTCGGTCGGGTTGAACACAACCGCGGTGTAGAAGTACGAGAAGAAGACGATCATCAACACGTACAGCACCATGTAGACGGGGCTGGTCGGCGAAAACGCCCAGCGAAGTCCATCCGCGAACGATCCCTTGAAGAAGCTCGCGAGCGTGTAGGGGAAGAGCAGCACCGACGAGGCGAAGATGATCGGGATGACGCCCGACGTGTTCACCTTGAGCGGGATGAACGTGCTCTGTCCACCGTAGACCTTGTTGCCGACCATTCGCTTCGCGTACTGCACGGGCAACCGGCGTTGTCCCTCCTGAAGAAGCACGCAGCCTGCGATGACGAAGACCATGACGACCAGCGCCAGGATCAGAACGACGATGTTCATTTCACCGAGCGATACGAGCTTGAAGGTCTGCACGATCGCCTCGGGGAGGCGTGCCACGATACCCGCATAGATCAAGAGCGAGATGCCGTTGCCGATGCCGTGGTCCGACATAACTTCACCCAGCCACATGACGACGATCGAGCCGGTCGTCACAGTCGCGACCACGATGACCATGGACATCAGACCACCGGAGAAGATACCGAGGTTTCTGAGCCATGTCGTCATGCCGATTGCCTGCACAAGGGCGAAGAAAATTGTCCCGTAGCGCGTGTACTGCGTGATCTTCTTTCTTCCTTCCTCCCCCTCTTTCTGCATCTTTTCAAGAGCGGGGAAGATGACGACGAGGAGCTGCATCACGATGCTCGAGTTGATATACGGTGCGACGCCCAGCGCAAAAATGCTGAAACGCCGCAACGCTCCACCTGCGAACAGGTCGAGAAAACCGAGAACGCCGCCCTGGGCGAAGAGTCTGGACATCGCCTCCGAATCGATTCCGGGTGTTGGTATATGCGCTCCAAGCCTGTAGATAAACAACGCACCGATGACGAAAAGAATGCGCCTTTTCAGATCAGGCAGACGAAAGGCATCCCTGAACCCGTCGATCACGCTAGATCACCTCGGCCTTTCCGCCGGCAGCCTCTATCTTGCTCTTCGCAGAAGCGCTGAAAGCATGGGCCTTGATCGTGAAGCTCTTCGACAGGTCTCCGTCTCCCAAAATTTTAATCGGCTTCGTGCTGTTCTGGATGAGGCGCTTCGCGTAAAGTTCCTCGAATCCGATCGCAGCTCCTGCCTCGAAACGCTCTTCCAGTTCATTCACATTGACTGTCTGGTAATTGAGCGCGTGACGGAAATTGCTGAATCCACGTTTGGGAATTCTGCGCGAAAGCGGCATCTGGCCGCCTTCGAAATATGCGGCGACGCTACGTCCGGCACGGGCTTTTTGTCCCTTGTGGCCTTTACCCGCAGTTTTGCCGTTTCCACTCCCAATCCCCATGCCGAGCCGTTTTGCTTTACGACGCGAACCGGGTGCGGGGGTGAGGTCGTGAAGATTCATGAGTATCGCCTCCTAATTCGTCTCTTTGAGCTCAATCAGGTGAATGACGCTCTGAATCATCCCCCGAACCTGGGGGGTGTCTTCGTGCTCGACAGTCTGATTGAGTCTGTGCAGGCCAAGTGCCTTGATCGTGCGCGCCTGCTTGACAGGACGACCGATTGTGCTTTTCTTCCACGTGACAACCAATTTGGACATTTTTTAAAATCCTCCTAAGCGGACGCGCGGGCTTCTCTGGGCTCTTTGCCGCGGAGTCTGCGCACCTCTTCTGGGGTGCGGAGTCCTTTGACAGCCTCGAAGGTCGCGTACGCGACGTTGATCGGATTCGAGGTGCGTCCGATGACCTTCGTGAGAACGTCCTTCACGCCGCCGAGTTCCATGATCGCACGGACAACCGCGCCCGCGATAACGCCGGTACCCGGCGCCGCAGGGCGGATCAAAACTTCGGCCGCGCCGAATTTGCCCTGAATCGGGTGCGGAATCGTGTTGCCAACCTTTTTCATATCGACCATGTTCTTCTTTGCGTGATCGATTCCCTTGCGAACGGCCTCGGAAATTTCACGGGCTTTGCCCATACCGACGCCGACCTGATCGATGCCGTCGCCGACGACGACCAGAACGGAGAAACGAAACCGTTTGCCGCCTTTGACAACCTTGCTGACGCGGTTGATGGAGACGACGCGCTCCGTGAGCTCCATGCCCCTGCTGCTGTAATTCTTGCTCTGCTGCTGATTCTGGGTAGCCAATTTCTTCCCTCCCTAAAACTTGAGGCCCGCTTCGCGCGCCGCATCCGCGAGCGCTTTGACGCGTCCCTGAAAGATATGGCCGCCGCGATCGAACACAACAGCGGTAATGCCGTTCGCGAGGGCGCGTTCGGCAATCAGCTTACCGACACTTTTCGCCGCTTCCTGATCCCCGCCGTTTTTCAGCGAATCGGCGAGCGACTTGTCGAGCGACGATGCGGAGAGAAGCGTTCTTCCGGCCTCGTCGTCGATGATCTGTGCATAAATGTGTTTCAGGCTGCGAAACACGGACATACGCGGACGTTCCGCCGTACCGGCGACGCGCTTGCGCAGGCGGCGGTGACGATGTTC
The DNA here is from genome assembly GCA_030266365.1 of Synergistaceae bacterium OttesenSCG-928-I11. Taxonomy (GTDB): domain Bacteria; phylum Synergistota; class Synergistia; order Synergistales; family Synergistaceae; genus JAJDHV01. Next base: position 11,963 of record JAJDHV010000003.1, on the reverse strand, counting down.
GCGCATTTCGTTGCGGCTGCGACTTTTAATCATCTTCCATCACCTCGCAATTTATTTGCCGCCGGCCTTGCCGGCCTTGCGGATCACATATTCGCCGGCATAGCGAATACCCTTGCCCTTGTAGGGCTCCGGCGGCCTGTAACCCCTGATGTTGGCCGCAATCTGTCCGACGAGCTGTTTGTCGATCCCGCGAACGATGATCTTCGTCGGCCCATCGACCGCGAACTCGATTCCCTCGGGGGGAACGACCTCGACAGGATGGGAAAAACCGAGTGCCATGACGAGATTCTTACCCTGCATCTGCGCCCTGTAGCCGACGCCGATGATCTCGAGCACGCGCTCGAATCCCTGGTTGACGCCCGTGATCATATTGCTCAGGATCGCGCGCGTCATGCCGTGCGCCGCGCGCACGCTCTTCTCGTCGTTTGCGCGTTTCACGGCGACCTGTCCATCTTCAAGCGCCACTTCGATGTTCGGCATGATGCCGAACTTCATGGTGCCCTTCGTTCCTTTGACGGTCACTTCAGAACCGTCGATTTTTACGTCCACGCCTTTAGGCAGGACGATTGGTTTGCGTCCGATACGAGACATCCGGAAACCTCCCCCTACCAGACATAGCAGATGACTTCGCCGCCGAGCCCGCGCCTGCGCGCTTCCGCATCGGTCATAAGACCGCTCGAAGTCGAAATCATCGCGATACCGAGTCCGCCCATCACCTTCGGAACGTCCTGTTTCTGTACATAGATACGACGTCCGGGCTTGCTGATGCGCCTCAGTCCCTGAATGACCCTCTCTCTGCCAGCACCGTAGCTCATATACACACGAAGCGTGGGGATGGGCAGTTTGGGATCTGTAACAGTCTTGTAATTGCGAATGTAGCCCTCGTCCTTGAGAATTCTTGCAATCTCCAGACGAAGCTTACTCATCGGCATGTCCACCATCTCGTGATAGACGGTGTTGGCATTTCTGATGCGAGTAAGCATATCGGCTACAGGATCTGTGACATGCATCCTTGTTGATCCTCCCTTCACGCTCTACCAGCTGGACTTGACAACGCCGGGAATCTTTCCCTCGCGTGCCAGGCTCCGGAAGCAGCAGCGGCACATGTTGAACATCCGCATGTAACCCCTCGGACGACCGCAGAGGGGACAGCGATTGTACTTCCTGACCTTGAATTTCGGCTCTATTGCCGCTTTGTTCCGCAAACTCTTGCGCGCCATTGTGAACTCTCCTCCCTACTTGCTGAAAGGCATTCCGAGTTCAGAGAGGAGCGCATGCGCTTCCTCGTCTGTACGTGCGCTCGTGACGAACGAAATGTTCATGCCGCGCATACGGATGACCTTGTCGTATTCGATCTCGGGGAACAGAAGCTGTTCACGAAGGCCGAGATTGTAGTTGCCGCGGCCATCGAAACCACGACGCGCCACGCCCTGAAAGTCCTTGATACGCGGCAGGGCGATGCTGATCAGACGATCCGCGAACTCCCACATTTTTGCGCTGCGGAGCGTGACGCAACACGCGACAGGCATCCCCTCGCGCACCTTGAAGCCCGCGACGGACGTCTTGGCCCTCTTCATCATCGGCCGCTGGCCGGTGATCGTCGTGAGTTCGTTGATCGCCGCATCCATGTACTTCATGTCGAGCTTTGCCTCGCTGACACCGATATTCAGAACGATTTTCAGGAGGTTCGGAATCTGCATCGGGCTTTTGTAGGAAAACTGATTCTTCAGCCGCGGCGCAACTTCGTTTTTATATTTCTCCAGGAGACGTGGTGTCATTTCTTCGTCTCTCCCCTCTATGACTTGTCGACGATTTCGCCGCACTTTTTGCAGACGCGAACCTTTTTGCCGTTGTCGAGAAAGGCTCTCGACACACGCGTCGGTTTTCCGCAGTTCGGGCAAACCAGCATCGCTTTCGAGGCGTTGAATGCCGCCTCGAGTTTGACCAGGCCGCCCTTCGGGTTTTTCTGCGTCGGGCGCATGCTTTTCGTCACCATGTTGACGTTCTCGACGACGATCAGTTCCTTTGCGATATCCCTGCGCAGAATCTTTCCTTCTTTACCCTTATCCTTGCCGGAAACGACATACACACGGTCGCCTTTCCGAAGGCGCATTTTAGACATTGTTCAAAGCCCTCCTATACAACCTCGGGCGCAAGGGAAACGATTCTCATATAACGCTTTTCCCTGAGCTCGCGTGCTACGGGACCGAAGATGCGCGTGCCCTTCGGATCGCCATTGTTGTCGATCAGAACGGCAGCATTGTCGTCGAAGCGCACGTACGAGCCGTCCTTGCGGCGGACTTCCTTTTTTGTGCGAACGATGACGGCCCTGATGACATCTCCCTTGCTGACGTTACTGTTCGGAATGGCTTCCTTGACGGACGCGACAATGATGTCGCCGACCGAGCCGACCTTGCGGAACGAACCACCCTTGACCTGAATGCACAGGATCTTCTTGGCCCCGGAATTGTCTGCTACGTTGAGAACGGTGCGTAACTGAATCATTTTCTACGCCTCCTCGTCCTTCTTTTCAACGCCCAAAACCGGTGCGCGCTCGATGATTTCGGCAATCTTCCATCTCTTATGGCGGCTCATCGGGCGCGTTTCCTCGATCTGCACCCTGTCGCCGGGACGGCATTCGTTGTTCTCGTCGTGTGCCATATATTTCTTCACGCGCAGAACCGGCTTGCCGTACAAGGGGTGCTTCGACATCCGGTCTACACGGACGACCACCGTCTTGTTCATCTTGTCGCTGACAACGATGCCAGTTCTGACCTTGTGATGTGGAGTACGCTCCTCCATCGTCGATTACCCCCTTACTCCCGTGCGGGCACTTGCGGTTTCCTTCTCGTGCATGACGGTCAGGACGCGCGCGATCGTGCGACGCACTTCTTTGATGCGGCTCGTGTTGCTGAGCTGCCCGATTGCGTTCTGAAAACGGAGGTTGAACAACTCCTCCTTGTACTGGCGGTGTTTCTCGCGAAGTTCGTCAACCGTCAAATCGCGAAGCGCTTTCGGATCCATTATTGACCACCCATCCCCTCTCTGGCCAGAAGCTTCACCTTAATGGGGAGCTTGAACGAGGCGGTGCGAAAAGCCGCTTCCGCGACCTCTCTGGAAACGCCTTCGATTTCGAACATCACGCGACCGCGCTTGACCGCCGCGGTCCAATACTCCACGTTGCCCTTACCTTTACCCATACGCGTTTCGAGAGGCTTCTCGGTGACGGGACGATCCGGGAAAATCCGGATCCAGATCTTTCCGCCCTTTTTCATCTTACGCGAGATCGCGACGCGAACCGCTTCGATCTGGCGGGCTGTGATCCAACCGTTCTCCTGCGCCTGCAATCCGTACTCGCCGAAATCGACCTTCGTCGCGCCTTTCGAGATTCCACGAAGGGGCGTCAGGTGGGGCTTGCGATATTTCACTCTTTTAGGCGACAGCATTCGAACCGCTACCTCCTGTCTTTCGGGGCGTTCGCCTGCTCGGTCTCCATAACGAGAGGCCGCTCCATGACTTCGCCCTTGTAAATCCAAACTTTGACTCCGATCACGCCATAGATCGTGTTCGCTTCGGCAAAACCGTAGTCGATGTCCGCGCGCAACGTAGAGAGGGGAAGCTGTCCTTCGAGATACCACTCCGTGCGTGCGATTTCCGCACCGCCGAGACGGCCTGCGCACTGGATCTTGATCCCTTTCGCGCCGGATTTCATCGCGCGGAAAATTGCCTGCTTCATCGCGCGTCGGAAGCTAATTCTACGCTCCAAAGCAGATGCGACACCTTCTGAAACAACCTGCGACGACGCGTCGGGGTTCTTGATCTCCTGAATGTTGATCATGATGCGGCTACCGGTCATCGCCTGCAATTCGTCGCGAATCGCCTGAATTTCCGTGCCGCCCTTGCCGATGACGACACCGGGCCGCGCGGTGTGCACAGTAAAGCGCATGACGTTACCGATGCGCTCGATTTCGATCTTGCTGATGCCGGCGTTCGACCAGCGCTTTTTCAACCAGTTGCGCAGACGAAGATCAGCGTGAAGGTTCTTTGCGTAATTCTTGCCATGGGCATACCAACGCGATTCCCAATCGTAGATGACTCCCAGGCGATAACCTACCGGGTGAACTTTCTGACCCACTGTCCGTCACCCCTCCTTATTTCTCTGCCACTGCGACAGTAATGTGGCTCGTGTGATGCCTGAAGGGGTGCGCCCGACCGTGGGAAACGGGACGGAAGCGCCTCATGTAGGCACCCTGATCCGCAAAGGCCTTGACGACAAACAGGTTGTCGATGTCAAGCCCGAGATTGTGCTCCGCGTTGGCGAGCGCGCTTTTCAACGTCTTTTCGACGTAACGTGCGCTCCGGTTGGGCGTGTACTTCAGGATCATCAAGGCGTCGGAGGCTTTCTTCCCCCGGATCAACTCGAGAACCTGACGCGCTTTGTCGGTCGATATTCTTACCTGCCAGGCAGTTGCTTTCGCTTCCATCGTACGCCTCCTATCTCTTGACCTTGGAGGAACGTTCCTGGCCCGCATGTCCGCCGAACTTGCGGGTAGGCGCGAACTCGCCGAGTTTGTGACCGATCATGTTGTCGCTGATGTAGACGGGGATATGCATCTTCCCGTTGTGAACCGCGATCGTGTGTCCGATCATTTCCGGCGTGATGCTCGAGCGTCGCGCCCAGGACTTGATCACCCTCTTCTTGCCGGATTCGTTCATGTCCTCGATGCGCTTAAGCAGCTTAGCATCCACGTACGGTCCTTTTTTCAGTGAACGAGCCATGCTCCAATACCTCCTAAACTACTTGTTGCGCCTGCGGACGATAAACTTGTCCGAGGGTTTGCGTTTCCGCGTGCGATAGCCCTTTGCCGGCGTTCCCCAGGGAGAGACGGGGTGCTTGTTCGACTTGCTGCGGCCTTCGCCGCCGCCCATCGGGTGATCGACCGGGTTCATGACCATGCCGCGCACATGGGGTCTGCGCCCCTTCCAACGCGTACGCCCCGCCTTGCCGTAGACGATGTTTTCGTGCTCCTCGTTGCCGACTTGACCGATGGTCGCCGTGCACTCGAGAAGAATGAGGCGAAGCTCGCTCGACGGCATGCGGACGAAAGCGTATTTGCCCTCTTTCGCCATGAGCTGGGCGGAAGTGCCCGCGGAACGAACGACGACGCCGCCGCGCCCCGGCTCGAGCTCGATGTTGTGAATGACCGTGCCGTCAGGAATATTCTTGAGTTTCAACGCGTTGCCCGGCTTAATGTCGGCCTCCGGGCCGGCAAGAACCATGTCGCCGACACCCAGACCGACGGGGGCCAGGATGTAGCGCTTTTCGCCGTCCTTATAGCTGATCAGCGCGATGCGTGCCGAGCGGTTCGGATCGTATTCGATCGACGCGACTTTGCCGGGAACGCCAATCTTGTCGCGCTTGAAATCGATGATGCGGTAGAGCTTGCGGGCACCGCCGCCGCGATGCCGCATCGTGATGCGTCCCGTGTTGTTGCGGCCACCGTGATGCTTGATCGATTCGACAAGACTGCGCTCCGGCTCGGATTTCGTGATCTCCGCATAGTCGGGGCTCGTCATGAAGCGGCGGCCTGGAGTCGTAGGACGATATTTTTTAACTCCCATTTAAGTCAATCCTCCCTTAAATCCCAGCGCCGTCGAAGAATTCGATCCGCTCGCCCGGAAGCAGTGTGACGATCGCTTTTTTCCACGAGCGCGAGTGTCCGAAAAATCGACCCATTCTCTTCGGCTTCGAGCGCATCTTAATGGTATGCACGCTGGAAACCTTCACCTTGAAAACCTCTTCCACCGCCTTGCGAATTTCGATCTTGTTCGCTTGCGGAAGCACTTCAAACGTATACTTGTTGAAGCCCATCATCCGGCTGCTTTTCTCGGTGATGATCGGCCTGACGATAATGTCGTGCGCTACTGCAATCATGCCCCGAACACCTCCTCGATCTTTCTTACGGCCTCGGGGGTCGCGATCAGTTTGACGTGGTTCAGAATGTCGTAGACGTTGATGCTGTCGACATGAAGAACCTGTGCGCCGGGAATATTGCTCGCCGACTTGATGACCGCGCCGTTGCTCTCGTGCATCAGGAAAAGCGGTTTGTTCTTGCTCTCGAGTTTGTCGAGGAACGAGAGCATCGCTTTCGTCCGCGGTGCGTCGAGGTCGAACTTGTCGACGACCACCATATTGTTCTCCTGGACCTTCAGTGAAAGCGCGCTGCGCAGGGCCAGCCTGCGAACCTTCTTGTTGACCTTTTGATGATAGTCGCGCGGGTGTGGACCGTGGGCAACACCACCACCCACCCAGACTGGCGAGCGGTTGCTGCCTGCGCGCGCGCGCCCCGTGTGCTTCTGACGCCAGGGTTTGCGACCGCCGCCACGGACCTCGCCGCGGTTGAGCGTGTCGTGCGTCCCGACGCGCAGGTTGGCGAGGTGGGCAACGACAACCTGATGCATGGCGCCAACATGTACCGGAATCTCGAATACGCTGCTTGCGAGTTCGAAGTCGCCGATGACCTCACCTTTGAAATTGACCTGTTTGACGACCGGCATGATCTAGCCTCCCCCTACGCAGTCTTATACACGAGCACGAGCGAGTTGCTCGCGCCGGGTACAGAACCGCGGATCAGAATGAGATTGTTCTCCGCGTCCACTGCGAAGACCGTGAGGCCCTTGGTAGTGACCTGCTCACCGCCCATGTGGCCCGCCATCTTCTTGCCCTTGAAAATATGGCCCGGATAGCTGTTCGCGCCGCTGGAGCCCGGTTTCCTATGTATTCTCGATGCGCCGTGACTGGCGGGGCCGCCGCCGAAATGGTGACGTTTCATGCCGCCGGCGTATCCTTTGCCTTTGCTGATTCCGCGCACATCCACGATCTCACCGCCCGCAAACAGTTCGACCGTGATTTCCTGACCGACTGTGTACTGCGACGCATCGTCGACACGGAACTCGCGAAGCCAACGCTTCGGGGCTACACCCTGCTTGTCGAAATAACCCTTCTTCGGTTTTGTTACATGAGAAGATTTTTCGTCGGCAAATCCGAGCTGCACGGCCGAATAGTTATTTTTTTCCGGGGTGCGGATCTCGACCACGGGGCACGGGCCAGCTTCGATGACCGTCACCGGAACCGCCCTGCCGTCCTCGTCGAAGACCTGCGTCATTCCCACTTTTTTCCCCAGAACGCCAATGCTCATTCCATTCACTCCTTTATAGACCAAACCGGTGTCTAGAGTTTGATCTGTATATCGACGCCAGAAGGAAGGTTGAGCTGCATCAGTGCTTCCATCGTCTTCTGTGTCGGATCGATGATGTCGATCAGGCGTTTGTGTGTTCTGACCTCGTACTGTTCACGCGCGTCCTTGTCCTTGTGGGGGGACTTCAAAATCGTGAACTTCTTGTTCTCCGTGGGGAGAGGGATCGGGCCGAAGACCTTCGCGCCCGTCCTGCCCGCCGTGTCGGCGATCTGAACGGCGGAAGCGTCCAAAACCCTGTGATCGAATGCCTTCAGTTTGATGCGAATGTTTTTCGCCAAAATGTTCCCCTCCAGGGATCGAATTACCCGATAATTTCGGTGACGACGCCGGCGCCGACCGTACGGCCGCCCTCGCGAACCGCAAACCGCAGACCCGGCTCCATCGCGATCGGCGCAATCAACTTCACCTCGAACGTGCTGTTGTCGCCGGGCATGACCATCTCCACACCGTCCTCGAGCTTGATGTCACCAGTCACGTCCGTCGTACGGAAGTAGAACTGCGGCTTGTAGCCCGAGAAGAACGGCGTATGGCGGCCGCCCTCTTCCTTCTTCAGAACGTAGACCTCGCCCTTGAAGTGCTTGTACGGCTTGATGCTGCCCGGCTTCGCCAGAACCTGGCCGCGCTCCACGTCGTCCTTGCCCGTGCCGCGAAGAAGAACGCCCACGTTGTCGCCCGCCTCCGCGTTGTCCAGAATCTTGCGGAACATTTCGAGGCTCGTCGCAACCGTCTTCTGCGTGTCGCGGATACCGATGATCTCGACTTCATCCGCCGGTTTGATGATTCCGCGCTCCATACGGCCCGTGACGACCGTGCCGCGGCCCGTGATCGTGAACACGTCCTCGATCGGCATCAGGAAGGGCTTGTCGACCTCGCGCACCGGCGACGGAATATAGTCGTCGCACGCCTGCATCAGCTCGAGAATCTTCGCCGTCCAGTCGTTGTCATCATCGCTCTCCAGCGCCTTCAGCGCGGAGCCGCGAATGATCGGAATATCGTCGCCGGGGAACTCGTACTTCGAGAGAAGGTCGCGAATTTCCATCTCGACCAGGTCCAGAAGTTCGGGGTCGTCCACCATGTCGCACTTGTTCATGAACACCACAAGCGCCGGCACGTTGACCTGGCGCGCAAGCAGAACGTGTTCGCGCGTCTGCGGCATCGGGCCGTCCGACGCGCTCACGACCAGAATCGCGCCGTCCATCTGCGCCGCGCCCGTGATCATGTTCTTGATGTAGTCCGCGTGTCCCGGGCAGTCGATGTGTGCATAGTGCCGCGTCTCCGTCTGGTACTCCACGTGCGAGATGTTGATCGTGATTCCGCGCTCGCGCTCCTCCGGCGCCTTGTCGATCATGTCGAACGGCGTGAAGTCCGCACCGCCGTGACGCGCAAGCGTCTTCGTGATCGCTGCCGTCAGCGTCGTCTTGCCGTGGTCGATGTGACCGATCGTGCCGATGTTTAAGTGCGGCTTGTTTCTCTCGAATTTCTCCTTTGCCATCTCTCTTTGCCTCCCGATAATTTGATGAATCTTGCGATTAAATTTTATTCAAACTCGTCTATCGCTTCAGCAGCTTGTCCGCCACATCCTGCGACACTTCTTCGTAATGGTTGAACGTCATCGTATACGATGCGCGTCCGGACGATTTGCTGCGAAGGTCCGTCGCGTAACCGAACATCTCGGAGAGCGGGACGAACGCCTTGACGATGCGCGCGTTGCCGCGCACGCCCATGCCTTCGACCTTGCCGCGTCTGCTCGACAGGTCGCCGATCACATCGCCCATATATTCTTCGGGCGTGACGACCTCGACGCTCATGACTGGTTCCATGAGAACCGGCGAAGCGAGTCTCATGGCTTCCTTGAACGCCATCGAACCTGCGATCTTGAACGCCATTTCCGAGCTGTCTACATCGTGATAGCTTCCGTCGACGATCGTGACCTTGACGCCGATGACGGGATAACCGCCGAGGATGCCGTTGTTCATCGCTTCCTCGACGCCCTTCTGCGCGGCGGGGATATACTGCTTCGGGATCGTGCCGCCGACGATCTTGTCCTCCCACTCGTAGCCCTTGTGGCCTTCGAGCGGCTCTATTTCGATAACGACGTCACCGTACTGTCCGTGACCGCCGCTCTGTCTCACGAATTTGCCCTGTGCGCGTGCCGGTTTGCGGATGGCCTCGCGGTAGGCGACCTGCGGCCTGCCCACTTTGACCTCCACGTTGAACTCGCGCCTCAGGCGGTCGACGATGATGTCGAGGTGCAGCTCGCCCATGCCGGCGATGATCGTCTGCCCGCTCTCCTCGTCGACGGAGACACGGAACGTCGGATCTTCCTCGGAGAGAGCCTCGAGGCCCTTGGCGAGCTTGATCTGATCCGCCTTGCTCATCGGCTCGACGGAGAGGTCGATAACCGGCTCCGGGAAGATGAGATTCTCGAGCAGAACCGGCGAATTCTCGGAACAGAGGGTATCGCCCGTGCGCACCTGTTTCAACCCTGGAATCGCGACGATCAGACCGGCGGAGGCAAAGTCCATCTCCTCGCGCTTGTTTGCATGCATACGAAGGATGCGGCCGACACGCTCCCTCTTGCGGGTGGTCGAATTGTAAACCGCCGTGCCGTTTGCGATCGTGCCGGAGTAGACGCGGCAGAACGCAAGGCGCCCCACAAAGGGGTCGACCATGATCTTGAACGCCAGTGCGGCAAAAGGCGCGTCCTCGTCGGGCTTGACGACGATCTCCTTCTCGGAATCGTCGGGATCCACGCCGACGGTTGCCGGCAAATCTAGCGGGCTCGGAAGGTAATCTACAACGGCGTCGAGAAGGGGCTGTACGCCTTTGTTTTTGAACGCCGAACCGCACAGAACCGGCACGATATCCAACGATATCGTGCTTCTGCGGAGTGCCGCCTTGATCAGGTCCTCCGAAATATTTTCCCCTTCGAGGAAGAGGTTCATGATGTCGTCGTCGAAATCCGCCAGAGCCTCGACCATGGCATCGCGCGCGACCTTCGCCTCTTCGAGAAGCTGGGGCGGGATGTCCGCGCGTTTGTAATCCTGACCGAGATCGTCCTCATAGACGATTGCTTTGAACGCAACGAGATCGATCATTCCAACGAAGCCGTCCTCGACGCCGATCGGAACCTGAATGGGCACCGACCTGGCACCAAGGCGCTCTTTCATGTCGCGGACGACCGTCATGAAGTCCGCACCGACGCGGTCCATCTTGTTGATGAACGCGATGCGGGGAACGTGATATTTATCCGCCTGACGCCACACCGTCTCCGACTGCGGTTCGACACCACCGACCGCGCAGAAGACCGAAACGGCGCCGTCGAGAATGCGCATCGAGCGCTCGACTTCGACCGTGAAGTCCACGTGCCCGGGCGTATCAATCACGTTGATAAGCGTGTCGCCCCAATGTGCCGTCGTCGCGGCGGACGTGATCGTGATGCCGCGCTCGCGCTCCTGCTCCATCCAGTCCATCGTCGCAGCGCCCTCGTGCACCTCGCCGAGACGATGTTTGCGACCCGTGTAGAAGAGGATGCGCTCGGTCGTCGTCGTCTTGCCGGCGTCGATGTGCGCGGCGATTCCTATATTGCGTATTGTTGACAGGTCTATTTTTGCCATATCTACCTTCACTAAACCCGGCTGAATCGAACGTCCCGAACACTTCGAAACGTTCTACATGCCTTGCTGATCATTACCAACGGTAATGTGCGAAAGCCCTGTTCGCCTCCGCCATGCGATGCGTGTCTTCACGCTTTTTCACAGAGCCGCCTTCACCTTTGCAGGCGTCGGTGAGCTCTCGGGCGAGACGCTCGAGCATCGGGATGCCCTTGCGGGCGCGCGAGTACTGGATGATCCAGCGGATTGCCAGCGCCTGGGCGCGATCGGGGCGAACCTCTACGGGAACCTGATAGGTTGCGCCGCCGACGCGGCGGGGACGCACCTCGATCTGCGGGCGCACGTTGTTCATTGCTTTCTCGTAGACCTCGACCGGTTCCAAGCTGAGGCGGGACCCTGCAAGGTCGAGTGCGCCATACATGATGCGCTCCGCCGTGCTCTTCTTGCCGTCCAACATGAGACAGTTTACAAATTTTGCTATCGAAGCGTTGGAATACACCGAATCGGGCGGTGTAACCCGTGGCCTGACATGCCCTTTACGCGGCATAAATCATGCTCCTCTCTGAAATCAAAATACCGGAACCGCTATTTCTTCGGTGCGCGCGCGCCGTATTTCGAACGGCTCTGCTTGCGATTCTCGACACCACCGCAGTCGAGCGTACCGCGAACGATATGGTAGCGAACGCCCGGCAAGTCCTTCACACGACCGCCGCGCACAAGAACGACGGAGTGCTCCTGCAAATTATGCCCGATGCCGGGAATGTAGGCCGTGACCTCGATGCCGTTCGTCAAACGAACGCGGGCGACCTTGCGCAGAGCCGAGTTCGGCTTCTTCGGCGTTACGGTATAGACACGGGTGCAGACACCTCTGCGCTGCGGGTTCTCCTGAAGTGCGGGCGCCGTGGAGCGCGTTCTCTTGTCCTTGCGACCGTGCCTGATGAGTTGCTGTATACTTGGCAATTCTATTCCTCCTTCCCTCAAGGCTGTCATTGATTCACCATGTTATCGACACGTGCTTCTCGTTACAGACTGCTTTCTGACAACACAAAGACACAATACGCCCGTCAGCGCAGAAGCACCGAGCAATCTT
>JAJDHV010000029.1 GCA_030266365.1 Synergistaceae bacterium OttesenSCG-928-I11 | reverse complement strand
ATCCTGGAAGTCGGTGCGCATTTTTTTGTAGCCCGCCGTGTTGACGTTGGCAAGGTTGTGGGATACGACGTCCAGATGCGTTTGCTGTGCGATCATGCCGCTTGCGCCGGACCAGAGAGAACGTAGCATGTCTATATACCTCCCGCTTGTTTATCTGAAATTTTTATCTATGACGGTTTGCCGACGGATGTGAAGAGCCGGCTTGTCAGTTCGTCCTGCGAGGTCACGGCCTTCGCCGCGCCCTCGTAACAGCGCTGCGCCTCGATCATGCGCACCATTTCGAGCACGACCTCGACGTTCGAGCGCTCGATCATCCCGCCGCGCACGCTCGGGCCGTCCACCGCCTCCGCCGCGCCGCTCTCCGGCGTCGCCGACAGGAGAGACCTGCCCTCGTGGCGGAGGTACGTCGGGTTCGCGAACTGCACGACCTGCAACGTGGCCACCGCCTCGCCGTTGACGATAACCTGCCCGGCCTCGTCGACGGAGAGCGTGCGCACGTCGTCGCCGAGCTCCACGCGACCGCCGTCGCCCAGGAGGAACTCGCCCTCGTGCGTAACGACGAAGCCCTCGCCGTTCCGCTGGAAGCTCCCCTGCCGCGTGTAGAACGTGTTCCCGTTCCCGTCCTCGACGACGAAGAAACCCTCGCCCTCGATCATGATGTCGAGCGGGTTGTCCGTATAGGTCACGTTCCCCGGGCGGGTGCTCATGTAGGTGCCGCTCATGACGTTCGCGAGCGGCATGGTGCCGAGGTGCGTGCGGCCTCTGACGTAGGGGAAAAATTTCTTGTCTCCGAGCTCCTCGTTCAGCTCCTCGTCGAGAACGGTGTAGCGCTCGACGCGGTCCATGAGGACCTCCGGGAATGATTGGTTTACGGCTACGCGGGCGCGGAAACCGGATGTGTCGACGTTCGCCAGATTGTTGCCGACGACGTCCAGCATCTTTTCCTGTACCAACATCGCGGATGTTGCTGCGTAAATGCCTCTGAACATAAAAATCCGCCCTCCAGCCGTGGATTCAGGGGAGGGCGGATCGTTCGGGACGTATCGAATGCGCGAGCGTAAATCTAGCGCCTTCTGCCGCCTTTTCTGATCGCCGAGAGCACCGTGCCCGCCTCCTTGAACTTGTCCAAGGTTTGCAGGGCCTTGCCCGTGCCGAGCGCGACGCACTCCATCGGCGAATCCGCCACGATGGTCTCGATCTCGGTTTGCTGCGTCACGAGCTCCGGTAACCCTCTCAAGAGCGCTCCTCCACCTGTGAGGATGACTCCCCTATCGATAATATCGGCTGCGAGTTCCGGCGGCGTTAGCTCCATGACCCTTCGAATTCCATTGATGATCGTCGCGATCGCTTCCTCGATCGCCTTGGCGACGTCGTGGCTCGTGATCGTGACCTGCCTGGGGAGCCCCTGAATGAGGTCGCGTCCGCGAATCGCCATCGACAAATCTTCGCCCATCTGGGGGAAGCAGGTGCCGATACGGACCTTCAGGTCCTCCGCGGTCTGCTCGCCGATCGCCAGGTTGAACTGCTTGCGGACGTAGCGGATGATGGACTCGTCGAACTTGTCGCCGCCGACGCGCAGCGACTCGGAGACGACGATGCCGCCGAGCGAGATGACGGCGACGTCCGTCGTGCCGCCCCCGATGTCGACGATGAGGTTGCCGCGCGGTTCCGCGATGTCGAGGCCCGCGCCGATCGCGGCCGACATCGGCTCCTCGATGAGGTAGGCTTCTTTTGCACCGACCTCGAGCGCCGCCTCGAGCACGGCGCGCCGCTCGACGTCCGTCGCACCGGACGGGACGCAGATCATGACGCGATGCCGCATGATCCGCTCGAGCCCGGACGTGACTTTTTTGATGAAGAGCCGCAGCATGACCTCGGTCATCGTGTAGTCCGCGATGACGCCGTCCTTCAGCGGGCGGACCGCGACGACGTTGCCGGGCGTGCGTCCAAGCATGAGCTTCGCATCGTCCCCGACCGCCAGAATTTTTCCGCTGTTCTGGTCCATCGCGACGACGGACGGCTCGCGGAGGACGACGCCTTTATCCTTTATAAAAATAAGAACCGTGGCGGTTCCGAGGTCGATTCCGATATCCTTTCCCCACACAGGGCAACACCTCACAGATAAACTACGGTAACGCCAGCTATTATATACCCAAACAATCTTTGCGCGCACCGTCGATAGCAGATTATAGACGAAAAAAGGGCGTTTGGGGAAACAAGATATGCGCATCTCCCGCGAAGCGAATTTCGTCGCCCGCTTGTATGATTCGAAAAATTTTTTTCGGGCGCACGTCTCGAAAAATAAAAAAACGACGGGAGGGCCGAGGGCAAATTGAGATATTTTGTTGCCGCAAACCTTTCATTTCGATATAATATTCTGGAAACGCTAGAGTTTCGTGCCGATGTTTTGACAACGATAGGCGCAGGCGTTTCCGTAAAGAACCTGCGGATGGGGGGGTGCAGCATCGGCAGCGTGGGGTTTTCCGTGCAAACCATTGACGAGCACTGCGTCGGTTGCAATCGATGCATGCGTATATGCCCGATCGAAACCGCGAACATCGCATACCGGGATACGAACGACAACATCAAGGTGAGGGTGGACGCCTCGAAGTGCATTTTGTGCGGGGCGTGCATTGGTGTCTGCAAACACGACGCCCGACTCGTTCACGACGACACGACCCGTTTTTTCGAAGACCTGAAGCGAGGCGCGGAGATATCCGTGATCGCGGCGCCGTCGATCCGCACGAACATCCCCGAGTGGAAGAGGCTGTTTCGCTGGCTGCGCGACCTCGGCGTGCGCTTCGTCTACGACGTCTCCCTCGGCGCGGATATCTGCATCTGGGGCCACCTGCGGTACATGCGCGACACGACGAAACCCGTCATCACGCAGCCCTGCCCCGTCGTCGTCTCCTACTGCGAGCTGCACAAAAGCGAACTGCTGCCCTATCTGTCCCCCGTTCAAAGCCCCATGGCGTGCACGGCCATCTACATGCGCGGCAATGGCATCTCGGGCGCCATCGCCTCCATCTCGCCCTGCGTCGCAAAGGCCCATGAACACGAGGCGACCGGCCTCATCCAGTACAACATCACGTTCACCCGTTTGCACGAATACCTCCGGGCGAACGACATCCGCCTACCCGAGGAGGAGAGCGGTTTCGACCACTCGGACGCGTGCGCCGGCGCGCTGTTCCCCGTTCCGGGCGGCCTGACGGAGAACATCGAGCTCTTCCTCGACAAACCGCCGCACACCAAACGGATCGAGGGGAGCAGCGTCTTCCGCTATCTGGACCAGTACGCGCAGACCGACGAGGCGCATCTGCCCGAGCTTTTCGACGTGCTGAACTGCGCCGACGGATGTTTGATCGGCACCGGCTGCCGGAAGGAGCAGAACGTGTTCGCGCTGGATCGCCGAATGGACGAAATTCGCGCGCAGGCGGACGCAAAAGTGGAAGAAGGGCGGCAACAGTTGGAGAAGTTCGACCGCACGCTCCGCCTCGAAGACTATCTGCGCTCCTACCATGCGGCCCCCCAGACCTTCGACGACGTGCCGGGCGACGAGATCGACCGGGCGTTCGAACTGTTGCACAAAAACGACTTCGTCAAGCGCAACTTCAATTGCGGCGCGTGCGGCTCCGACTCCTGCCACCAGATGGCCCGCAAAATCGCCCTGGGGGTCAACATCCCCTCCAATTGCGTCATCCTCTCGCGGGACGAGGCGAAGACCGAGCGCGAGCGAAACGCCGAGCACCTCAACCTTGTGAGAAACATCGGGGATACCATGTTCTCCACACAAGCCTCCAGTTACGAAGACGAGGTCCGGGCCTCCCTGCGCCGGCTCAGCGAGGCGACCGACTCTGCCAGCGTCGCCATCTGGCGCAGGGTGGGGGACGGCGACGACCTGAAGTGCGAGCGATTTTCCGGTTGGTATGATGAGACGTCCGCGAAAATCGCCATTTTGGGCGACTGGCCGGACGACTTGCTGGCGCGCCTGAAAGAGGGCGAGCAGATTCTGGTCGACGTCGAAAAAAACTACGCCTCCCTTTTTACGAGCAATATCAAGACGCTTCTCATCGTGCCGATCCACCTGCGCGGGGAATTTTGGGGATTTGTCGACGCCGCCTGCCTCGAGAAGCGCACCTTCGCCAAGGAAGACGCCTCCCTGCTGGAGGCGGCGGGCATCCTGCTAATCTCCGGCATTCTGGAGCGCGAACTCAACGAAAGCCTGGTGACGGCGAGAGAAGAGGCCCTGGAGGGAACGCGCGCGAAGAGCGACTTCCTCTCCCGCATGAGTCACGAAATGCGAACGCCGATGAACGCCATCATCGGGATGACGCACATCGGCAAGAAGGCGGACGATCTGCCGCAGAAGGACGATTGCCTGGAAAAGATCGACAACGCGTCCAGACATCTGCTCGGCGTGATCAACGACATCCTGGACATATCGAAGATCGAGGCCGACAAGTTCGAACTCTCGCCCGCGGACTTCGACTTCGAGGAGATGCTGCAACGGGTGGTGCAGGTCATCGCCTATCGCACCGAAGAAAAGCGACAGACTCTCACCGTCCACGTCGACAAGCGCATCCCCCCGGTGCTGCGGGGCGACGACCAGCACCTCGCCCAGGTCATCGCGAATCTGCTGTCGAACGCCGTGAAATTCACCCCCGAGGAGGGCCATATCCGCCTCTCCGCGGAGCTCGCGAAGGAAGAGGGGGACGCGCTCGTCATCCGCTTCGACGTCACGGATACCGGCATCGGCATCCGCGAGGAGCAGAAAGAACGCCTCTTCCTCTCCTTTGAACAGGCCGAAAACGGCATCTCGCGTAAATACGGCGGCACCGGACTCGGACTTGCCATCTCCAAGCGCATCGTCGAGTTGATGGGCGGCAATATCTGGGTGGAGTCCGCGCCCGGAAAAGGTTCCTCCTTCCGCTTCACCATTCGAATGCAGCGCGCGCCGGACAAAGTGGACGACGCGAAACCGGAGGCGGCGTTTGTCGCGGAGGACGGCTGTTTTTCGGGGTATCGCATCCTGCTTGCGGAGGACGTGGAGATCAACAGGGAGATCGTCTGCACCATCCTGGACTTCACGCAAGTCGAGATCGATTGGGCGGAGAACGGAAGAATCGCGCTGAAAAAATTTCGCGCGTCACCCGAATCGTACGATTTGATCCTGATGGATCTACAGATGCCGGAGATGGACGGGCACGAGTGCACGCGACAAATCCGGGCGCTGGACCTCCCCCGCGCCCGCCAGATTCCGATCATCGCCATGACGGCCAACGTCTTCCGCGAGGACGTGGAGAAGAGCATCGCCGCCGGCATGAACGATCACCTGGGCAAACCGATCGATTACGACGAGCTCATGAAAAAACTCGGCAAATATCTTCTCGACGCGGACTGCAAGTAATTCCATTGTTCAATCAAACGTCCCACTCCGCGCCAGCCATAATTGGAATAAAAAAGACCGCCTCGCGTTACGAGGCGGTCAAACGTTTGTCACGAAATCGTAAAGATATTCTCGCCGTCAGTTGTCGATCTTCATGCCGACGCCGCGCTCGACGGCCTTGTTGTAGATGTTCCACGCCGCGACGACGTCCAGGACGGCGTAGCCGACCGTCTTCATGACGGTGACCTGTTCGGGCGATTCGCGTCCCGAAATTTTCTCCGACAACACTTCGCCCAATTCTCCCGCGACGCGGTCGAAGGAATATTTGCCCTCGCGCACGGGAATGATGAGGTCGCCCGCCTCCGAAAAAACAGCCTCCCGATTGTCGACGAAGACCCGTGCCCGGTCGATGAGGTCGAAGTCGAGCTCACGCGCGTCCGGCGTGTACGACCCCACGCCGTTGACGTGCGCACCCGAACGCACAAGCGCGCCGCGAAACGTCGGCGTCTTCGATACCGTCGCAGTCGTGATGACGTCCGCACCGTCGATCGCGTCGTCGGACGATTTCGCGGCGACGAGCCGCACGCCGAACCGCCCCGCCATCTCCCTCATCCGTTCGATGAAGGCGAGGATGCGGTCCTCGAGCACGTCGTAGATGCGGACCTCCTCGAATTTCCGAACGGTGAGCATCGCCTCGAGCTGCCCCGCCGCCTGCCCCCCCGTGCCGAACAGCGCGCCGATCTTCGCGTCCGCTCGTGCGAGAATGTCCGTCGCAGCGCCCGAGATCGCGCCGGTTCGAATCCGCGTGATCTCCGTTCCGTTCATCATCGCGACGACTTTCCCGTCCTCCGGATCGAGCAGCAGGACCTGCGCCGTGACCACCGGCTCGCCCTTCGCCGCGTTCCCCGGAAACGTCGAGACGACCTTGATCCCGACCCGGTTCACATAGCTTTTCACATACGCGGGCATGAACTGCGACGTGCTGTTCTCCTTCACGCCAAAACTGATCCGGACCGGCACCTCCGTCTCGCCCTTCGAGTGCAGCAAAAAGGCGTCCTTGTTGGACCGGATCGCGTCCTTCATGGGAAAAAGTTCGCGAACCTGTCCGGCATCCAAGACGATCATGTTCGTTCCACCTCCGAAAAAATTTCTACCCATTCTACTTTATTTCGCTCCCCCTGGAAATCATTTGGAGGAGCGGAGACATCTGTCAGGCGGTGAACGCGGATATTCGTGTAAAAACTGCCATCACACCGAAAGCGACGAAAAAACCTTCATTATTAAACTAAAGAAAATCGCAGATATACTGAGAGACCTCGCCACAACGCACCCGAAAGGTACAGTTAGGCGGGACATCGTAGTTTTCACCTGCTTTCACCGTCCGCCACTCGACATCCCCAGGGAAGAGCACGTCCACAGCACCAGATGTCATAAGTACCCGTTCCGGCTCGTGGGAATCAAAGAAAAAGTCACCTGGCATATATACACCCAAGGTTTTCTTCGTGCCATCGGGAAGAACAAGCGTACGGCTCTGACAAAGCCCGCCCTCGTAGATGTTTGCTTGTGTAAGGACCGTTACGTTTTCAAATCGTTCCTGCATAGTCTGTTGATCTTTTCTATCGAGAAAAACCATCGCCGTTCTTTCTTCCGATCTCTCGTTTGCGTTTGGATTGATTTTTTGTGACAAAATGATCCTCCTTTCATCGCTTTTTGAACCGAGATTCCGATTTGCCCCTCATTCCCCCTTTAACAGGGCCGAAATCTGATCACTGTAGGTTTTCGTCCGCTGAAAGCCTTCTTCGTAACAACCCTTTACTGTTGCCTTGAATGCTTTCTGCTCCAGGGCGAGAAGCTGACGGACAGAGATGCCACCTGGCGTGCTCGTCTCCGTGAGCAAACCCGCAATATCGTCGATGTCCCGTTCCCACATCTTGAGGCACCCTTTGACGGTCCCGAACGCAAGCTGCGCAGAGGTGCGATGGTCGATTCCAAGTAACAGCGACGACTCGACAATCGCCTGAAAGAAAGCATACACCGGTCCCGGACCCGTCAGGGCAGTGACGGCGTTGATCTTATCTTCGCCTAGTTCAAGGCAAAGGCCCATCGCTCCAAAAATTTTTCGGATATCCCGCTTTTGCGCATCGCCAACCTTCTCGTTAAACGCGAGCGCGACAACCCCCTCGCCAATGCGGCTAGGCGGATTCGGTAATGCGCGAGCAACTGCCGCACCTGGGATATTCTTTTCATAGAGGTGCATGGGGATACCAGCGGAGATAGTAATGATGGTTTTCCCCTCAAACGAAAATGATGCAAGCGACGCGGCAAGGGCGATCGCGTCATCCGAACGCACACACATGAAAACATATTCCGCGTTCTCGACGACCTCGCCCGCGCCCTTACAGGCATGAAGCGCATATTTTTCCTGCATGTACGCCAGCCTTTTCTCGCTCTTGTCGTACGCAAACAACTCCTTCGGTTTCGCGATCGATGCATCCACGATTTTTTGCGTCAATATTTCGGCGATTGCGCCGGAACCCACAAACCCGATTTTCATTCTGCCGCCTCCATCTTTAAAGTTTGAACATCATTATTTCGCCATTTCAAGAATCGCGTAAGCCATAATTCTCGTGCTCTCCAACAGATTCGATACCAAAACACGCTCATTTGCCGCATGCGCTCGGTCGTCCTCACCCGTAAATGTCGCGCCGAACGGCAACATATTCGGCATCCGCTTCGAGTATGTGCCTCCACACATGCTGATCAACTGAGGCTCTTCGCCGGTCGCTGCACGGTACGCCCTTTGCAGCGTCCGCACCAGTTCGCTCTCAGCAGAATAATAGATGGGCGCAACTCGGGCAAGCATCTCGATTGTCGCTCCCTGATCGCCGAATGCACTCTCGACCTTCTCACAGACAGTTTCGAAAGACATTGTGTTCGCAGGAATATAAATGCCAACATCGACTGCGACACCTGCTCCGTCCCCTTCTATCTTGCCAAGATTGAGTGTCAGTTTGCCGCAATGAGAATCAAACGCAGCGATGCCGAGCTTATTCCCATCGCTCTCGATTCCCAGTATGTTTGCAAGAAAATCGATGTAGCTCCCCGGCTCTCCTTCAATACATGCCTGAGCCAACAGAAGCAACAAGCGGCCGACCGCGTTCGTCCCAAGTTCAGGGAGCGTCGCGTGCGCGGCTTTTCCGGTTGTTTCGATCTTCAGCATATCGCCGTCCGCTTTGAACAACACGTCCCATTCGTGTGCTGCGGAAAATCGCTCAAGGCGTTCGCGCAGGTTGGCAACCCCTCTCTGATCACAACAAAGCGTTGCCGCAGCCTTGGCCGGAACAGACCCCAACCCCTCTCCGCCCTCTATTTTCAGCAAGCGAGGGCCCGCAATAGCGAAAGCGTCGAATACTCGTCTCGCTCGAAACTTGATCGTCCCTTTTTCCGCGTTTACAACAGGAAATTCGCCATCCGGCGTAAAACCCATGAGAGGCGGCCCCTCGTGGCGAAGATAAGCGTCAACATCGCGCATCTTCGACGTCTCCTCGTCCATCCCGAAAACGACGCGGATTTTCCTCCTTAACGGGACACCCAGTTCGGCGACGGCCTTCATGGCGTATAGGGTGCCGAAAAGCGGCCCTTTGTCGTCCTGTGCGCCTCTGCCCAAAATATACCCGTCTTCGATGCGTCCTGCATATGGATCCCAATCCCATCCGTCTCCAGGAGGGACGATGTCGAGATGCCCCATGGCAAGCACCGTCTCGTCCCCGTTGCCGTATTCTGCCCACGCGACCAATCCATCTAGATCGACGGTCCGCAAACCGAGTCCGGCCGCTTTCGAGAGAGCGTGCTCCGCGGCGCGGGCAATTTCCCTACCATAAGGCGCGCCGCCCAAGGGCGGCGCGTTCAGGCTGGGGATGCGTATGCTCTCACAGACAGATTCGATCAGTTGCTTCGAAAAGCCCGATAGAATACGATCCAGTTTTTTGTCCATAATCCGCCATACTCTGCCGATTACACCGGATCGGAACCAGTTTTTGCTTTTGACATTTTCGCAGCTTTTCTTGCTGCCTTCTCCGGGTCAAGGTAGTTGGTCTCAAACTCGCGAATTTTTTTGAAGATGATCGGCGAAAGCAGAGTAAGCGCGATCACGTTAACGTAGACTGGAATGCCGGATTGGATGTCCAGCATCATGAACACCGTCGACGGCACGGTGCCATGGTAGAAAAAGAACATGGAAACGCAGAGAGGCACCAACGGGCCGGTGTATCGCACGAATTTGACGTACTTCATGCGCTCTTCCTTCGTCTTTTTCGAGACACAGTAGACGATGAGAGATTCAAGGTAGGAGAACCAGCCGGTTGTCGTTGTGAGAGAGAAAATCACGAGAAAAAACGCAAGCGCAACACCGCCGAAAGGGCCGAATACAGAACTGAGGGCCTCTCCAATGGAACCCGCGCCGCCGCGTCCGGTCTCCCATGCGCCGGTAACGATCACCATGAGCCCCGATATCGAGCAGACGATGATGGTGTCCATGAAAACCTCAAACGCACCCCAAAGGCCTTGGCGAGCCGGGTGATCGACATCTACGGAAGCATGAATGATCGGAGAACTGCCCCATCCCGCCTCGTTGCTGTAGACGCTTCTTGCAACACCTATCTGTACCGCTCGCATGACCGTAACGCCAGCGAAACCACCAATGGCCGCATGCGGTTTGAAGGCGTAAACAAAGATCGCACGAAAGGCGTCGAGCGTCGCGGGGATATCCTTGAGGATCACAAACAGGCCCGCGGCCAAATAAAGAACGACCATGCCAGGAACGGCGAGCTCGGCAAACTTGACGATGCGCGGAATTCCACCGAGGACAATTACGTAGCAAATCGCGGTGTAGGAAATCGCACAGGCGATTGCAGTGCCGCCGGAAAGCTTGAACGCGCTCTGCACGGCTTCAACGATCGTGTAAGGCCCTGGGGCGAAATAGAACGACCCGATCATGGTGACCGTGAAAATGAAGGAAAGCGCCTTACACCATTTCCACCCTCGGCCCTCGACGAGCGCCTTCTGGATATAGAACGCGGCGCTGCCATATGAAGAACCGTCTTCGTAACGTTGTTTGTAGGTCTGTGCAAGGACGATTTCGCTCATCTTCGTTACCATGGCAAGCAATGCAGCCATCCACATCCAGAAGAGCGCACCAGGACCGCCGATCGCGATCGCACTCGCGACACCCGCAATGTTTCCATTTCCGACCGTGCCGCCCAGCGCCGTTGCGAAAGCACCGAACGACGAAATCCTGCTGCCCTTGTCCGTGGCATCGCCGGATTTCTTTCGGAACAGCGTTCCCATAGTATTATAAAAAATGTCCCCGAAGCGCCGAAACTGGAAGAATCTGGTTCCGATTGACAAATATAGCCCCAACACAAGGAATATGATTGCAAAATATTTATTCCATATGACGGTCCACGCAACATACTCGAGCAACGCCTCTACCTGTTTCGCCAAACCCATGACCATACCTCCTTCGCTTCCGTTCCTTCACAAAAAGTTAAGCAGATTACTTCGCCATGTCGCAGTACAGTGCGTCAACTCCAGAGAGCGACGTTTTTGAGACACTCGACTTTCTCTTTGTAGAAAATTCCCCGCTTTGCCTGTTCCGCGATTACCCAGTGATAGAAGTCATCGTCGCCCGCAAGCATTTCCGCGGAAACCATGCCCTTCCCGGAGATTCGCCCGTCTACCATTGCGCGTGCAAAGATTCCACAAGTACTCGCCGTAGTCCAAGCCATGGACGTAAATCCACTTGCTGGGTCCTCGACATGCGCAATTTCCCAAGTATACGAAAGTTTGTCGTTGCCCTTGACGCCTTTCACAACAACTTTCATGACAGACATATCGAGGTCACCCGGTTGTTTTTCATATTTTTCCTTGAAAATATCGACAAGAATATCGCGCGGCACCTGATTGACTTTTCCGAGCTTTCTCTCCTGCTGATCGAAAAGGTCGAGATTCACCAACAAACGCATCTGATCCGCGAGGCCAGGCCAGCGGACGGTAAACGCTGCCATCTCCGGCACATCCTTGAAATTCCTGAACAAACTCCCCAATCCATTGCTGGTAAAACACTCGAGGTTCTTGTATTCCTCGATTTCAAAAGGCATAACCTCGCTCAAAGCCGGTATGACCACTGTCTCGCCGTTACGGACGACTGTCGTAGGCTGTGCAAACTGGTTCAGGTTGTCCGCTATCGACCAAGTGGTGACATAATTGAAGGGAGGACGTGGATTGTTCGGGATACCGCCAACATAGACATACATCTCCTCGCATTTGTCGAGCTTATGATAGCCTCGGCCACCGAAGAAGTTACTCATTCCAGGCTCGAAGCCGATCATGGAAATTCCAAGACCGCCCGTCTTCTTACCAATTTCGTCGAATGGAGCATCAGCTCGGCCGTGCATACTCGACACGTTTGCGAGTTTTTTGCCGGCTTTCATGGCGATTTCCGTCACGAGATAACCAACGGTCCCGGGCATAGCAGCCGTCACAATATCGACACCATCTGCGAGTTTGGCGAAAAGTGTTTCGTCCGTCGCCGATCCTCGAACCGTCTCTACGGAAGGATAGAGGCGCTTCGTCTCGACGAGGTTCGCTTCATCCATGTCGAGAACGACCATTTCGAACTCATCGATCATGTCGTTGACAATACAGCGTCCGATCATTCCTGCTCCAATTTGCAGCGCTTTTTTCTTTGATGCCATTCCGATTCCCTCCTAGGTGTGATTGCTTTGCGGTGCTGATTTGTATCCTCAGAATCCCGTGTATACAGAAAAATCGCTTAAGAAAAACACCCACTATTTGGTGCTACCAATGGTTACCAAGTGGGTGTATTGCGAGTATATTCTCTTTTTGCAAAATGTCAATATGGATTAGAGAATTGAATTAGAAAGCAGGCGGCCACAATAGAGCATAAATGTTTGCCACAAAACGAAAACGCCCTGAAACGGTGCCGCGGCGGCATCGTTTCAGGGCGTTTTCCTATTCAGGTCGGCGCTCTCACATGGGCGTTTTTTCGAACAACTCCCAATAGACCTTTGGGCCGGCCAAAAGTAGAGGGTTGTTTTTTTTCACGGCATCGTAGGAGTCGATGATGTGTTTTTTCAAAACAGCGCCCGCGACGTCCGGCTCCCGGTTTTCGATGGCCTCGATAATCTGGCGATGCTGCTCGCGGATGTACGCGAACCAGCCGGCATCGTTGTTCAATGCGTGGTGGTGCGCGAAAGAGTTGTTGCGCTCGAGCAGCCCAGAGATGCTCTCATTGATGCGGGATAAAATCTGGTTGTGAGCCGCCTCCGTCTCCAAGTGATGCAGCAGGGACTCCCACTTCGAGTTGACGATCTCCTCCTCCGGAGTCGAAACGGGGCTGTTCGAAAACTCGCGATGACACTCCCACAGTTTTCTCAGGTCCTCCTCCGTCCGTCGGATGGCTGCGAGTTCGACAGCCGGCACACAGACGAACATGCGCACCTCCATCTGGAGGCGCATGAATTCCGCGGGCGGAAGCTGCATCTGCTCCAGATTGACTTTGACGTCCTCCGTGCCCAGGTGTTTCACAAACACGCCCAGTCGCTCTTTTTTTTCGATAAGCCCCATCGCCTCGAGGGAGATCATCGCCTCGCGGACGATGTTCCTCCCCACGCCGAACCGCTTGGCCAGTTCGCGCTCCGGCGGCAGGCGGTCGCCCTCTTTGTATTGGTCCTCGTTCGTGAGTCGGATCAGTTCCGCAACAACCACGTCTTTCTTGCTGTCCGTTTTCATTCGCACCGATACCCCTTTGCCATAGGCTAGGCTAAACAGTCGAAATATTAGCACATAAAATGTTACAAGAGATTATACCGAATGATATACGTAAAATTTCACACCGGCCTATAAGTTTCAAAAATCAGTAATAACGGCAACCTGACGCCCCTTGACATGCTTGTCGATTGATTTATAATGAATATATTCTTGGTAGAACTATTGGTATTACCAATAAAGGTGGCGCAATGAGTCGAAAAGGCGCGATCTTCAAAATTTCCAGCTACTCGCTTCACGACGGACCCGGCATCCGCACCACCGTTTTCATGAAGGGGTGCCCGGCTCGTTGTTTGTGGTGTTGCAGCCCGGAATCCCAGAGCTTCGAGCGCGAGATCGCCGTCAATACGTCCACCTGTGTCGCGTGCGGCAGATGTGCCGCCGTCTGTCCGAAGGGCGCGCTCTCCTGCGCGTTTGGCGGGACGGCAGTCGATCGCTCGAAATGCGATCTGTGCGGCAACTGCGTCGTTGCGTGCCCGAAAGATGCGATCGAAATCGTCGGCACCGAGTTGACGCCGCAGGAGCTCTTCGACCTCGTGCGCAAGGACGAACCGTTTTGGAGAAGGTCCGGGGGTGGCGTGACGCTCTCCGGCGGAGAGGTGCTTGCGCAGCCCGATTTTGCGATTGCGTTTCTCGATCTCTGCCGCAGCAGGGGTATCCACACAGCAATCGAGACCTGCCTCTTCGCAGACACCCGAACGACGGCCGAGGTGGCGAAGCGTGCGGATTTCGTCCAGTTCGACATCAAGGCGATCTCGCCGGAATTGCATCGGCGCCTGACCTCGCTCGACAACGCCCGAATCCTCGACAACGCGATCCAACTGCTGCAAAGCGATCTCGAACTGCTGGTTCGCTACCCGCTCGTGCCGGGCTGCAACGACGACGAGGCCGAGCTGGATGCGCTGGGGGGCTTCTGCTCGCACAACCGCAGGGACGTCTCGGTCGAGTTGCTCCCCTATCACTCGATGGGAGCGGGAAGATACGCCGCACTCGGACGCACATACGCACTCCCCGACACAAAACCGCCGACCGCGGCGGAGATGGAGCGGGCCGCGGATATCCTGCGGCGCCATCCGCTCAACGTCATTTATCGGTGAATGCAACGATAAAAAAATTTGCGAACATGAATCGGAGGATGAGGCCATGACAACGACACTCACGGAGCGAAAAAGCAAAATCGACCGCATCGCGCGGATGCGCGACCGGATGATCTCGAACCGTCCGACGGAGCTGCTGCCGGAACGCGCGCTGATCGCCACGGAGGCGTACGAGCGGTTCGCTGGCGAACCGGCCGTCCTGAAGCGCGCCCATACGCTGGAAAAAATCCTCTCCGAGATGACGCTCTTCATCGACGACGAGGAGCTCTTCGTCGGGCACTGCTCCCCGCAGCCCCGCTCCCCCATCGTCTGCCCCGAACTCGGCGCGCGGTGGGTCCTAGACGACATGGACCGTTTCGCGACGCGCCCCGCGGACGCGATCGGCGTGACGGAGGAAAACAAACGCATCCTGAAAGATTGCCTCGGCAAATGGCAGGAGACGTCGCTCGATGCGATCGTCGACGGTCTGCTCTCCGACGAAGCGAAGCAGGCCATCGCCGACGCCATGATCACCGTCGGGGGGCAGGGAACGGCACAGGGCAACATCGCGATCAACTATAAAAAATTGCTCGAGCGTGGCCTGCGCGGGATCATCGACGAAATCGACGCCAAAATGGAAGGATTCGTCCCCCGCGACATCGAGGGGACGAACAAGCTCACGTTCTGGAAAGCGGCGAAAATATCCTGCGAGGCGGTCATCCAATTCGCGCACCGATACGCCGACCTCGCGGCGCATCTCGCCGAAACGTCCGACGACGCGGAACGCGCGGAGGAGCTCACCGAGATCGCGCGCATCCTGCGCCGCGTGCCCGAGCACCCGGCGACGTCCTTCCGCGAGGCGCTCCAGAGCGTCTGGCTCGTCTACACCGTGCTTCACATCGAGTCGGACCCGCACGCGATCCTGCTCGGCCGGTTCGATCAGTACATGTACCCCTACTTCAAGCGCGACATGGAGGAAGGCAACCTCACCCGCGACGAGGCGCTGACGCTCGTCTCCTCCATCTGGATCAAGTGCACGTCCATCATCAAACTAATGGACTCCGTCACGACCCGCACGTTCGCGGGATTCCCTCTCTTCCAGAACATCACGCTCGGCGGGCAGGGGCCGCGGGGCGAGGACGTCTGCAACGAACTGACGAACCTCGTCCTCGAGGCTGCCGTCGTCGCGCGCGTCCCCCAGCCCTCCATCGGCTTCCGTTACCACAACAAGATCGACCCCGACACGCTGTACAAGGTCTGCGCGACGATCAAGGAAGGGCTCGGCTACCCCGCGATCATGAACGACAACTGCATCGTCCCCAAACACCTCATGCGCGGCGCGACGCTCGAAGAGGCGCGCAACTACTGCACGAACTGCGTCGAGACGGACGTGGAGGGCATGACGGACTCGCGCCCGCACTCGGGCTACGTCAATTTCCCGAAATGTTTCCTCCTGGCGATGAACGACGGCGTCGATCCGGCGACTGGGAAGCAGGTCGGGCCGAAGACGGGCCGCCTCGAAGATTTCGCGTCGTTCGACGAACTCTTGGCCGCATACGAAAAGCAGATGTCGCACTTCATCGGCCTGATCGTCGAGGCGTACGACCTCGTCGACGGCGCGCACGCCATTTATGCGCCGGAGCCGTTTATGTCGTCGCTCCTCGACGACTGCATCGAGCGCGGTCTCACCAGACAGCAGGGGGGCACGCGGTACAACTTCTCCGGCATCTTCGGCGTGGGGCTCGCCTCCGTCGCGGATGCCATGGCGGCGGTCCGCAAACTCTGCTTCGACACGAAGAGCGTGAAGCCGCAGGAGATGCTGAACGCGCTCGAAAAAAATTTCGAAGGCTGCGAGGATCTCAAAATTGCGTGCGAGAAGGCCCCGAAGTTCGGCAACGACGACGATTACGTCGACCTGCTGGCACGGGAGGTCTCGCACATGTACTGCACTGAGGTCCTGCGCCATCCCTGCCTGCGTGGCGCGTTCTACATCCCCGAACTGCACTCCGTCTCGACGCACGTCTATTTCGGCGAGACGACCGGCGCGACGCCGGACGGCAGGCCCGCGGGCGTCGCCTTCTCCGACGGCGCGTCCCCGGTCGGCGGCGCGGACCGGAACGGGCCCACCGCGTCCGTTCGCTCGATGACGAAAATCGACCACCAGGAGGCCCTGCAAGGCGTCCTGTTCAACCAGAAATTTTCACCCAGCGCGCTGAACGCACCGGCCTCCCTCGCGCTGCTTGGCGACTATATCCGCACATGGTGCGACCTCGGCGGACACCACATCCAGTTCAACGTGATCTCGACCGACATGCTGCGGGAGGCCCAGCAAAACCCCGACGCGCACCGCGACCTCATCGTTCGCGTCGCCGGTTACAGCGCATACTTCGCAGAGCTGAACGAAAACACGCAGAACGAAATCATCGCTCGTACCGAGTACGAGGAAATGGCCTGACCACCAGGAATCGAACAGGAGGCGAAGAACATGAACGCGACGGACACAACGAAGGACAGCCCCAAGTACATGGACCGAATCGACCGATTGAAGACGAAGGTGTTCGACACCTATCCCGAGATCGACCTCGAGAACGCAAAGCTGCTGACGGAGAGCTTTCTCGAAACCATGGGAGAGGCCTTCGTGACGAGGAAGGCAAAGGCTTTCCTGAACCAGTGTCGGAAAAAAAGCATCGAGATCTGGGACGACGAGCTCGTTGTCGGCAACGCGGGAAGCAAGATCCGCGGCGGCATCCTCTCCGCAGACGTCTGCTGGTCGGTGCTGGACCGCGAACTGGACACGATCAACTCACGACCATACGATAAATTCCACCTCCTTCAGGAGGACCGGGAGACGTTCGAAAAACTGATCCGGCCCTACTGGAAGGGGCGCTCGAACTACGAGGCGTGGCTGGCCCAGATCCCGGCGGACGTCGCGGCGTTGCGCGACAACGGCGCGCTTTACATCGACAAAAAGGCCGTGCGCGGCTGGGGCGAGGTCACGGCAGGCTATGAGTGGTTCATCAACAACGGCGTGGAGGGCCTGATCCGACGGATCGAGGCACGCAAAGCC
Source organism: Synergistaceae bacterium OttesenSCG-928-I11 (assembly GCA_030266365.1). GTDB lineage: Bacteria > Synergistota > Synergistia > Synergistales > Synergistaceae > JAJDHV01. The sequence continues at coordinate 1,817 of JAJDHV010000029.1, read as the reverse complement.
AAACTCGACGCGACGGTGCCCGGCGACTACGAGAAAGAGGTCTACCTCGACGCGATGCTGATCGCAGCGGAAGGCCTGCTCGTGCTGGCCGAGCGCTATGCCGCCGAGGCAGCCCGCCTTGCAATCGAGGAAAAAAATCCCGTCCGCCGCAAAGAGCTGGAGGACATCGCCGAGATCTGTCGCCGCGTCCCCGCGAAACCCGCCCGAACGTTCCGCGAGGCCGTGCAGTCCTTCTACTTCTACCAGATCGCGATGTTCATGGAACAGAACGCCGCCGCCTACAACCCCGGTCGCATGGACCAGTATCTGTATCCGTTCTACGCGCGTGACCTGGACGAGGGCCGCATCACGCCCGACTCGGCGCAGGAAGTGTTCGACTGCCTCTGGGTGAAGTTCTCGGAGCCCTGCCTCTTCCAGGACGAAAAATCCGCCGAGTACTCGTCCGGCTACCCGATGTTCCAGAACCTCTGCGCCGGCGGCGTCGACGCAACGGGACAGGATGCGGTGAACGACCTCTCGTACATGATCATCCAGGCGACGATGGATACCCAGCTCTATCAGCCGTCCCTCTCCGTGCGCTACAACATGGCGAAGAACCCCAACTCGTTCCTGCGCAAGATCGTCGAGCTCATGCGCATGGGGACCGGCTTCCCCGCCTTCCACAACGACGAGGTCGGCATCCGCATGCTTATGAACAAGGGCATCCCGCTCAAAGAGGCGCTCAACTGGAACCCTGGCGGCTGCGTCGAGACAAACCTCGCGGGCAAGCTGCGCCACTACTCCGCATTGGCCGACATCAACCTCGGCAGCGTCGTCGAGTTTACCCTCTTAAACGGCAAATGCCGCAAGAGCGGCAAGCTCGCGGGCGCGCCTACCGGCAACCCCACCGACTTCAAAACGTTCGACGACTTCATGGCAGCCCTGAAGGCCCAACTGCACTACGTCATCCGGGTCACGGTCAAGGCGAGCCACATCATCGACGAAATCTGCATGGACCGCCCCGTCCCCGTCCTCTCCATGAGCTTCGAGGAGTGCATCGAGAATGCGTCCGACTACGCCTGGGGCGGCGCGAAGTACAACACCGGCAACGGCATCATCTGCATCGGCGTCTCCGACCTCATCAACAGCGTCGCCGCCATCAAGCACCTCGTCTACGACACGAAAAAGGTCACGATGCCCCAGCTCCTCGACGCCCTCGCCTGCGACTTCGAGGGCGCGGAAGACGTCCTCAAAGCCTGCCGCGAGGCCCCGAAGTACGGCAACGACGACCCGGACGCCGACAAGATCGCGGCCGAGCTCTTCGCCTACATCGCAGACGAGATCGAGAGCTACCGCAGCAAGTTCGGCGTCATGACGCCCGGCATCCTCCCCGTCTCCGGCAACACGCCATTCGGCGGCGAGGTCGGCGCCCTCCCCTCCGGCCGGCGCGCCTGGAAACCCCTCGCCGACGGCGTCAGCCCGAACAGCGGCACGGACGTGAACGGCCCCAGCGCCGTCCTCAAATCCGTCTCCTACATCCCCCACGACCGCTACGTCCAGGGGACGCTGCTCAACATGAAACTCGCCCCCGAGATGGTCGCGACCGAAAACGGCATCAACCAGCTCATGGCCCTTCTCAAGAGCCTCTGCACCCTCGGCATCTATCACGTCCAGTTCAACGTCGTGGACCAGAAAAAACTGATCGAGGCGCAGAAACACCCGGAGGAGTACAAAAACCTCCTCGTCCGCGTCGCAGGATACACCGCCTTCTTCGTGGAACTCGGCGTAGACGTGCAGAACGACATCATCGCGCGCACCATCCAGACCGAATCGTCACA
>JAJDHV010000028.1 GCA_030266365.1 Synergistaceae bacterium OttesenSCG-928-I11 | reverse complement strand
AATGGGCGCAAAAAAACCGCCGTGCGATGCGCGCGGCGGTGCGTGTGTAAAAACGGGCGGATCAAAGATGTGCCGTTTTGTTTTCAATGGGGCCGTTAAAAATATCCCTGTACCGCCTGACGGAACTGTTCGATGAACAGACGCTTGAAATACTCGGCGCTATTCTGTTCATAAAACAAGACGACGGCTTTTTTATATTCCACTTCATCCACGCTACGGTAGGAAATCGGGCAATAATCTCCCTGCAACAGCAACGCATTGGCCAATATTCTCGACGTGCGCTTGTTGCCGTCCTCGAAAGGCTGAATATACGAGATCATGAGCACGGCGATCAGCGCTCTCGCAAAGGGGTGCTCCGTTGCGTTGATCGTCTGGACAAGGCCCTCCAGCGCGTCGCGTATCTGATGCCGGTTGTCCAGCGGGCGATAGTCGGTTCCGACAATCCCGACGGGGTGTGAACGCAAGCCGGTTCCGACGCCGAGTCCCTCGACCAGCAGGGTGTGCAAATCCTCGATTTTCGGGATTGTTAATTGTTTGTAATCGGCCTTGTATCGAAACACATAATCCAGGGCTTTTTTGTGATTCAGGATCATCGTCGCTTCTTCTTTTTTGTGCCCTTTGGCCTCGACGTGTTCCCTGATCAGCATTTCGGTGTCCAGCAAGGTGTAGGTGTTCCCCTCGATTCGGGAGGACTTCCAGCTCAGCTCGATCGTAAGGCGCTCGAGTTCTTTTTGAAGCAGCGCCGGGGGCAATTTGCTTATTTTGTCGCGATATTGCCCGTTCCATTGTTCGATTTCCGTCAACTCGGACGCGGTGAACAAATCGCGCATTTGTTGAATGAGCTCGAAATGAAATGTGGCATGTTTGATTTGGCGTCGATCGACGTCATTTGCAAAATAGGCGGTTTCGTCAAAATACTCCAGAATGGAGCCCGCGTACGCCACCGCGTATGTAACGCTTCGGGCCGCCCCTTGTTTCACGATGCGTTTTTCGTCGAGCATGGTGTTTAAATCCCGCAAAATCGTCACCTTCGAGACATCTTCGATCTTTGCGGCGATCTCTTTTGCTGAAATATGCGGGTTTTTGCGGAGGATATCCAGAATCTGCTGTTGTCGTCTTGTTGGTTTCATCGGGCACCCTTATCGTATCATTTTATTCCAGTTATCGTATCAAAACGATACGATAAGTCAAGCGAACCCTTGCGGCCCTGTGAAATTTTACAAAATGCGAATTTCATCTTGACAGTGAAAAAAATCGCTGGTATAGTCCCCCTCAATCGAATATCGCACAAAGGCGACGACCCAAGGCGCCGAATCCATGCGGGATTTTTCTCCGCCCGCAAGAAGACGACCGACAGAGAGAAGCGTTCACCGGCTGAGAGACGCTTCACGGTACCGTCGGAGGAGGCTTAAAACTTGGCGAGCTGGGACGGAAACGGCGAAAGCCGGTAGTACGTTCACGGATCGGGTCCACGTCACAGGACCCCGAAGCGGGGAGATCTGCCGTCGGCAGGCTCTCAAGCAGGGTGGTACCGCGAGTCGTTGTTCATATCAACGGCGCGTCCCTGGTTATATCAGGGGCGCGCCGTTTTATTTTTTTCGTCGAATCGACGAAAGGGAGGGCATCGAAATGAGAGGGTTGCAGAACACGATGTTTTTGGGGACGGGCACGGCGCTCGTCACGCCGTTTGCGGAGTCGGGCGTCGACTTTGCGTCGATGGGGCGGATGATCGACTGGCAGATCGCGGAGGGGATCGATTTTCTCGTCGTGCTCGGCACGACGGGCGAGGCCCCGGTGATCTCGGACGACGAGCGGCAGAAGATCATCGCGTTTGCCGTCGCCAGAGCCGCGGGCAGGGTGCCCGTCGTCGTCGGCACAGGCGGCAACAACACGGACCACGCGATCCGCAACTGCGCCGAGGCGCACAGGCTGGGGGCGTCCGGTGCGCTCGTCGTCACGCCCTACTACAACAAGCCGTCGCAGGAGGGGCTCTATCGCCACTTCCGCGCCGTCGCGGAGATGACGGAAATTCCCGTCATCCTGTACAACGTGCCCGGCCGCACCGGCGTCAACATGCAGCCCGCCACGGTCGCGCGGCTCGCCGAGATCCCGAACGTCGTCGCGCTCAAGGAGGCGTGCGGCGACCTAGGGCAGGTGGACGAAACGATCGCCCTGCTGCGCCGCGTGTGCCCCGACTTCCTCGTCCTCTCCGGCAACGACGACCAGACCTTTCACATCGTCAACAGCGGGGGGCACGGCGCGATCTCCGTCCTCTCCAACGTCGCGCCCGCCCGGGCGGCGCAGATGGTGCGCGCCTGTCTGGGCGGCGACGTGGCGACGGCGCGGGACATTCATCACTTGACGCTGCCCCTCGTCCGCAGCCTCTTCGCCGAGACGAGCCCGATGCCGGTGAAGTACGCCGTCTCGCGCCTCGGCTTCTGCGAAAACCGCGTGCGGCTGCCGCTCGTCGAGGCGTCCGAAGCGACGATGCGCAGGATCGACGCGGACATGCTCGCCATCGGTGCGTTGCCCGCCTTCGAAGAGCCGAGGAGCGCGTAGCGACGATGCGGTACGGACTGATCGGCTACTCCGGCAGGATGGGGCGCGAGATCGAGGCGGCGTTCGCCGGCGCCGGGCACGAGCTCGTGCTTCGCGTGGACGGGAGCGGCGAAGAATGTTCGGCGCGACCCGAGGTGATCGTGGATTTTTCGGCGCCGGACGCCCTGCCCACGACGCTCCGCCTCTGCGCTGAACACAATGCCGCGCTCGTCATGGGATCGACGGGTTTTTCCGAGGCCGACCTCTCGGAACTCCGCGCGCTCGGAGAGGAGCGCGCTGTCGTCCACAGCTCGAACTTCAGCGTCGGGATCAACCTGCTCGGGATGATTCTGGAGGACTACGCCGGGCTTTTCTCCAAGTGGGAGATGGAGATCGTGGAGGTCCATCACAACCAGAAAAAAGACGCGCCGAGCGGCACCGCCCTGATGCTGATGCAGGCCGCGGGCCGCGACTGTCCCATCCATGCCCTGCGCCTCGGCAACGTCCCCGGCGATCACACCGTGCACTACTGCCTGGATGACGAGGTCGTCTCGCTGTCGCACCACGCGGTCAAACGATCCATCTACGCCGCAGGCGCCTGCACCGCAGCGGAGTTCGCTCGCTCCGCCCCGAACGGCTACTACACATTCCGCGACGTCCTGCGTCTGTCGAAATGAAAAAAGGCCGAACCTTGGGGCTCCGCCCCAAACCCCGCTGGGGACGCAGTCCCCAGACCCCATTTATTTTTTCTTTCACCCTGCGGGTGAAAGAAAAAAGGAACGGGGGTCCGGGGGACTGGTCCCCCGGCGGGTTTGGGCGGAGCCCAAGGTCCGGCTTTTCGCATTTAAAATTTTTTTGGAGGGGTTGCCATGTCGATTGAGATGAATACGGAGGCTGTGATTCGGCTGATCAAGGAGTCGAAGAAGAAGACGATCGCGCGTGCGTTCGTCGCGGGGGAGTTGGATGCGGTCGACTGGACGGGGGCGGCGGATTTTGTCGTCGTCCGCGGGCCGTCGTTCGGCACGATTCGCGGCGAGTACGCGGCGGTCGTGGAATTTATTGGGCGAAACGCGGCGCACATCGCGAATTATGAGGTCGAGCCGCCGTGCGCGCGGAACTCGGCGGTGCCGATGGCGGACCTGTCGCAGTACGACGCCCGGATCGAGCCGGGCGCGATCATTCGAGACATGGTCGCGATCGGGAGCAACGTCGTCGTCATGATGGGGGCGGTGATCAACATCGGCGCGTCGATCGGCGCGGGGACGATGATCGACATGAACACGGTCGTCGGCGGGCGCGCGCAGATCGGGGAGCGGTGCCACATCGGCGCGGGCGCGGTCGTCGCCGGGGTAATCGAACCGGCGTCGGCGACGCCGACGGTGATCGAGGACGAGGCGTTCGTCGGCGCGAACGCGGTGATTCTGGAGGGTGTGCGGATCGGGCGCAAGGCGGTCGTCGCGGCGGGCGCGGTCGTCACGACGGACGTGCGTCCCGGTGCGGTCGTCGCGGGCAGCCCCGCGCGCGAGATCAAGACCGCCGACGCGAAGACGGAGGAGAAGACGGCGCTCGTCGACGACTTGAGAAATTTGTGATATCAAATTTGAATCGAAACGACGATTCTGGACGCGTGGTAAGTCTCCCCCAGTCGCCTTTGGCGACAGCCCCCTCCAGAGGGGGCCGGGGCATGGCGTTGGTGGTTGAAACCACTGTTGCGGTGGCGCGAAGCGCCTGGGATAACGCAAGAAAACCACGCGCTGGGGCCCCGCCTCCCTTTGGAGGGAGGTGCCGCCAAGGGCGGCGGAGGGAGTGCTACCACGCGATCGACCATAATAGGCATTCGCTTTATAATTGAAATAACGCGCGGATAAGCGGATAAAATAACGGAACGCCCCTCCCCGTACGGAGAACGACGTGTTACTCTGTGGGGGAGGGGTCTTTATTATGGGAGGGATTTTTATGAAATACGGCGTCATCACGGTGGGGCGGGAGTACGGTTCGGGCGGGCGGTTCATCGCGCGCAACGTGGCGGATCTTCTGTCGATTCCGTTCTACGACAAGGAGCTCATCGAGCTCGCGGCGGAGAAGACGGGACTGTCCCCGGAGTTCGTCAAGAAGGCGGAGGAGCAGCGGACGAGCGGCTTCCTCTACAACCTGTACGATCCGACGCAGAGCCTGCCGCTCTACGACCAGGTCTTCATCGCGCAGTCGAACATCATCAAAAAATTCGCGGCGGAGGGGCCGTGCGTCATCGTCGGGCGCTGTGCCGACTACGTGCTCCAGAATACGCCCGGCTGCCTGCACGTCTTCGTCCACGCGCCGATGCCGGACCGCGTCGCCCGCGCGCGGACGTATTACGGCCTCGAGGGGGACGACGACGCGCTGGGAACGGCGATCGCGAAGCAGGACAAGGCGCGCGCGTCGTACTACAACCACTTCACGATGGGGAAGTGGGGCAGGGCGCAGAACTACGACCTCGCCATCAACAGCGCGCTCGGCATCGACGAGGCGGCACGGGCCATCATCGCGCTCGCCCGCGGAGGCGCAGCAGTTTGAGCGAAAACAAAATGGGGACGATGCCCGTCGGGCGTCTTCTCCTGTCCATGTCGCTGCCCATGATCGTCTCCATGCTCGTGCAGGCCCTGTACAACATCGTCGACAGCATCTTCGTCGCCCAACTGAGCGAGGAGGCGCTGACGGCGGTCTCGCTCGCGTTTCCGGCGCAGATGCTGACCATCTCCGTCTGCACCGGCACCGGCGTCGGGATGAACGCGTTCCTCTCCCGGAGCCTCGGCGAGAAAAAATTTCGCATCGCCAACATGACGGCGGGAAACGGGCTCTTTCTCGCGGGGGCGAGCTACGTCGTCTTCGTGCTGATCGGCGTCTTTCTCGCGCGTCCGTTTTTCGAGTACCAGACGGATATCCCCGCGATTCTGGAGGACGGGATCGTCTATCTGCGCATCTGCATGATCGCCTCCTTCGGCATCGTCTTTCAGGTGGTCTTCGAGCGCCTGCTCCAGTCCACGGGCAGGGCCGCCCTCTCGATGGCGGTCCAGTTGAGCGGGGCGCTGATCAACATCGTGTTGGACCCGATCCTGATCTTCGGGTTGTTGGGATGCCCCGCCATGGGCGTCGCGGGCGCGGCGACCGCCACGGTGATCGGGCAGATCTGCGCGGGCGCGCTCGCCTTCTATTTAAATATGAAGTACAACCGCGAGATCACGCTGTCCCAAAAATTTCTCAAACCCGACATGCGGATCATCTCGCGGATCTACGCCGTCGGGATCCCCTCGATCATCATGGCGTCGGTGGGGTCGGTCATGATCTTCGGGCTGAACAAGATCCTGATCCAGTACAGCGCGACGGCGACGGCCGTGCTGGGGGTGTATTTCAAACTCCAGAGCTTTGCCTTCATGCCGGTCTTCGGGCTCAACAACGGGATGGTGCCGATCCTCTCGTACAACTACGGGGCGCGCAACCCGCAGCGGATGAAGAGCACGATCAACTACGGCACCGTGTACGCGGTGGGGATCATGCTGGCGGCGTTCGCGATTTTTCAGATCTTCACGCCGCAGCTCTTCGGGTTCTTCAACGCGTCCGAGTCGATGCTCGCCATCGGCGTGCCGGCGCTGCGCAAGATCAGCCTGAGCTTTCTCTTCGCCGGTTTTTGCGTCTGCACGATCTCGGTCTGTCAGGCGCTGGGGCACGGGTTCATGAGCCTGTCGGTCTCCTTCGTGCGGCAGATCGTGGTCCTGCTGCCCTCAGCGTACGCGCTCTCGCTCTTCGGCGGACTGCACGCGATCTGGTGGGCCTTCGCGATCGCGGAGGTCGTCTCCGTCGTCCAGTGTTTTCTCTTTCTGAGATGGATTTTCGATCACGACATCAAGAAGCTCACCGCTGCGGTTTGAAAAAACGAATCAGGAGGTTGCTAACATGGAGTTCATTCACGAGCCGAACCGAGTCTACGTCAAAGACGAGCGCGGGGAGACGATTGTCGAGGCGACGTTTCCCAATCTTGCCGGAAACGAGGTCGTCATCGACCACACGTACGTCGATCCGATCCTGCGCGGCAAGGGCGTGGCGTCGGAGCTGATGGAGCACGTCTACGACGAGATCAAGCGTCAGGGGAAGAAGACGTACGCCACCTGCCCCTACGCCGTCGCCTGGTTCCGGAAACACCCGGACAGGGCGGACATTCTGCTGAAATAAGTTGCAGGAAAAAAACGAGGCTCCCCGTCCGGTCGGATGGGGAGCCTCGTTTTATGCCGTATCGCCGGGTCGGACGATGCCGCGGTCCTTCGGTTTGCAGCCGATTTTTTCGAGGTGTCCTGCGAGGATTTCGAGGCCGCCCTCGATGGATGTCGTGTGTGGGACGAAGGCCGAGTCGATCAGGAAGATTGCCTCCTTCGTCTCCTCCTGCACCGACGCCAGATGCGTGTCCCGGTGATTCCAGAGCCAGCAGCAGATTTTCGAGTCGTCCGCGTAGACGACGTTGCGGGGATCGACGTCGATCACCTCGTGCTGTTCGTCCGCGCCGAGCGGGTAGAATTTTTCTCCCGCATGCCCGTAGCGGAGCGTCAGGACGCCGTCGACGCGCGACGTGTCGTGCGCCCCCATGGGGAGGAAGGTCGCCACCGACGCGCAGTTGTAGCAGTCGACGACATTGGACACGTTCCACAATCCCTGCCCCTTCGCGACGCGGCGCGCGAGCGCCTCGAGCGACGAGCGGTATTTGCTGGGCTTCGCGCCCATCGCGCTGTACACGTCGCGCCAGGCCGCGATGTCCGGCTGTTTTGCCAGGTTCTCCTCCGTGATCCCGCGGGATGCGAGGTTCGCGGCGAGATTTTTTTTGAGCTCCTCGACGTACGGGTCCGACGCGCGGACACGGGCGTCCGCGAGCAGCCACCCGACGCGCGCGTCGGGGAACCGTTCGGACAGCGCCGGGGAGATGACGATGCGGGTAAACGCCAAAGCGGATCACTCCTTCTGAAGATGCCTGTTCCTTCACTTCGCAAATCATAACCGAATCGACGCTCCCCATCAATCGCTATCGTCAATGGCTGATGCGCGATTCCATATTGTCTGAAGCAAACGGTGAGTAGTATTCGGCTCCCTTATATGCGCGGCTTTTTTATAATTGAACGTAGGAAAATTTTTGCGATCAGGGGGGTGTTTTGCGATGGAGGCCGGAATGTTCCAGTTGGGATTGAAGCGTATCGGAGAAAAACAGAAGGGGAGCGTGGACGGCCTTGCTCTGATCATGCTGGTGCGCGGACATTTGTGCGTCGAGGTCGGCGATCTGTCCGTCGAAATGGCGCCGGACGACGTCCTGCTGCTCAACTCCGGCGACACGTACACGGTGGAGGGGGGGGCGGAGACGCTCGTCCTCTGTCTCTGCGTCTCCGGGGTTTTCATTCACCAGCAGGTTGCGGAGATGGTTCGATATCGGTACAGGTGCAACTCCTCGGCGGAGGGAACCCCGAACTCCCTGTTGAACACGAAGTATTTTCAGCTCAAAAAATCGCTCGTACAGGTGTTGCTTGCCTACTGCCGCAACGAGGAGAACGTCACGTTCGACGTCCGTTATGCGCTGCTCTCCCTGTTGTACGAGATCTACACGGGCTTTCGCGTCGAAGTGAACGGCCAGGGCGGTGCGGACCGGAGCATCCAGAACGCCCTTTCGTACATCTACCGCAACTTTCGGGGTGTCGTCACGCTGGACGACCTCGCGATGGCGGAGGGGGTATCGCCGCAGTATTTTTCCAAGAAATTCAAACAGAAGGTCGGCGTCGGTTTCCTCGAATTTCTGAACGGCGTCCGCCTCAAGAGCGCGGCGTACGATCTCGCGCACACGAACGAGACGATGCTCCGCATCGCTGTGAACAACGGGTTCGCCAACGCGAAGGCCTTCGACGCCGTGTTCCGGAAAAAATACGGCGTCTCGCCGAAGGCCTACCGCATGGAGCACGCGGGGAAGGGCCCGGGCGACGAGGGCGGCATCCAGTCCATGGACATCGATCGGGACGAGGATTTGAACGAGACGCTACGCTACATCGTGACGCACGACCTGCAAAACGGCGGCGGTTTCCGCAACATCGAGCGCACCGTTGTCCCCCTCTCGCAGGACGAAGAGCGGGCGTTCGTCCTGCCGAAAAAAATATTCAAGGTCGGGCGAATCGCCGAGCTGCTCCACTTCAAGACGCGCGCGCAGATCGAGATGGCGCAGCGCGAGTTGTGCGGCGACTACATCTGCTTCAAGGGGGTCTTCGACGACGCGATGGCGGATTTCGGCGAGGGCTCGTTCTACCGCGATTTCGAGTACGAACATCTCTTGCTTTACCTTTACAGGATCGGCCTCGTCCCGTTCGTGCGCCTCGACATTTCGAACGCGCCGTGGCCCAACGGCCAGCGGATGCTGATCCCCGAGATCATGGGGGCGATCGGAGATTTCGTGGACGTGATGCGTCGCACCCTTCCCCGCCACTTCTGGAAGCGTTCGCTGTTCGTCGTCGAGTACTCGAACCCGTCGGACGAGGCGTGTTTCATGGAGTGTTACAAGGCGATCCATCGGCTGCTCAAGGAGTACTCGCCGGAGATCCGCGTCGGTTTCCACTCGACCGACACGAGCGATCCGGCACAGCGGGAGATGTTCGAAGAGCGGCTGATCCTGAGCAAGAACGAACAGTGCGAGCCGGATTTTGCGACGATCGGCATCGATCCGGCGTGCGAACACGATTTCTCCGTCTTCAACGAACTATCCTGTCTCCGCCTGAAAAACTATGGCATGTCGCAGATCGAGAAGGCCTGGCACATCGTGGACGACTGCGGCTCGTCGATGCGCGAACTGTACGCCATGGAGTGGAACACGCTCTCCGGCCTGAGCCCGCTCGAGTCGGCGTCCTTCTTCCGCACGGCGCTGATGGCGAACGAGCTCGTGCAATACGGGGACAGGGTCGGCGCGACCGCGTACTGGGTGAACGCGCTGTCGAAGGAGATGCTGAGTGGATGCAACGAGAGCCGTTCGATCGGCCTCTTCCTGTTCAACACGATCAAACGGCCGCCGTACAGCCTCCTGCGGCTGCTCCGCAAGATGTGCGACCGCCTCTTGTACCAGAGCGAGCGGATTGTCGCGACGACGGACGGAGAGGGGCGCTATTGCGTGCTTCTGATGAATCCGCGCTACTTCAACCCCGCCTACTCGTTCGACGAGACGTACGAGGAGATGGAAAGCGTTCACCTGGAAGTTGTTTTGACTGGATTCGAGCCGGGACGCTATGCATTCAAGGTCTTTACGTTCGACAAGGAGCACTGTATCGCGCTTGGGGAATTCGCGAAGGCGTCCGCCCCCAGCCTGAATGACGAGGATACGACGGAATTTCTGGAACGCGCCACGATGCCGGAGTACTCATACTACACGGCAACCGTCGACGGCAGCTACACGCTGAGCCAGAAGCTATCCTACAACGCCATCGCCCTGTACGAGATCTGGCGGGTGTGAGGGGAGGCTGTGCTCAGTCGCCGCTGGTCGCCGCGGCGATGGATTTGGCCACCTCGCCCCAGTGAAAGACGAAGTGCTGTTCCATTGATTTCAGGGCTTTTTCGTGGCTGCCCGCGATAATGGCGTCTGCAACCTCCAGGTGTTCCCTCACACTTTTTTCCATCCTCTCGCGGGTCGGCCAGTTCATTTCGCTGCGCCAGAGGAGAAATTTTTCGGCGTCGATGGCCTGCAACAGGAAGCTCTCCAGAAACTCGTTCTTGCAGGCGTGCGCGATGAAGCGGTGGAAATCGACGTCGGCGGCGCGAAACGCCTCCTTGTCGTTGCTCTCCAGCGTCGCTTCCATGCGGGCGCAGATTTTTTTGAGGGCCTCTAAATCGTTTTCGTCGGCGCGCACCGCCACGATGCCGGCAAGCCACGGCTCCATCAGGCTTCTGGCTTCGAATGCGGAATAGGAGCCGCCGCTCGCCTCGATTCTCTTGAAAAAATTCATCACGATCGGCTCGTTCGTGAAACGCAAATCCTCGTATCGGGGCGGAAGTTCGCGGATGTAGGTCCCATCGCCCGCCTTCCTCTCGACGAGCTCGATGATTTCGAGCGCGCTCAAGGCCTCGCGGACCACGGGCCTGCTGACGCCGAGCATTCTCGTGAGTTCGATTTCATTCGGCAGTTTCGTGTTCGGCGGAAATTCCCCCGACTCGATTCTTTCGATAATTTGTTTGAAAACCAACGAGGACTTCTTCGGTGCGTTTAAATTTTCGAACAAAATCTCACCCCCGAGATAAACAAATAATAGCATAATTCGCTCGCCTCGTATCTGGACGAAAAGATGGAAAGGCGCTGGCAGTGCATATCTTGACAACGAATTTAGAATATGTTATATGTCTGACATATTACAGATTGTATCCAGAGTAAGCAATTGCGTCAAGCACACCGCGGTGCGCGATCAATAAGGGAGGTCTGTTGATGGTCAGGAAAGTAGTCGGCGTTTTCAGCGCCTGTAGTTCGTTCGACGACTATGCCGTCGAACGCGAGCTGTTCAAGGGGAGGGATATCGAGATTGTCGGCGTCGACACGGCGGACGCGTTCGTCGCGAAACGCGAATGTTTCGACGCGTTGATCCTGACAAACGCCAAACTCACCAGGGATGTCATGGCGGATATGCCCGCGTGCAAGGTGATATGCAGGCACGGGCAGGGTTTCGACAACATCGACGTGCCGTCGGCGACGGAGCTGGGCATCCGCGTCTGCAATGTGCCGGGTTTCAACACGGAGGAAGTCTCGGATCACGCGCTCGCGTTCGCGCTGATGCTGGGGCGGAACATTCCCTTCTACAATCACTCCGTGTGTGTCGATCACATCTGGAGTTTCAACTCGTACCCCGCCAATGTGAAAATTTCAGAGATGACGCTCGCCCTTCTGGGTTTCGGCAGAATATCGAGGCGCTTTGCGGAGAAGGCGAAACCCCTGTTCGGCAGGATCATCGCGTACGATCCGTACATGGATGAGTCGGTCGCGCGCGAGATTGGCGTCGAGGTCTATCGGGACATGGACGCGCTGCTCAAGGATGCCGACATCCTTTCGATCCACGTGCCCCTCTCCAAGGAGACGTTCCACCTGGTGAGCGCGGAAAAACTGGCGCTCATGAAGCCGACGGCATACCTGATCAACTGCGCGCGCGGGTCGCTGGTCGACAACGCGGCGCTGAACGATGCGCTGGAATCCGGCAGGCTGGCGGGCGCCGCGGTGGATGTGGTCGAGCCGGAACCATCGCCCAGGGAGCACGTTCTCTACGACCAGAAAAAATGTGTGGTCACGCCGCACGTCGCCTGGTACACTTCCACCGCGATCAAGCGCATGCGGACGGAGGCGGCGCAAAGCGCGCTCGCCGTATTCGACGGGCAGGAGCCCGGAGGCTGCGTCAACTGACAAATCGAATGCAAAATATCCCATATATAAAGGAGGAAGTTGTAATGTCGTTCAAAAAGTCTTTGTTGTTCGTGTCTTTGTGTGTGTTGTTGCTGGGTCTCGCAGTGGGAGCGGAAGCCGCGCCCAAGTACAAGATGAAATACGCGGGCGTCGGGTCGGATACCCATCCCAACGCCAAGGCCGCGGAGGAGTTGGCCAAATTCCTGGCCGAGAAGTCGAACGGAGAGATGGAGCTCACGATTTTCAGAAACGCGCAGCTCGGCGGCGACAGGCAGGCGGCCGAGGGAATGCAGATCGGCACGATCGAGATGGGCGTCATCGGCTCATCCGTTCTGATGTCGTTCGAGCCGAAGATCGGCGTCTTCGATTTCCCCTTCCTCTTCAAGACGGAGGCGGCGGCGTACAAGGCGCTCGACGGCGAGGTTGGCGACACCATTCGCCAGAATCTGCTGAAAAAGGGCCTTCGCATCCTCGCCTACGGGACGAACGGCTACCGGCACATGACGAACAGCCGCAATCCGATCTACACGCCGGACGATCTGAAGGGCCTCAAGATCCGCACGATGGAGAACCCGATCTTCGTCGAGACGTTCAAGCTGATGGGCGCGAGCCCCACGCCGATGAGCTTCGGCGAGCTCTTCACCGCCCTCCAGCAGAAGACCGTCGATGCGCAGGAGAATCCGATCCTCCTCATCTACACCTCCAAGCTGTACGAGGTGCAGAAGTACATCTCCAAGACGGGGCACGTTTACGCCGTCGCGCCGCTCGTCATGAGCGAGCGCTACTTTAAGAGCCTTCCGAAAGAGTATCAGGAAATCATGCTCGAGGCGGGCAAATTTTTCGAACGCCGCCAGCGCGAGTTGATGCACGAGAACGAGGACGCGTTCGAGCAGGCGATGAAGGCGGCGGGCATTGAGGTCAACGAGTTGACGCCGGAGCAGAAGGATGCGTTCATCGCGGTTTGCGAGCCGGTCTACGAGCAGTTCGAGGAGAAGGTCGGCAAAGAGCTTCTCGAACTGGCGAAGCGCGCGAACGATTGATTTTTTCGAAAGACGGGCGAGGCCGAACGACGGCTCGCCCGTCTTCCATCTAGCAGTCGCGAACATTGCGTGTCGTGTATGAGAGAGGAACGATATGAAAAAAATAATCCAAAACCTCGACGAATATGTCCTGATGGCGATGCTCTCCGCGTCGACGTTGCTGATTTTTTTCCAGGTGATCATGAGATACATTTTCAAGGACTCGCTCTCGTGGAGCGAGGAGCTCGCAAGATACATGTACGTGTGGCAGACCTGGATCGCGTCGAGCTATGCCGTGAAAATGGGAAGGCATCTCCGGATCACGAGCATGGTCGACAAGGCGAAGGGCCGGACCCGCGTTTGGTTCGAGCTGTTGGTCATCGCGCTGTGGTTCGGTTTCTCCGTCTTCCTGTGCTTCAAGGCGGCCGAACTCTGCCACATGATCTTCGAACAGGAGCAGACCTCGCCCGCCATGAACATCCCGATGTGGCTCGCGTACATGGCCGTGCCGACCGGTACGGCGCTGATGGCAGCCCGACTCGTCCAGCAGTTCGCAGCGAATCTGGCAAAGCTGAAGACGGCCGGACAGGCCGAGTAGAGGAGGGCAGGCCATGGATATCGCAATTCTCTTTTTGTTGATGGGCGGTTTGATGGTCCTGAGCGTTCCGATCGGCATCTCGATCGGCATCGCCACGGTGACGAGCATGATGCTGTTCAGCAACGTGCCGCTCGTGCTCATTCCGCAGTACTGCTTTACCGCGATCGACTCGTTTCCCCTGCTCGCCATCCCGTACTTCACGCTCGCCGGGAACCTGATGGGGGGCAGCGGGATCTCGAAGCGCATCGTGCACTTCGCGGAGAGCCTGGTCGGATTCATCACCGGCGGACTCGCGATGGTGACGGTCACGGCGTGTATGTTCTTCGCCGCCATCTCCGGTTCCGGTCCCGCGACGGTGTCGGCGATCGGTTCGTTCATGATTCCGCAGATGAAGGAAAAAAATTACGGCGGACCGTTCGCGGCGGCGCTGACGGCGACTGCCGGTTCGATCGGGATCATCATCCCGCCGTCGATCCCGTTCGTTCTGTACGGGGTCATCACGGGGGCCTCGGTCAGCGAGATGTTCCTGTCCGGCATCATTCCGGGCATCATGATCGGCATCGCGCTGATGATCACGAGCTATTTTATCGCGAAAAAACGCAACTACCCCGTTGCGATCGAACGCTTCAGCTTCACCGGCGTCTTGAAGTCGCTGCGCTATTCGATCTGGGCGCTCCTCGTGCCGGTCATCATCATGGGCGGCATCTACGGCGGGATCTTCACGCCGACGGAGGCGGCCGTGGCGGGTGTCATGTACGCGCTCTTCATCGGCATCTTCGTACACAAGGAGCTGACGATGGCGGGATTTGTCAAGGCGCTTCGCGAGACCATCACGGTGAACGGTGCGGCAACCTTCATCCTGGGGCTCTCGATGTCGTTCGCGACGTATCTCACGATCGAGCAGATTCCGATGCGGATCGGCGAATGGATTGTCTCGGTTTCGGACTCGAAGTACGTCGTCCTGCTCCTGATCCTCGGATTTCTTCTGATCGTCGGCTGCTTCATCGACAACCTGTCGTCCATGATCATCCTCACGCCGATTTTTCTGCCCGTCGTACAGCGCTACGGGATCGACACGATCCACTTCGGGCTCTTCATGACCATTGCGCTCGCGATCGGCTTCGTCACGCCGCCGTTCGGATCGAACCTCTTCGTGGCGTCGACGGTGTCGAGGGAGAAAATCGACGTGATCGCGGCGAACGCGATGATCTTCGTGGGCGCCATGCTGGTCGTGCTCCTGATCGTCACGTTCTTCCCGTGGTTCAGCATGGTGCTCGTCAACACGATCCGATAGCGCGAGCGCGGAAAGGATAAACCGGAATGGAAAAAATCAAGCTGCCCAATCAACGATTTGCCGGGATCAAACTCGGCGGAGGGATCCGGGACATCGTCGACCTGGCGAACCGGATCGAGGCTGGCGGGAAAAAAGTCTATCACCTGGAGATCGGCCGCCCGGACTTCGACTCGCCCGCAGTGGCAAAAGAAGCTGCCGCCCGCGCGATGAACGAGGGCAAGGTTCACTACGCCGACATGCGGGGCGAACCGATCCTGCGCGAGGCGCTGTCGAGAAAGCTGAAGCGCGAGAACGCGATGGACGTGCCACCGGCTGACATTCTCGTCACGGTCGGCGCACAGGCGGCGCTGATGACCGCGCTGATGACGACGCTCGACGAAGGGGACGAGGTGATCGTCCCGACGCCCTGCTTCGGCGCGTACGTCTCCCAGTGCCGTATTCTCGGCCTCGAGATCGTGCCGGTGCGCTGCTCGATCGAAAACGACTTCATCCTCCGCGCGTCCGACATCGCGCCGCTCATCACGCCGCGCACAAGGGCGCTCGTCGTGAACACGCCGAACAACCCGACAGGGGCGGCGATCCCGCGGGACGAACTCGAAAAAATTGCAAAACTTGCCGTGGACAATGACCTGCTCGTCATCTCGGACGAGTGCTACGAACGCTTCCTGTACGCGGGCGCGTACACGAGCATCGCCTCGCTTCCCGGTATGGCGGATCGGACGGCGACCGTCGGCGCGGCGTCGAAGACGTACTCGATGACCGGCTGGCGGATCGGCTACCTTGCGATGCCGTCGTGGATGACCGCCTACGCCAACCGGGCGCACCTTGCCATGAACACCTGCGTCGCCACGTTCCCCCAGTACGGGTATGCTACAGCTCTGGACGAGGCGGAAGCGGACGTGCAGGCGATGATCCGCGAATACCGGGAGCGGCGCGACCTCGTTGCCGAGCACCTCAAAGGGATGAAGGGGCTCGATTTCGTGGTTCCGGAGGGCGCGTTCTACATTTTCCCGTCCATCGGGAAGACCGGCATGAGCGCGACGGAGTTTTGCAGCTACATGCTGAACGAAGCGGGTGTTGCGCTCGTCCCCGGCGAGGCGTTCGAAGCGCCGGGATTCGTCCGGATCGCCTACTGCAAACCGAAGGCGTATCTGGCGGAGGCCATGGAGAGCATGAAACGCGCGCTCGAAAAGATTTAGAGAACGGAGGACGATCGATGTCGATTGCGGACAGCATTTATTTGAACGGAAACATCTACACGGTCGACGGAAAATTTTCCGTCGCGCAGGCGATGGCGGTGAGGGACGGCAGATTGCTCTGGGTCGGTACGAACGAGCAGGTCGAGAAGTATGCGGCGGCGGGAACGAAGCGGCACGACCTCGGCGGGGCGACGGTTGTGCCGGGACTCGTCGAGTCGCACCTTCACTTTTTATCGGTCGGAGAGGTCCTGCTCCAGATCAACTGCTTCCAGAAGACGAAGGAGCAGATTCTGGCGGAGGTGAAGGCGGCGTACGAGTCGCTTCGCCCGGGCGAGTGGATACTGGGCCGAGGCTGGAACGAGCTCGACTGGACGGTGCCCGGGCTGCCGTCGAAAGAAGAGTTGAACGCGGTGGCGCCGGACGCGCCGGTCTGTCTCGTGCGCGTCTGCGGACACACGTCGTGGGTGAACGATGCCGCCCTGCGCGCGGGCGGTGTGACGAGGGAGACGACGGATCCGGTCGGCGGCGAAGTTTTCAAAGACGCGAACGGCGAACCGACGGGCATTCTCACCGACACGGCGGCCCACATGGTGCGGCGTCTCATTCCGCCGATGACGAAGTCGCGCAAGCGCGACGCCTACGCCGCGGCGCAGGCGCAGTTCTTCTCGTTCGGCATCACCGCGGTCTGCGACATGGCGGCCAATATCGGTTACGACTACGGGACGATCGAGCATCTGAAGGAACTCTTCGCCGACGGCACGCTCAAGATCGGCGTGAACGCCTACGTCGCAGCGGACAGCGCGGCGGACGCCTATCAGGTCGGGCCGGAGTGCGGTCTGTTCGGCGATCTTTTCAGCGTTCGCGGAATCAAATTTTTCACCGACGGCTCGCTCGGCGCGCGCAGCGCATGGATGCTGGACGACTACGAGGATCGCCCGGGCCACAAGGGCAACGGTCGCTACACGAACGAAGAACTCCACGCCATGGTCCGCGCCTGCCGCGCAAACGGCTTCCAGGCGGCGACGCACGCCATCGGCGACGCCGCGATCCGTCAGGTGCTGGACGTATACGAGAAGGTCTTCGAAGAATTGCCGGAGCCGAAGGACCACCGGTATCGGATCGAGCACGCGCAGATCGTGCACGGGGACGACCTGAAGCGTTTCGGTGAGCTGGGCGTCCTGCCCTCGATGCAGTTCGTCCACTGCACGTCGGACAAGAACATGACGGAAGATCGGATCGGCGCGCAAAGGCTGCCGGGGGCATTTGCCTGGCGGCGGATGATCGGTATGGGACTCCCCATCCCCGGCGGTTCCGACGCACCGGTTGAGCTGGTGAACCCGTTCCACGGATTTTATGCGGGCATCACGCGCAGGGATCGGGCTGGCGAACCGAAAGGCGGTTGGCGGCCGGAGGAGCGTGTCACGAGGGAGGAAGCGCTTCGTGCATTTACGATCTGGGGGGCGTACGCCTCCTTCGAGGAGTGCGTACGCGGCTCGCTCGAGGTCGGCAAACGGGCCGACTTCGCCGTGCTCGACCGCGACATCGTGACCTGTCCGGAGGACGAGACGAAGGACACAACAGTCAAGGCGACGGTGCAGGGCGGCGTCTGCGTATACGGAAAACTGGGGTAGCGCGGGGGATGCTCTCATGCGTTTCGGCTTTTCGTCCGGCGCGCGCTCTGCTATCATTCGGTAAAAGGCGGTAAAAAAATCGGTTGGGGGGATGCCGCGTTGTGGTATGTTCAGATTTTCCTGTTCGCGTGCGTGGTTCCGTTTTTTCTGCGATCCCATCAGGAACGGATCCCGCTCAAGGAATCGCACCAGTCGCTGATCCTCTCCCTGCTCTGGCTGGGCATCCAGCTCTCCACGCCCGGCAGGCCGTCTAACAACGCCGTTCTGGCGGGCTGGCTCTTCATCTATGCGTTCGGCACGCTGGTCATGCTCTACGGTCGATTGAAGGACGACGAACCGGATGACGACGAGGAGTACGAGGAGGAGGAAGACGAAGAGGCGGAGGAAGACGAGAAAAAAAGGTAGCGCCCCAACGAACGAGGCCGGATGCATGTATCGCATCCGGCCTCGTTGTTTTTTGCTATTTTTTCAGCGCGATCCGAAAATAACCGCCCGCTTCCTCGAAGTTCGCCTGCCATCCGGCGTTGCGCGCGAAGCGCATGACGTTCTCGCGCGAGGTGACGGTGTCGACCAGGACCTCGATCTCGCCGCCGGTGGATTTTTCGACGGCGCGCTTTGTCTCCAGCACCGGTTGCGGGCAAGACAGCCCGCGCGCGTCCACGATTTTTTTCTCTGTAGACATATTTACAACCCCCCTCTAATCGAGTCGCTCTTTGAACAGCACGCCGACCGCGAGGCAGAAGGCGAACCCGACGAACGTCGCCGGAATGCCGAACGCGCCGACGCCAGCGCCGCTCGACGCGAGGCCGAAGTTGTGCGCGAACGCCGCCCCCGTGAGCATGCCCAGGACAAAGACGCCCGCGTCGTTGTCGCCCTCGCCCGCCATGATGAGCTGCCGTCCGGGACAGCCGCCCGCGAGCGTGAAGGCGAGACCGGAGAGCACCATGCCCATGAAGTTCCACAGTTGCATGGTGTGCGCGACGGGCTGGCCCTCGAAGCCGGGCTTGAACGAGCCGGTCGCGAAGTTGGCGGCGAACGCCGCCACGATGAACGCGACGCCGCCGCGGAAGAGGTGCGCGTCCTTGAGCATCACGAGGTCGCGGATTGCGCCGACCGTGCAGAATCGACTGCGCTGCGCGAGCCATCCGACGACGAGCCCCGCCGCGAGCGAGAGCAGGACGGGCGCGTGCATCGAGCCGGGGCCGCTCTCGGAGAAGAAGATCGGCCCCTTGCCCTCCGGTCCGAACGCCGGTTTGAGGAAGAGGAAGGCAAGGAGTGCCAGACCCGCCAGGAGGACGAAGCTGCCCGCCCAGCGGGGCGAGCCCTTCGCCGCGCCGAGCGTGAAGCCCTTCGACAGGAAGACGATGCCGATCAGGACGCCCACGATCAGGCCTCCGATGCCCGCGAGGGCGTTCCAGTCGCCGCCCGCGAGGCGCAGGTACGCGCGCCAGGGACAGCCGAGGAAGACGAGTGCGCCGATCATGGCGAAGAGCCCCAGAAAATATCTGACGATGGGGGACGAGCCGCCGCGCGGGCGATGCTCGCCGAAGAGGAGCGAAGAGAGGTACGCGCCGACGATGAAGCCGGGGATCTCCGGCCTCAGGTATTGGACGATGGCGGCGCGATGCAGGCCCAATGCGCCCGCGATGTCGCGCGTGAAGCAGGCGACGCAGATGCCCATGTTGCCCGGGTTGCCGAATTTGACGAGCAGCACGGCCAGAACGCCGATGATGCCGCCGGCAAACACCGGGCCGTACTTTGACGTGAGTGCTTTATCCATTTTTCGTGATACCCCCATAAAAGGTCGACAGTCGGCGTCCGTTTGGAACGCCGATCATTCGCGGGTCGGCAAAGTCCGCCGCCCGACTGTGTGAAAAACAGCATGTCGTGGCCGATGTACGACGTACACCACGATAAGACGGCTCAACTCACCAGACCCACCTCCTCGTACGGGGA
>JAJDHV010000027.1 GCA_030266365.1 Synergistaceae bacterium OttesenSCG-928-I11 | reverse complement strand
CTTCCGTTCGGGGCGTAGCGCAGCCTGGTTAGCGCGCCTGGTTCGGGACCAGGAGGTCGGAAGTTCAAATCTTCTCGCCCCGACCAATATGGGAAGAAAGATCCCGGTTGTCAACCGGGGTCTTTTGTTTTATTGACTATTCTTTACCAAATTGTTATAATATCGACAGAGAGGATTCGACCATGGCGGATGCGCAGGACAAAAAACGAGAAGACCAGACCGTCGCGCGCAACAGAAAAGCGCGGCATGAGTATTTTGTTCTGGATTCCATGGAAGTCGGCATTGTTCTCTCCGGAACGGAGATCAAGTCCGTCCGCAATGGTCAGGTCAACCTTCGCGACGGATTCGCGCGGATCGAGAACGGCGAGCTGTGGCTCCACAACGTCCACATCTCCCCATACGAGAAGGGCACGTATTACAACAAGGAACCGATGCGCCCGCGCAAGCTTCTCGCGCACAAGAGTCAGATCCTGAAGCTCTTCCAGAAAACGCGCGAGAAGGGCCTGACGCTCATTCCTCTCGCGATGTACATCAAAGAGGGCAAACGCGCCAAGGTCGAACTGGCACTGGCGAAGGGCAAACAGCAGCACGACAAGCGGGACAGTATCGCCGAACGCGACGCCGACCGTGAAATCAGCCGCAAGATCCGCGAGAGCGGAAAACGGGAATACTGAATTAAAAATTTCGAGCGAGGCATCGTAGATTCGTTTCAGTTCGAAACGCATTTGCGAAATATCCCGCAGGCGTAGCAACACTACGTCGAGGACACATTTCGCAAATGCATGAAGAAATGAAGCGAAGATGCGATGCCGCAGCCAAAATTTGAGGGGGCGACAGGTTTCGACAGCAGGATGGAAGGTTTGAGAGAGCGAGCCGAGGATGGGGAATCCTCGTAAATCCGGCCCTACAACAATAATTGCCAACGAAGATTTCGCACTGGCTGCTTAATTAAGCAGTCACGTCCCTGGGGGGCTCGGTCGTTGGAACCCCAACGGACGTCACACAGACGACTGGAATCGCGGTAACGTCTTCTGATCGCGGTTCGAGACTCTAGGGAAGAATAGATGACCGGAACCCCGTCGCTGGGGGTCCTTGATTCGAAGTTAAAACGGCGACTACGCTCGTAGGGCTCTCAAATGGTCCCCTGTTGGACCGGAGTTCGATTCTCCGCGCCTCCACCAATTTTACGATTTACCGAGATTTAAGCAAGTCCAAGACAGCCCAAAAACCCGCTGACAAAGCGGGTTTTTGCTTTATCTAGCGTCGATGAACATCCACCTCCATTTACCCCCTTCAAAGCATAAACCGTATACTAACCTGTACATCACCCCTAAAAAGCTGTAAAATGATCTTAATCGGTATACGGTCACGGCGATCCTGATTTAGCAAGGCTTCAGCCAAAAGCAATGATCGGTATACGGTTGAGCGGCAACATACGGTCGCCCGATATACGGTTTCGGTATACGGTTTGCATTGGAGGCGATGAAGATGGCATTAAGCGAAACGGCGATCCGAAAAGCTAAGCCGGAGGAAGGTAAAAAAGAGACGACTCTTTCTGATGGCGACGGTTTGTTGCTTGTCGTCAGGGATACCGGCGCAAAGAAATGGGTGCTCCGCTACTGGCTGGATGGGAAAGAGAAACGAGCTGGTTTGGGCAAATACCCCATCGTCAGTTTGGCTGACGCGCGAGAGCTGAAAAATCAGTTCAAACGAGAGCTTGCGCTCGGCGGAAATCCGCAGGAAAGGAAGAAAGCCGAAAAAGAGGCGGCAGCGAAGGAGGCGGAGATCAAATCCACAACCTTCGCGAAAATGGCCGACGAATGGTATAAGCAGCAGGAGAAGATTCGTTCGGAGTCCCACTGTAAAGGGATCAGGCACAAATTGAAGAACATCCTGCCAAAACTCGGCAGCCGCCCGATCAGTGAAATCAAGACGCAGGAAGTTTTGAGCCTGCTCCTGGATATCGAATCGCGAACCCCAGAAAGCGCCTATAAAGCGAAATTGATTATCGGCCAAGTGCTTCGCTACGCGATCGCCCGCGGCGACGCGGAATATGATGTGACATCCAACCTCAAAGGTGCGATGAGCCCTAGAAAACAGAAGCACTACGCCGCCATCACGACACCCAAAGATATCGCAGACCTTCTGGTTCGAATGGAGTCTTATCGCGGAAGCGTCGTGGTTCGTTCGGCTCTTTGGTTTTCGCTCTACACTTTTCAGAGACCAGGAGAAATCAGGGGCGCAACATGGAATGAGGTAGACTTTGAATCGACTCTCTGGCGTATTCCTGCCGAGCGCATGAAAAACAGAAGGCCACACGTCGTCCCACTGTCGCGGCAAGTATTGGAAATTTTAGAGCAGCTCCACAATCTAACGGGAGACTCCCCCTTCGTCTTCCCCGCCGTGAGCTCGAAACGCAATCCAATGTCCGAGAACACCGTCCGCGTCGCCCTGCGCTCGATGGGCTACACGAACGAGCAGATGACCGCGCACGGATTTCGGACAACAGCCTCGACGAACCTCAACGAGCAGGGGTGGAACAGCGATCTGATCGAAATGAGCCTCGCCCACGTGGAGGGCAACAGCGTCCGCGCCGCCTACAACCGCGCAGAACGCTTAGCGGAACGCCGCGACATGATGCAGGCCTGGGCGGATTGGTTGGATGGACTCAAGAAATAAGGTGGTAAAGTCCATTTGTTGTTTGTCAGAAAAAATTATAAAATATCTGACATAAAGAGGTGATCCGAAATGTTCGAGCGAGGCGTAAATATGAAGATCAAAGAGCGCTTGGAAACTATCCCTCTCGGCAAGCCCTTTACTTCTCGCTCGCTCACCTTTTTAGGGACGCGATCGGCAGTCGATAAAGCGCTTTCCAGAATGGCCGCGCAGGGAGAAATCATGCGACTTGCGCGGGGCGTTTACGCGAAGCCTAAACCGGGAAAATTCGTCGCGTCTATAAAGCCCTCTCCCGACGAGATTGCTCGTGCTGTGGCGGAAACCGAAGACTATAACGTTCGGCTCCATGGCGCAAAGGCTTTGCAGCTTCTTGGTCTCTCTACCCAGGAGCCGATGCAGCCTGTATTTATCACAGATGAGCCGACGCGCAACATCAGATACGGCAAACTCAACATTAGGCTGAAGCACGTATCTCCGAGCAAAATATCGGCAAATCTCCAAGGGAAAGCGGCGCTTGCTCTGAGTGCGTTGTTGTATTTGGGCAAAGACGATGTGACGCAGGATACGATCAGAACCATACGCCAAAAGCTTTCGGATCAAGAGTACCTCGACCTTCTTGATGCCAGACAGCATATGCCGTCATGGCTCTCCGACCTGCTGTATAAGGAGAAAGCGGCGTGAGCACGATTTTTTGGGGGCTCGACGCTTATTCGAAGCGTGAACTCATCAACGAAATATACCCTGAACTTGGTATGCCACCGGAAGCGATCGAGAAGGATATCTGGATCTGCCATGTGCTCGATATCCTTTTCAACCTTCCGGGAGTCACATCCATGGTTTTCAGGGACGGGACGGCACGTCACTCTCAAAAAAGTCGCTGAAAATCTAATTTCACGCGACTGTTTAGAGAGATTTTAGATTAGTTGCTGTTAAATTCGTCAACTGCTATAAGGCACAATAAACGTCATACCCAGATTGACCTAGAGGCCCCACCTCAACGAACTATATTTTCGTTCTGGTAATGTAGAATTGAGTTATTGTGTTGCTTCGATTGCGACAATTTTTGTTGCACTGGCTTGACGAAACAGTTTAGTCAGGGTCGTCAACACGTCGATACAATAGTAGCTTATAAAAATCATTGGGAGTACGACTTCATGGAAAAAAAAGAAGAGAGAAAAATTCTAGTTTGCGAATACAAAGATGGCGTACAGGTGTTAAGTGAATATACTGAAAAAGAGATGGCGAAAAAAAACAAGCTTGATAATAAGCCATCGAGTAGGTGTTGGGTTGCAGTATTAGTGCTTTTAGGACTGTTGTTTATCATGCTTTACTTGTGGATACATTGAGAGTTCAAGTGTTATAACAACGTAGCATTATTTAGAAAAGAGATGATCATCATGAGAAAGCTAGCCAAAACACTTGTTTTCATTATCATGTCAATCCTATTATCCCAAGCTCAAGTTGTTATTTGCAAAGAAACTAGCATTATGACGAGGATTGATACGCCTGCTGACTTCAATGAATTTCTATCCAAACGGACGTTAGATGAGAGAATAACATTGTTACAAGCTTTGAAAGTTCTCCCTAAATTAAAAAAAGAACACTTTGGTCAATTGGATGAACTTCCTGATATGTCTTTTTTTGATGAACAAACTTCCCAAACGCCTACCGATCAAATAAAAAAACCTGAAACATTTAACGAAGTCCCTGTGGAAACTGTATTAAGCGCGTACAACAAAGATATTTTTACCTTAGATGACTTATCTGTTGAGCGAATAAAAAAAGAGCTGCTATATAGAGCTTATAACAAAGCTACCTATTTGTTCAGGGATGAGGAATCTATTAATTATCACAATATTGTTCAAGATGTGGCAGTAAAAAATAAAATAAGCAAACAATTAGTTGAGTCTCTTTCAACATATGAGCTAGAAAAATCAATAGCGGAGTGTTATTTTGGAAAGATCGAAACAACCTTACTGGATAAAATTAAAGAATTGCTTAAAACCTATGGCCCTTCTATACTACCCTTTAAGCAATACTCAATACCCGGAGGAGGTACATTGATACAGTTTTTTATTTGGAGTCCAATGACTTATTGGCTGAAACCAGACATTGATGCGGTAACAGTTTTTATTATGTCGGTGAATATGATGAAAACCGAGGATGCTGGACTTTAGATATTGCTATTCACAGCGACAAGTTAGAATCACTACTAGGACATGTTCCAAGATCACGCTCTAGATGAAAAACAAAAAAATTTGCTACCGACTACTTCCCCTTTTTCTATGATTAAGACTTTGCTCCATATTTGTCAAACCAAAACGAATATAGGAAGGCGGTAATTCACATGAAAAAGCTTCTTTTTAAAGTACCGAAATTATCGTTGCTTTTATTGATTACCATCTTCATGCTTTGTTCCCCTTGCCTAGCTGAATCAAACGAAACACAACCTGGCGATATCGACATGGTGGGGTTGGACATAAAAGCAGAGCGTATCCGTTCCGCAATCAAAAGCATTGATGTCAGTATTCAAGGTGAGCATTCAAAAATAATGAAAGAACTGGATGAATGGAGCCAAAGTGAGTTAAAAAAGATACTTGATGCACACTACGTAGATGTGGAACAAGCGATTCAACACGCTTCTCTGCCAAGTGATACGAGCAGGTTTTCTGTATATTGGGCCCAATTGAAAGCAGGATTAACTTTTGACTCAGATCTACAAAAAATGCTGGAATTATTCTTCAAGGACGTTGACGATAAAATAAAACGTCCCGTTCAAGTTGTGGAAGAAAACATCGCAAAGAGTTTCGCGCAAATTTCTACGCACGCTGTTGGTGATGCTCAAAAACGCATAAGCGAACCTTTCACCGATGAACTTAAGTTACTTGGACTCTCTGTAATACCTCAACCACAGTTAGATGATGATATATCCAAAATAGAAAACGCAATTAGAACTGATTCCGACTATACCAAATACCCTGTTTTTGCCGGAAGCGGGTTGATTATCTTACTACTCACTCGTAAAATTCTTGCAAAAATAGCAACTCACTTAACTTTAAAAATTTCAGGAAAGGTGCTGGCGAAATGTATTCCTATTATTGGCATCGTCCTAATGGGAATTGAAGTATGGGATGCAGCAACCGCTAAGACGGCTCTTGAAAAAAATTTACGCGAAGCTTTTATGGAGGAATATAAAAATTCGTTTACCGTTGATGAAATTTGGAAAGGAACGGCTGGATTACGTGATTCTTTTGAAAAAGGGCTCGATTCCAATCTTGAAATATGGGTAAACGCTTGCCGAAAAAATGCTGATAGGTACTTAAATGCTCGCAGAGCATGGGCTTCTCCCAAGGGCCTTGAATTCATAAAAGACTCAGAAAAGAAGGGCATCATGCCACAGGTTGCAGCAGACGAGTTCGCGCTTATGCAAAACACCTTCGGCCCCCTAGCGGAAATCGAACCGATTGAGAAATTGCGGGATATTTATTATACAGCACCGAACAAAGATGAATTGGCTCGCTTAGCTAAAGGACTCGATTCTCAATTCATGATACTGTACAAAGAACATGGGCGTACTTTGTTGGAGGTTGTGAATGCTTTCGGCGCATCGAATTTTGTCGCAAATCACGACAGATTATCCCACGACAAGATATCCAAGTTGTCAAAAATCGCCGACTCATATCAAAATATGCGAGAAAATCAAGATGCTTTTTCGGGATTGTTAGTGCTTCTTGATAACGATGTGACTTTAGAAAACGTAAAATTTAACAACGACGAGCTGGTCACTGTTTTCAGAAATCCTCAAATATTGGATATCATAATAAAATCTACCAATAAAAAACCTGAAGTTATCGCGCAAATATTTTCCTCAGAAAAAGCGTTGAATAACATTGATGTTGCTATGAAAAAATCTCACAACACAGCCATGATCTTATTAAAACATGCGGAAATCTATTTTTGGAGCACCCATGACAAAGAAGATATTAATTTAATATTTACAATCATTGAATTTCTAAAGCAAAAAGGAGAAAACGCTGAACCTTTCCTGGCAGAATTGCTAGACGACTCATCACCCATGCTCCAAATTTACGAGAATCATGGTGCAAGTGGCTTGGATCTCTGGTACTCGCACACTAGGGACGGGGCTAGCAAGAATGCGGAGTCAAATGTTGAAAGTTCAATCAGACTATATCAAAAAGGCTACCCCTTAGATGATCTGAAAAATGTCGAAAAACTCCGCTGGGCAGAAAAATGCGATTGGGTTCCGATTGTGGGATTGACATTTTATAAATTAACTGCGTCGATGAGCGTTTTCATGAAGTTGCTCATGTTCTTGATAGCTATTTTTGTCATTTTAATCGTGGCCGCCTCTTTCTACAAGCGACTACGCAAAATAATTACGCCTCACCCTGTATCTACCGGTTCACATACAATTGACGTCACAGGAGAAGTTCAGGCTATCACCGAGAAAGAGAGCGATTTACCGAAAGACAACGAGAATAATGAACAAAAATCCCTTGATGAGTGATATGCTAATCACTACTTTAGAACCTCATGATAAGGAGGTTCAGTATATGGGAATAATATACGCTACCAGCTGCTTCAGTAAGTCTTTGCCTCATGACCTATTCGCAAACTTAAAAAACTGGTCGGTAGGCGGTAACTTGAATACTTACAGTAACATGATGAGCGAAGGAATGAGCATCGCGATTGATCGTTTAAAAGAAGAGGCTGAAAAAATTGGAGCGGACGCAATATATGGCTTTCGCGTAGCGACCCCAAGTGTTTCGGCGGGAGCGGCAGAGATTATCGCATATGGAACGGCAGTCAAATACGTTCGGGAGGATTGATATTCTCAAAATCGCTATTCAAAGCAATTGGCATATTTTCGCACAAGCTTAGCGAGTCCTTCCGGCTCCACAACCCTAACACCCGGCGCGCTCGCCAGCACCCACCTCGCCACTTCTTCAAGAGCCGGAACGTCAGCGGAAATGACAATGCTGCCGTCCGGTTCTTCTTCTATCTGTTGGGTCGGGTGCCATTGGATTCCGCGAAGTGAGGCGGCCAAGGCTGGAAGGGCGCGGACTTTTACGTGGTAGCGGGCTTCGCCGTCGCCGGATGAGCAGTACCATGCGGAGGCAACGTAGTTTCTAGCATCGTCTTCGTGCTCCTGCCTGACAAAGGGTTCATCCGTCTCGGACACATTTTTTACTCGACTGATCCTATGCGTTCCCAGCTTTCCGTGGCGATGGCTGAACGAGGCCATGTACCACGCATGGCCTCGAAAGTAGATGTCGTACGGCGAAACCACATATTCCGACGTTTTGTTCGGCGAGGCGTATTCTATCGCGATCGCCGTTTTTTTGTGCTTTGCGTCGATCAGCGCCTCTAGAATGTCGGCGGAGACCGCCTCTATAGGTGTAGCGATGACGGTCGAGCGGGCAAGATCCTCGCCCCACTCAGCGAGATCGCTCGGGATGTGGATTTTCAACTTTTCCCAGAGCGAGTCTGCATGTTTCTTCAGGTGCGGTAAAAAGTGAGCCGACATCCTGAGTCCGGCGGCGAGGGCCTGGACTTCGCGCTTCGAAGCCTCCAGGTTGAGCAGAAAAACGCCCGCATCCTTAAGCTCATATTTTTTGATCTTGCGGTTGAATACGACTTCGGCCATGTAGGTGTCGCGCAGGTATTCGAGGTCTTTCTCCAACGTGCGACCGGTGACATATTCCCCTACCGACATCAGCCGATCGCGTGAGACAGATTTACTCTCGCACAGGCAACGCATGATGCGCCCGAGTCTATTATGCCGCACGGAAGAAATATCCCTCGCCATCCAAGCTCACCTCCGCAAACACACTTTCAAGTCGATTATATCAAACACGGTTTCAAAACAGCGGCATCGTCAGCCAGACCTTGCCGTATGCCGCTGATGTTTCACCCTCGCGCACGACCTCGCCGTGCCTGATCAACTGCACTTTGAAATATCCGTCCGACGACTGTTTCTGGAACTGCACTGTCAGAAGCTCGGCGTACACCGTGCCTTCCCAGGGTACGACTATATCGAACATCGCCTTTTCGTTGCCGCCGGTCTTCGGTATCGTGACGTCTGCGGCCAATTCCAAACCGGCATCGCCAGTAACCCTTATCGTGATGTCCGCCGGAAACAGCGCGTGCGATGCATTCACACCGGCAAACAGCAAAAAACCAAGAGAGCAACAGAGCAAAAGAAATTTTTTCACCGTCTTTTCACCTCTTCATCAAGATATATCCGCGCCCATAACTTTTTCGAGCGATGCTGCGGATCGTCGCAGCATAATTCGTCGAGCACAGAGCGCAACGATTCGCCGCTTAACTGTGTGGGGTCATGGTTTTCTACGTTCAGATTCCTATAGATCAAGTTTGACCTGAGCAGGAGTGGCGTGGGAATGAAAATAGAAATTTTCGCCCAGATCGAGTTGGAAGCTTCCTTAAAATATGGGATAGCTCCAGACAGCCTGAGGCCGACGGCGAGCGCATCCAACTCGATCTGTGATGCGCCTATGTCAATCAAAAACGTTCCAGCATTCCGCATCTCATAGCGACCGCGTTTTCTAGAAAAGGAGATATCGACCATGAACTCGTCTCGCAGAAGCGAAAGGTCGTTTTGCAGCGTCCGGATATTGTTGCACCCAGCGATGGACATTAGTGCCTCCACACCGACCGCCCCATGCTCCACGAGGTACCTCATGATCCGATGAAGTCTCGAAAGCCTCACGGACGTTGTATCCAGAGCCAATATAAGCGCGTCCCTTCCAAAACCTCAGGCGATTTGCCCGAATTTCCTGGCGAAGGCTTCTTCGGACATTGTCAGCAGTGAAAGCCCCTCAAAGAGCGAGATAAGGGCCGGAATGAGCGTCCAGCACATGAGCAGATAGATTAGCCCTGTTCCCGACTGCCCGAGATAGAATTTATGTGCGCCGATGCCGCCCAGGAAAAGTGCTAATACGCCCGCCGTCGTCTTCGACTTGTCGGTCTTGGGAACAGGCTGCGCCGCTCTTACACCGCAATTCGGGCATATCTCCGCTTTTTCTTTGATGACCTTGCCGCACGATTCGCAGAATTTCTCGTCCGCCTGCTTGACCGCCGAATTTTCTTCGCTCATAAATATTGCCTCCAATCGAAAGGTTTTGGTACAACAATGTTATCGATTGAAGGCGAACACTTAAGGCGTTCAACGAAATATCCAGGCACGCAAACGGAGAATATATTTGAGATGGGCGAAACTCTGTCCTATATTTCCGAAGCCGTTTTACAGCGTTTTTTCTCCCTCGCCCGCTTCACGCGCCCATAATTCGCACAATTGGCGTGTTTGCTCCATGTCGAGCGATGCCCCTCCATGTTCTCCCATTTCCCACAGATCGCGCATCGGCGCAGGCGGATTTCCCCAGCCAAGACGAGATAAAACTGATACCACATGGCGGATAAAAGGTTTGAAGGCTGCAATACGTTATGTGGTTTTTTCCCTACTTCGTCAGGGAATGAAACGTTGACGGGATATTCCGCCAGCTTTCTTGTGGTCAAACGTTGTAGGTAGATGAGGCTTGCCTTGTGGGCATCCAACGTTTTACCCATTTTGAAAAGCCATGGCAAATTAACTCCGTCCTGTGTATTGGTAATCACATCCTGCACCACCGGGCAAGACCATTTGTACGACTCGTCGGCCATAAATCTATCAAAGTCAATGCGCTCGAACTCAGTCTTCTTGATTTTATTAACGCGCATTTGTCGACTGCCGTGCGACCATTCGATCAGAGCATTCAACCTCGGATCGTTATTTTGCAGCAGTTCCCATAACATCACCGCAAAACTGAGCGCGTTATGTTCCTCAAGCCAGGAGCCCAATGGATCTGGCTTAATGAGGTTCAAGCCTGTGGCCTTACCGCCGCTTCTCCAGACAGTCTCCCCGCTAAAATCTATGTGTTCCGGGAAGATGAAGTAATGATTTTCGATATCCGTGTCGACATCGATGAGACGCCCATACTTATTTGCCCATATTAGAAAAGAGTCTTGGCTCGTTGGGATATCCGCAAACTCAGCGAACAGGAGTGAGTTTTCAAGAGGTTCCAAGTGCGTCCTCGGCGACCGAGGATCAAGCTCCACCAAGAATGGCCCCGAAGGCGGCAATCCGAGCAGCTCACCGAAATTCTTACGTTCTTTTTCATCCCAATCTTTGAACGCCCGCCCCCAAACATCACACGGCTCGCAGTCCCCCCATACATACCCGGCAGACGATTTACTCCATTTAAGCGAAAGCTCATATTTTTGTACGGATGCGCCCATAAGCAAAATCCCTCATCTTTGCGTGATAATGGCTAACTCACATTGATTCATTATTTAGCCTGTGATAATGTTCATTCTACTCTAATCGAGCAAGATAAACAATATCACATTGAAGGAGGGAAAGACATGAGCGAATCGCGAGAAGAAGATCAGTTTCTTACTGTCAAGGAAGTTGCGGACCGGCTTCACGTTTGTCGAGCTTCCATCTATCTGTGGCTAAAAAAGGGTTTTCCGCAACCATTGAAGTTCGGCAGAGCAAGTCGGTGGCGATCCACGGAGGTAGACGGATGGGTCAGGTCGCGCCCCAAAGGCGCATACGGCGAGAGGAAATGAGGTGGTGGCAATGGCGCGCCCCAAATTGAATGCTGAAGAAAAGAAGACGGATCGCGTGACGATACGTTTTCGCAAGCAAGAGCTGAAAGAACTTCTCAAACAGGCGGATATCTCCGGCCTAAACGTCGCGGAGCTGATCCGCCGCCGATCCCTGAATAAACGTATCACAGCCGCGATAGACCTGAAAATGCTCGCCGAACTCCGCCGCCTCGGCGGTCTGCTCAAACATTTTTTCAACGAGACCGGCGGGCTTCACAGCAATAAAACGGCAACAATCCTCGACGAGCTGCACGCCGCCGCCATTCGCGTGGGCAGAATGGAGGGCGAACGCAGTGATCGCAAAGATTATTCCTCGTAAACAAGGCATCGGAAGTTTCAAGGACTCCGTAAACTACAATCTCGGCCTCTCCAAAAATGAGAGGGACAAGGTCGAATACGTGAACACGTGCAACATCTTCGAGCCCTCCGTCGCGATCCGCGAAATGGAGGCCGTCGCCATACAAAATACGCTCTCGAAAGATCCCGTCTTCAACTGCATCTTGTCGTGGAGGGAGAGCGAAATTCCCACACGGGAGCAAGCCGACGAAGCAGTCGATATCGTTCTGAACGAGCTGGGGCTCGAAGGCTGTCAGGTTCATTATGCGCTCCACCGAAACACCGAGAACCTGCACCTACATATCTGCGTCAACCGAATCGATCCGGAAACCTACAAAGCGAGAGATCCTGCTGGCGGCTGGACGAAAAAAGCCCTCGAAAGAGCTGCACGAAAAATCGAGCTGGCCCAGGGCTGGGAAATCGAACAAAGCGGCCGCTATTTTGTAACCGCAGAGGGCAAGATTATCGAGAAATCCCAGCAGCGGGATGGCGTAAAGCTGTCGCAAACCGCGCGCGACATCGAGGCCCACACCGCGACGAAAAGCGCGGAACGGATCGCGCAGGAAATCGCCGCTCCTGTCATCCGAGAAGCAAAGAGCTGGGAAGAACTTCATCAAAATCTCGCCGCTCAGGGCATTCGCTTCGAGCGAAAAGGCAGCGGCGCAATTCTTCGCATCGGCGGCATCGTAGTAAAAGCCTCACAGGCGGGGCGCGATATCAGCCTGTCAAAACTTGAAACACGCCTGGGCGCGTACCGTGACTGCAAGGTCGTTATCAACCCGAATGCTCCAAAGCCGATCCGACGCGTCGAAACGATACCCAAGGTCAAAACAGCGTGGAGCAAATACCAAGACGCGAAAAAGCAGTATTTCAAAGAAAAGAAAAACACGTTCTCCGAACTCCAGAAACATCAGAAAGGTGAACGAGCCGCTTTGTCGCAACAGCACCGCACGGAGCGCTCCGCTCTCTTCGCTGTGTCATGGAAAGGCAAGGGCCATGAACTGAACGCGCATCGTAGCATCATTGCAGCAAAACAACAGTCGGAAAAACTGAATCTCCGCGATCGCCAAGAGGAGGAACGGGAGAGCCTGAAAAGCCTCTTCCCGCGCTATTTTCCAAGTTTCAAAGAATGGCTTGCGAACGAGAATGACCAGGAACCCTCGACGCTCTTCCGCTACCCCGGCCAACTCGCAATCTTCCCCGCCGGGAACGACAAAAAACATGCAACTGGAAAAAGGTTCGATCTTCGCAACTTTACCCCGGTTTTTGCCGGGAAATACGGCGGCGTGAGATATCGAAGACATGGAAGCCAAACAGCGGAGTTTATCGACTACGGTAAAAGGATTGTCTTCCCTGCTGCGTTCGATGAAAAAAGTATCCTCGCGGCGTTGCAACTCGCCACGCAAAAATGGGGGGCTGTTGAAATCAGCGGGACAAATGAGTACAAGACGCTCTGCGTTCAGATTGCGGCAAAACATCATTTCAAAATCACCAACCCTGAATTGCAGGCTGAAATAGAGAAATATGCTCCCAAGGTTCAGCAACACAGAGACTACTCTCGATCGGCAGGTTGGGAACGATGAATTCTACTTCTGCTCTCCCCGAAGGGGCAAGCCCCACGAGAGAAGCGAAGCGCCGATTGTGGGACGTGAAACGCGACCAAACACTCGAAGAGTTTTGGGCAGCCGTTTCACTGCTTGTCCCACCTCAACCTCTGACCATGGGGCTATAACAGGGCCCTTGGGGGACAAAGGGGGCCAATCCAGAGCGGTAACAAAGCCGGGAAAAGGCCACGGGGCCATGAACAGGCCGCAACCGGAAGGCAAAGGAGCCTACCGGGGCCGTAAAGAAGCCGAAGAAAGACTTCAGGGAAAGAGGTGGAAACCATGTCGGAGACTGTGATTAAGAAGTTGCCAGATATCGTGGGCGATATACGAAAAACGGAATCTCCAGGCAGAAAAACCGACACGTTTTCCTACGCGAAGGCGATCTACACGTATTACGAAGAGATTGAGCAACTGACGGCAGAGAAATTCACAATGACAACGATCTGTAAATATCTGGAGGGAAAAGGTGCGCTCCCCAACGATGCCGATGTTCATAACTTCCGTCGTGCCTTTCGCAGAGAACGTGCACGTCGCGAAAAGCTGGCTATGGCACAGAAGAAAAAGTCCCGTAAATCGGTGCCCAAAACAAAGGACTCCGAGGCATCCATACCTTTGGCAAATGCAGAAGAAAGAAAAATCGCCCCTGTTCGAAAACAAGCTGCGAAAGAACCCGGGACTGGCGTGCGAATCAATCCAGATAATACATTTCGCATCAAACCAATCGATCCGGACGATCTGCCGGACATCGAAAACTTAAAGGCATGAAATGGAGGTACAACAGATGAAACAGGCAAAACAGTTTCAAAATACGATCTATTACATAGGCGGCTCCAAGGGCGGCGTTGGCAAGAGCATGATTTCGACGGTGCTGATTCAGTTTCTTCTCGATAGATACAGCGACATAAAGACAGTCCACCTCATCGAGACGGACGAGAGCAATCCCGATGTTGGGCGCATCTATGACGGAAAAATCCCCGTCACTCCGATTGTACTGGATGAGCGCGAAACCGGATGGATCACATTTTTCGACATTCTTGAACGCAGCAAAGACACGCTCTTCATTGTGAACAGCGCGGCACGCAGCAACTACGGCATCGAGAAAAATGGCCGCAATTTCTCCGATGCGCTCGAAGCGATGGAACCCGGATACGACCTTGTGACATTCTGGCCGATCAATCGGCAGCTGGACTGCGTCAACCTGCTCATGGATTTTTTGAAGGCAGTCCAGTACGGGAATGTCTATACCGTTCGAAACAACTACTGGGGCGAGGCGAAGGATTTCTTGATTTATGACGCCATGATGCAGAAGCCGAAGAATAGCGAGGTGGCCGCAAGGATCGGCGGCGTCCTGGACTTCCCTGCACTCAACGACCTGATCACGCTCCAGTTCTACTCCTACGGGAAGACCATCCCGGAAGTGGCTGAAAAGCTGAATGTATTCAAACGACAGATATTTTTGTCATGGCGAAGCAAGGCTTATGAAATGTTTGAGAGCACGGGGCTTTTCGACGACACCATGCAGCAAGCCACAAATGAGAGTTGAGGTGAGCAAAGTGTCCGGATTTGACGATTCACTAAAAACCACATCACGAGCAATATTGAAGCGCAATTTGACCGAGGAGGAAAAATTCGAATTCCTCGAATTGGCGAGCACAATAGGCATGAGGAGCGTGGAGGACTACCTGTATATCCTCATGATCTTCAAACGCAACGAAGATCGGGTAAGCGACGCGTTGGACACGTTTCGGCATGAAATGAATCAACGATTCGAAGAGCTGAATGTGCTGGAAAAGCAAATCGACGACACGCTGGAACATACCGTCATCGAAACACTCGCCCAAAGCGGCCAGAAAATCGCGTCGAATATGGGGGATGAAATTTCCTGGAGAGCGAAGAACACCTTGTCGGCACACGGAGATTTTTATTTCCTTCGTGGACAGGTTGCGGTTTGCGCATTGATCACAATAATTGCGACAGCGACATATTTCCTCGGAGCGATGTTGGGGTTCGGCGATTCGAGTAAAGAAAAGGCAATTTTTTTCGATATCATCGCGCATTTCCCGGCTGGTCTGGTTGCGCTGATCTGTGGCATCGCGTACACGCTTTTCTGGTATTGTGATCATAACGACAAGATCGAAAAAGATTTCTCCTACCTAATCATCCTGGTTTTGCAGATATTGGTGCTTTTGGCGCTCCTGCTCTATATGATTTTGTCTCGATAAGGAAATGATTTGAGAAAACGCCCTAAAACCTTGTAAACTCTGGAACTTCTTTGCGCGTGATGCTAAAATTATTTTAGCTTATTGGTTTGACTGACGATCACGAACTTAAAAATCAGTTCGAACGAGAACCGGTCATTGGTGGCAATCTTGCGAAACAAACGTATCGGTTATTGGAGGGCAACAATGGGAAAAAGGAAATCTGACGAGCTTTCCATTTAAATAGACACATCGACTGCTGAAATTGAGATAACAGGAGCAACGGTCATGACACCAGTACAATTAAACCAACTCATATCGGAGGGCGAAGGCCTTACGGTCGAATTCAAGAAGTGCACGGACGGGCTGAACAACAGTGTATTCGAGACCGTGTGTTCTTTTTCCAACCGCTACGGCGGCTATATCCTTCTGGGTGTCGATGATGACGGCACGGTTGCCGGTGTAAATCGCAACGCTGTTCCCGCCATGAAAAAGAACTTCGTCAATATGCTCAACAACCCGCAAAAAATTTCTCCTACGTTGTTTCTGACCTTGGACGAAATCGAGGTAGACGGCAAACTTGTCCTATATGCCTATATCCCGGCAAGTTCGCAGGTCGAGCTCTGCTCGGGCAAGGTATATGACCGTACCGAGGATGCCGACATCGACATCACGAAGTCCACGGACATGGTGGCCAACCTCTACATGCGAAAGTCGGCCAGCTACACGGAGCGCGAAGTTTTTCCCTATATAACGGAGAAAGAATTGCGACTCGATCTGATGCCGCGAGTTCGCCAAATGGCCCTCAGCCACTATCCGAAACATCCGTGGGAGAACATGTCCGATATGGAGATTCTCAAAAGTGCCGGTTTGTACGAGAGGGATTGGCGAACGAACGAAGAAGGCTTTAACCTCGCGGCTGTGCTTCTCTTCGGGCGCGACGACGTGATCCGCTCCTGTGCACCTGGCTATGTCACGGATGCCATCCTGCGCAAAGAAAACCTCGACCGCTATGACGACCGGCTTATGGTCGAGACAAATCTTATTGAAAGCTATGATCTTCTTATGGAGTTCATCGCCAAGCATACGCTGGATAGATTCTTCTTGATCGAAGACCGGCGTGTCAGCGTCCGGACGTGGATCGCACGGGAGATTGTCAGCAATAGCCTCGTGCATCGCGAGTACTCAAGCCCTTTCCCGGCGAAAATCATAATTGAAAGGGGTAGGCTCTACGCAGAAAACTGGAACAAGGCGCGACAGCATGGACGCATTGACCCAGATCGCTTCACCCCGTACCCCAAGAACCCACTGCTCGCCCACTTTTTCGTCAACATCGGGCGAGCGGATAAACTTGGCTCCGGCGTGAGAAACCTCTACTACTATACGAAGCTCTATTCGGGTGGGGAACCAGAGCTTATTGAGGGCGACGTCTTCAAAACAATCGTGCCGTTAGATTTATCGCCCACAGTAGTGAGCGATAAAGTGAGCGATAAATCTAAAATGGGCGATAAAGTGAGCGATAAAACGACGAATACCGAAGACGCATTCCTCAAAACGTTACTGCCCTACTTCGAAGAACATGAGTGGATTGATATTTCTACCGCCTGTGACATGGCACAAAAGCCGCTCTCGACAACCAGACGGTACCTGAAAAAGCTGGTCGATTTTGGGATCATGGAGACCTCTGGAGGTAACCGAAACAGGCGATATCGATTGGCAGAAAGAGAAAACAAGTAGATGAAGCCTGCGGAAACGGCG
The DNA here is from genome assembly GCA_030266365.1 of Synergistaceae bacterium OttesenSCG-928-I11. Lineage (GTDB taxonomy): Bacteria > Synergistota > Synergistia > Synergistales > Synergistaceae > JAJDHV01. Next base: position 2,952 of record JAJDHV010000027.1, on the reverse strand, counting down.
GGCTCCGGCGTCGGTCGCACGAGGCCTTGCATCCTATATCGGGACACCGCTCTGAACGGCATTTCCTCCTGTCCGTTGCGGCTGATCGACACTATGGGAAGAGCCGATGCAGAGTTGGACGAGATTCAGTTATTCGAGAATTTCGAATAACTGCCGCAAGTGGCAAAACCTATGACACCAAGCATTACAACCTCAAATCGAATAGCGCAAGGGTATGCTAAAGCACTTGAGGCAAACCCGAAATGACGAGAATGCATGAAAATAAAGCGAGGTAATATGATATACTCTTATCGCTGTAAACGCTGTTGTACCATAGTTCGATGCTCTAAAACGCTGAAAAATTCCCTGAATTTTCCCGTACATTAAACCGTATATCAATTTATTTCTGCTGGTTACAAAAACAGAGCGAGAGGCCGTTTGTTTGATTTTTCGATTCTCCGCGCCTCCACCATTTTTATTGTTTAGAGAAATTTACGAACACGCAGCAACCTTTGGAAAACCCGCCGCACGGCGGGTTTTCGCATTTTCACTCTTCGCTGAATATCCTTTTTACGCACCCAAATATTTGCTTTTGATAAATTTCATGGGAACAAGGTCAATTGTCGATTTTCGCTCCATTGGTGTTGCATCATGTCGATTCGCCCGTCCGGGAAAAAGGTGACTCCTTCGGCTTCCCGGATCGCGCGTTGTTTTTCCTGCCCGCCAAAAGCATATTCCGGTGCCAGCGTGCCGGTGCGGTTGACGACTCTGTGACAAGGCAGTCCATGCCCAGCGGAAAGATGGCTCATGATATATCCGACATCCCGTGCGGCTGACGGATTTCCGGCCTTTTTCGCGATTTGGCCATACGTCGCGACTTTCCCGACGGGGATTTTTGCAACGATATCGTACACTTGGCGGACAAATGCGGGGTCCAGCACACAGTTTGCATGATTCGAACGCATGTTTTCCTCCATAAGTGATTATTTTTTCTTATAACGCGGTCCCTTTCGTGGGGAGAAACAATCCGGTCAAGTCCACGCCCTCCAATTCAAGCAGTTTCAATTTCTTTCTGACGCCTCCGGCATAACCGGTCAGGCTGCCTCCGGCGCCTACGACCCGGTGGCAGGGGATCATGATCGAGATGGGATTTCTATCCCCCCAGCGTATTCCAAAGATTGACGGTCGCGTAACTGCGCCACGGGCGCCATGCTTCCGCCATGCGCAACAATTCCTTGGGTGTGTGAGGTTGGAGCGCTTTTTTGACACCCGCGTCCGTCTCCAGAAAAGCGTCCGGCCACTCCATGGCGCGCATGGCGATATATTGTGCGGTCCAGTTTCCGATACCGCAGATCGCCGTCAGTTTTTTCATCTCTTCTTCCGGTTGGCTGCAAAGGCCGAAGTTGATTTTTCCCTGTGCGAATGCCTGCGCCAAATCATGGATCGTTCTTGCGCGGGCCGCAATCACGCCCAACGGGCCGAGGTGGCTTTCAATCGGCCCGTCCAGCGCCAAAATATCTTCCGGCGAGGGGAAAACGTGGCTCAACCCCTCTATCCCGATTTGTACGGGGGTTCCATAAGCGCCGACGATTCGTGCGGCCAGCGTGCTCGCCGCTTTTACGGTGATCTGCTGCCCGAGAACGGCCCTTGTTGCCATCTCAAAAGCGTCAAAGCAGCCGGGCACACGTGTTCCCAAAACACAAAGACCTGGGCGGATGTCGTTCATGACCTGAAGCGTTTGATATATTTCGTCCGGGGCGCAGTAAAGGTCGAATAAGTGCCGCACTCGCGCCAGCACCTGCGGCAGAACGGGCAACAGGGATTCGCTCACGGTGACTGCGAGCGCGTTCTGTGAAGCCCGATGCTTCACTCGAACACAACCATAAACATGTTTGCCCTCTGTGGTCGCGAAGTGCGCGGTGCGCAGATATTCGCCGTCTTTTACGATTTCGACGCCGGTTATGGCGCGCGCCGCGAGGAAATTCAACATCTCTTCCCAGCGATAGGGCGGGCGGTATCCCAACGCCAACGTCACGCTGCCGTCGTGCGGCCTCCGCCCCGAAGCGCTTTTGCGCAAGGCGGTTGGGGATAGATGATAGTGTTTTTTGAACAGGTCGTTGAAGCGGCGCAAACTGCCGAAGCCCGCAGCCATTGCGACTTCGAGGACTGTCAGATTCGTGTCGGTAAGAAGGTTTTTGGCGAGGAGCAGCCTGCACGTTTGCAGGTATTGAATCGGCGACACATGATATTCCGCCGTAAACACACGCCGCAGGTGGCGATCGGTACAGCCGAGTCGGGCGGCGATTTCTTCCAGGTTTTGCCCGCTTCCGCAATTTTCCTCCAGCGACCTTGCCGCTCGGTAAACCAAATTCGCGGTCGCATCCGTGATCGAGGAACCGGGAGCAAGCTCCGGTCTGCACAAGAGGCATGGACGATATCCGGCCTGCTCCGCCTCTGCGGCAGTGGGGTAAAATGTGCAGTTTTCGCGTTTCGGCTGCCTTGCCCGACAGACCGGACGACAATATATCCCGGTGGAGGATATGCCGACAAAGAAGCGTCCGTCGAACCGCGCGTCCCTCGCTTTGAACGCCGCATACAGGGCATCGTTGTTATCCGTCATTCATTCACCCTCTTTACCCAGAACCTACTCTTGGAAGCGCATATTGGCTCCTCTGCCTCACGTCCATGGCCTCGCATCAAGTTTATTAAACCACGTTCCCTGAAAATGTCCGGCTGTTTTCGGACATGCTATTCCAGAAATAAAAACATTATGGCGGCGCGCAGAGTCACGCGCCGTTTGCGTCCGACGATCGTCGCCCGATAAAAAATCCCCGCCGAGTGGCGGGGATTTTTTATCGGGTATTTTTTTGCAATCCCCCGCTCCGCCTCCTATAATGAGCTATATATCAGCAAGGAGGAGTCACATTGGGCAATCGCATCCGTTCGAGTCGGATCAGGTTGAAAAAAATATAT
>JAJDHV010000026.1 GCA_030266365.1 Synergistaceae bacterium OttesenSCG-928-I11 | reverse complement strand
AATTTGCCAAGTGAGGCAGAGGTCGAGAACTTGAAAAATATTTCCCGGGAGAAAGAGATCTCGATCAGCGTGCACCTGCCCGCGTCGATCGAGCTCGGCGACCCTGATTCAGCCATTCGCCGTCTCTCCGCGGATCTTTTCAAACGGACCGTCGATCTGACGGCCCCTCTCGATCCCTCGTTCTGGGTCTTTCACGTGACCGGTGCACCGGCGTTCGCTTCGATGCGGGCGACCGATTTTGGCGCACTCGAAGCCTGCAAGGCACGTATATACGAAACCCTCTCCCCGCTCATGAACCTTTTCGACGACAGCCGAAAGCTCGCGATCGAGAATGTGCTGCCGCACTTTTACATTGAGCCGGAATTCGTCTCTGCTTTCGACACCTCCGTCTGCATCGACATTGGGCACCTTCTCTGCCACCGGCAGGATATCGACGAACATCTTGCGCGATGGATTCGTCGATGCCGCAGCGTTCATCTCCACGGCGTGGAAGCGAACGGCGTCGACCACCAGAGCTTGCGATGCATCCCGCGCCCGCTGCTGTCGCATATCTTGAAAAAACTGCATCGGTCGGGGTTCGACGGCACGCTGACATTGGAAATCTTCGAACGGGAGGATTTCGAACGTTCGATCGAGGCGTTGGAGGCGGTATATTTGGAGAATTGATCATCTGAAAGTATGCAGTTTTCATAAAAAGTTCACCAAACACTATACATCTCCCGCATTGTGTTGTATAATCCAAAAAATTGTGCTAAATTGAAATGATTTGAAGGAGATGTTGCCGTGTCCGAAAGGACGATGGAGCTCACGGATCTCAAGGACTACGACGGAAAGTTTGAGTTGGTGGCACCCTGGCCGACATCCGGCGACCAGCCGGAGGCGATCGACAAGATCTGCCGTGCGTTCGAGGCGGGGGAGAAAAAGACGGATCCGACGATGCAGACGCTTCTGGGCGTCACGGGGAGCGGCAAGACGTTCACGATGGCGAACATCGTCGCGCGGCTCCAGCGCCCGACGCTCGTGATGGCCCCGAACAAGACGCTGGCGGCGCAGCTGTACAGCGAGTTCAAGGATTTTTTCCCGAACAACGCGGTCCACTATTTCGTGAGTTACTACGACTACTACCAGCCCGAGGCGTATGTCGCGGCGCAGGACATCTACATCGAGAAGGACGCGTCGATCAACGAGCGCATCGAAAAATTGCGCCTCGCCACGACGAAGGCCCTGATCGAGCGGCGCGACGTCATCGTCGTCGCGAGCGTCTCGTGCATCTACGGCCTGGGCAAGCGCAAGAACTACGAGGACGCCATCTTCCGCTTCGCGGTCGGCGACCTCTGGCGGCGGCGCGACTTCATGATGCGGCTGCTGGACAACTACTACGAGCGCAACGACACGGCGTTCGCGCCGGGCGTCTTCCGCGTGCGTGGCGACGTGCTCGAGCTGTACCCGTCGTACAGCGACACGGCGCTCCGCATCTCGTTCTTCGATGACGAGATCGAACGGATCGACGAGATCGACCCCGTGTCGGGCAAGAGTTTGCTCTCGAAGCGCACGGCCTCCATCTACCCGGCCAAGCACTACGTCACGTCGGCGGACGCCATCGCGACGGCGCGCGAGAGCATCGAGCGCGAGCTTTCGGATTGCCTGGCGGGGCTGCGCGAAAAAGAGATGCTTTTGGAAGCGCAGCGCCTCGAGAGCCGCACGAAATACGACCTCGAGATGTTGACCGAGGTCGGCTACTGCTCCGGCATCGAGAACTACTCCCGCCACCTGGACGGGCGTGCGCCGGGCGAGACGCCCGGCACGCTGATGGACTTCTTCCCGGACGACTTCCTTCTCTTTCTCGACGAGTCGCACATGACGGTGCCGCAGATCCGCGGCATGTTCAACGGCGACAAGGCGCGCAAGGAGGTGCTGGTCGAGTACGGCTTCCGCCTCCCTTCCTGTCTGGACAACCGGCCGCTCAAGTGGGACGAGTTCGAGACGTTCATGAAGAACGTCCTCTTCGTCTCCGCGACACCGGGCGATTACGAGCTCGAGCGCTCGTCCGTCGTGGCGGAGCAGTTGATCCGCCCGACCGGCGTCCCCGATCCGGAGGTCGAGGTGCACCCGGCGACCGGGCAGGTCGATCACCTACTCGCCGAACTGCGGGCGGTCGTCGAGGCGGGGGAGCGCGCGCTCGTGACGACGCTCACCAAGCGCTCCGCAGAGGACCTGGCCAAATACTACGCCGAGCTGGGGTTGAAGGTGCAGTACCTGCACTCGGAGATGGACACGTTCGAGCGGGCGGAAATTCTGCGCGACCTGCGACTCGGCGTCTACTCCGTCCTCATCGGCGTCAACTTGCTGCGGGAGGGGATCGACCTGCCGGAGGTCTCGCTGGTCGCGATCACGGAGGCGGACCGGGAGGGGTATCTGCGCTCGTACCGGTCGCTGATCCAGATGATCGGACGTGCCGCCCGCAACGAGGCGGGGCGCGTCATCCTGTACGCGGACAAGATGACGCACAGCATCGACCTGGCGATCCGCGAGACGATGCGCCGCCGCAACGCGCAGATCCAATACAACGAGGAGCACGGCATCGTGCCGCAGACGATCACCAAGGCGGTGAAGAGCCTGCTGCCGGAGGAGCTGATGGAGCCCTCCGCGGACGGCACGATCACCGTGGCTGCCGACGGAGAGACACCGCGCGCCTACACGCGCAGCGACGTCCGCGATCTCGAACGGCGCATGTGGGAGGCGGTAGAGCGCCTCGAGTTCGAACAGGCGGCGGAGTTGCGCGACCTGATCAACAATATCAAAAGCAATGGAACCGACAAGGGAGGATTCGCCGGTGGCGGAATGGATAAAAATTACAGGCGCCCGTCAGCACAATTTAAAAAACATCGACGTCGCGCTGCCAAAAGATAAACTCGTCGTACTGACGGGGCCGTCGGGCTCCGGCAAGTCGTCGCTTGCGTTCGACACGATCTACGCGGAGGGGCAGCGGCGCTATGTCGAGTCGCTTTCCTCGTACGCGCGCCAGTTTCTGGGCGTGCAGGACAAGCCGGACGTGGACGACATCTCCGGCCTCTCGCCCGCCATCTCGATCGAGCAGAAGGGTTCGGGACACAACCCCCGTTCCACCGTCGGCACGGTGACGGAGATCTACGACTACCTGCGCCTGCTCTATGGGCGCGCGGGGACGCCGCATTGCCCGTCCTGCGGCAAACCGGTCTTTCGGTACAGCCTGGACGAGATCGTCGACTACGTCTTTCAGCAGTACGAGGGCAAACCGCTCGAAATTCTGGCTCCGCTCGTGCGCGCGAAAAAGGGCGAGTACAAGAACCTCCTCGCGCAACTGCGGCAGCAGGGGTACATGCGCGTGCGCATCGATGGCGACACGTACTGGCTGGAGGAGGAAGTCGAGCTCGACCGCAAGAAGCGTCACTCCATCGAGGTCGTCGTCGACCGCCTGCGGGTGAAGGATGAGAGCAAATCCCGCATTTCAGAAGCCTCGGAGATCGCGTTGCGCCTCTCGGACGGCTTCATCCTGCTGCACTCGGAGGGCCTGCCGGACCGCGAGCTGACGGAGAAGTACGTTTGCCCGGACTGTCAGGTGAGCCTGCCGGAGATCGAGCCCAGGCTCTTTTCGTTCAACAACCCCTTCGGCGCGTGTCCGGAGTGCTCCGGCATCGGCTCGCACCAGCACTTCGCGCCGGAGCTTACTGTCGTCGGTGAACTGTCGGTCGAGGGTGGGGCACTCCTGCCCTGGCGAACCATGAAATATATGCTGGAGCGCGCCCACATGATCGCGGACAAGCTCGGTTACGACCTCTCCGTCCCCTTCGATGCGATGCCGGAGGAGGCGAAGCAGATTCTGCTGTACGGATCGGACATCCCACTGACGCTCACCTGGTCCGACAAGTACGGCGAGAGCGAGTATCAGGGGCGCTACGAGGGCCTGATACCCTGGCTGACGCGTCGCTACGAGGAGACGGAGTCCGAGCAGTGGCGCGAGGAGATGAGCCGCTACCGCGTCGACGATATTTGCAAGGCATGCGGTGGCAAACGCCTCAAACCGGAGGCGCTCGCCGTAAAACTCGGTGACTACAACATCGCGGAGCTGACGTCCTTCCCCGTGGCGGATCTGCTCCCCGTTCTGGACGGACTTACTCTGACCGAAAATCAGCGCAAGATCGTCGGGCAGGCGCTCTCCGAGGTGCGGAAGCGCCTCTCGTTCCTCGTCGACGTCGGCGCGGGATATCTGTCGCTCGACCGGCGGGCGGACACGCTCTCCGGCGGCGAGAGCCAGCGCATCCGGCTCGCGACGCAGATCGGTTCGAAGCTGACCGGCGTCCTTTACGTGCTTGACGAGCCTACGATCGGCCTGCACCCCCGCGACACGAACCGCCTGCTGGACACGCTCGGCGCGATCCGCAGCCTCGGTAACACCGTGATCGTTGTGGAGCACGACCGCGACGCGCTGAAGGCGGCGGACTACGTGCTGGAGCTCGGGCCCGGGGCGGGCGAGCTCGGCGGTAGCGTCGTTGCGAGCGGCGACCCGGCGGAGATCGAGGCGTCCGACTCCCTCTCCGGCGCGTTCATGCGCGGCGACGCGACTGGGATCATCCGCGCGAAGGACGGACGTCGCGAACCGGACGGTTGGATCAAGGTCACGAAGTGCGCGGAGCACAACCTCAAGAACGTCGACATTTCGGTGCCTCGGGGTGTGTTGGCCTCGCTCTCCGGTCTCTCCGGTTCGGGGAAGAGCACGTTTTTGTACGACATCTTCTATAAAGGGTTGCGCATGAAGCTCGACAGGGACTACCGCGACCGACCGGGGAAGTTCGGGACGATCGGCGGGACGGAGGGGATTCGCAACGTCGTCCTTGTCGACCAGAGTCCCATCGGCCGCACGCCCCGCTCGAACCCCGCGACCTACACCGGCGTTTTCACGCCGATCCGCGAGTTCTTCGCGGCTCTTCCCGAGTCGCGCCTGCGCGGCTACACGCCGGGGCGCTTCAGCTTCAACGTCAAGGGCGGGCGTTGCGAGGCGTGCAGCGGCGACGGCGTGCTCAAGGTCTCGATGCTCTTTCTCCCCGACGTGTACGTCAACTGCGACGTCTGCCGGGGGAAGCGCTACAATCGCGAGACGCTCGAGGTGACGTACAAGGGCCTCTCCATCGCGGACGTCCTCGACCTCACGGTCGACGAGGCGGTCGAGTATTTCAGGGACCTGCCGAAGATTTCGAACAAGCTCAAGGTGATCCAGGAGGCGGGGCTCGGTTACATCAAGCTCGGCCAGCCCGCGACGACGCTCTCCGGCGGCGAGGCGCAGCGCGTGAAACTCGCGACGGAGCTGTCGAAACGCTTCCGCGGCAACGTCCTTTACCTGTTGGACGAGCCGACGACCGGGCTGCACTACACGGACGTGAAAAAACTGCTGATCCTGCTGCACAAGCTCGTCGACCAGGGGAGCTCCGTGCTCCTGATCGAGCACAATCTGGACGTCCTGATGTCCTCCGATTACCTGATCGACCTTGGGCCGGAGGGGGGCGCGAACGGCGGAAAGATCGTCGCGAAGGGCACGCCGGAGCAGGTTGCACGCGTGAAGTCCAGCTACACCGGTTCTTATTTAAAAGAGTATTTCGACGAGCTGAAGAAGGAGAGAGTGAAATGAAACGCGAGAATAAAAACGACGGACGCAGGGAACGGTCGGAACACGCCGGGCGGTCCGGACGGCCCAACCGCCCGCAATCCGGCAGACCGCGCAGGGATGCATCGCAACTACAGGGCGGGCGCGGAGAACGCGCTCCCCGGGACGAGAGAAAACACGACGGTGGTGACTACTGCTGGGGTCGCAATCCGGTTCTCTCCCTGCTGGAGGAATCCCCGGCGCGCTGTCTGAAAGTGCTGCTCTCCAAGACGATGCAGCGGGGAATGTATGAACGGATCACGGAACGCTGCAAGGCCTCCGGCATTCCGTTCGGGATGGTGGAGGCGAAGACGCTCGACGCGATGACGGACGGCGAGAACCATCAGGGCGTCGTCGCGACGATTGCTGCGAGCGAGCTGCTCTCCCTCCAGGACGCGCTGGCGCTTTTGCCCCCCGCGCCGGAGCCGGTGCTCGCGATTTTGTTCGATCATATTCAAGACCCGCATAACCTCGGCGCGATGATTCGCAGCGCGGAGGCGGTGGGCGCGGTTTTCGCCGCGGTGCCGCTGCGTCGCAGTTCGCTCCCGACCGGCACGGTCGTCAAGACGAGCGCCGGCGCGTCGCTGCGGTTTCCGATCGCGTCGGTCGGCAACGTGGCGAACGCCGTGCGCGAGATGCAGGAGGCGGGACTCTGGTGCGTGGGGCTGGATGCGGATGCGTCGGGGTCGATCTACGACACTGGCATTCCCGCACGCGCACTGCTGGTCGTCGGCGCGGAGGGGAAGGGCCTGACGAAGACGACGGCGGCGGCCTGCGACGAAGTTCTGCGAATCCCGATTCAGGGCGGCGCCGGAAGCTTGAACGCGTCGGTCGCGCTCGGCGTGGCGATGTTCGAGTGGTTTCGCGAAACGATAAAAAATAAGATATAATAAATTGGTTATCGCAAACCGGTTCAGGAATTTTACGATACATGGAGAACGAATCAATGACTGACGCAAGAAGTGCCGTCCTGATTGTGGACGACACGGATCTGAATATCGAAATACTTGTCGAGGCGCTGGGGGATCGATACGACATCAGCACGGCGATGGACGGGGAGTCCGCGCTTGCGATGGTCGAAAAAAGTCCGCCGGACATCATTCTGCTGGATGTCGTCATGCCCGGGATGAATGGATACGAGGTCTGCACGAGGCTGAAGGCGAACCCCGAGACGGCGGACATCCCCGTGATCTTCCTCACCGCGATGACGGATATCAACGACAAGGCGCGCGGGTTCGAAATGGGCGCGGTCGACTACATGGTCAAGCCGTTCGCGATCCTCGAGGTCCAGGCGCGGCTCGATGTGCACCTCTCCCTTCTGAACGCAAAAAAAGAGCTCAAACAGCAAAACGAACAACTCGAGAGAAAGGTGCGCGAACGCACCCAGGAACTCGCGATCACGCAGGGCGTCATCATCGAGGCGATGGCGAGCCTCGCGGAAACGCGCGACCAGGAGACGGGCGACCACGTCATGCGGACGAGGTACTACGTGCAGATGCTCGCCGTCAATCTGGCGAGCCACCCCCGTTTCGCGGCGTACCTTCGGGACGTCGATCCGGACGACCTCGGCACCGCGGCAACCCTTCACGACATCGGCAAGGTCGGCGTCCCCGACCATATTCTGCTCAAACCCGGACGGCTCACACCGGAGGAGTTCGAGGAGGTAAAGAAACACACGACCTACGGCCACGAGACGCTGAGCCGCCTTGCCAAGCGCTTGCCGGGCAACGCGTTTCTCAAGCTCGCGGACACCATCGCATGGTCGCATCACGAAAAATGGGACGGTACGGGCTACCCCCGCGGTCTCAAGGGCGACGAGATTCCGATTCCGGGTCGCCTGATGGCGATTGCGGACGTCTACGACGCGATCGTCAGCGAACGCGTTTACAAGAAGCCGATGGAGCACCTTGAAGCGGTCGAGTTTATCCGCAGCCAATCGGGAACGCATTTCGACCCAGACGTTGTCGAGAGCTTTTGCGAGCTCTCCGACTCCTTCCGCTACATGGCTTCGGAATTGACGATCGATGACCTTTCGGATGAATTCATCCCGATCGCGAAACTTGACGATGAGATCGGAGACAAGTCGCAGTTGGGGCAAGTGATCAAGTAAATAAAAGCGGCACCTCGCTTCGCGCACGACATCGACCAATGTTTGCGTTTCGTTTTCGAAGAACCTCCGGCACCCGCATCGGGCCCGGAGGCTTTTTTATATCGTTGGGTCGCAGCGCTTTATGTACCAAATGAAAAAAACCATGTGACAGAAACACCTTGTAAACGCTCATTTATCATGGTAACGTTGCTTATAAAGAAACGGCACGCGACGAGTGGTCGCGGATAAAGGGGCAGGGGTAAGGAGTGAAGCGCGTGATAGAGAAGCTCAGCATCGCTTTGGGGCGGTTTTTGACGGAACTCGGCATTGGCATACGCGCCAAGCTGATTATTATATTCCTTGTGGTAAAAGTGTTGCCGCTCGTTCTGCTCACCGTTTTCGCATGGCAGCAGATCAATGAGCTCGGAGGCATTCTGCGCACGATTGCCGTCGAGGATGCCGCTGCCGCGTTGAACGACAGCGCGGTGGAGAACATCGAGCGCATGACGACGGACACGGCGCACGAGGTCGCCGAATTTTTATACCAACGCGACGACGATATCCGATATCTTGCCGCGCTCGAGCCGACGGAGGAAAATTATCGCACGTTTGCCGAGCGCAAGATGGGCCGTTTGATCCGGCGGGGCGAATGGGCGCTTGCAGCGGACGGGAAGTCGTGGGTGCGGGTCGATCCGCCGGCGTCTCCGGAGGGCGGCGGAACGTCCACCAACAGCGAGAATAACGATATGGACGGCTTTCACTACCGCCAACCCGAAACGTTTTCGCATCTTGATGTGCCGTTGTATGACGAAATCACCTTCGTCGACCTCTCGGGGAGGGAGATCGTCAAGGTGGTGACGAATTCGACGAAGGTGCATCATCCGATGAATCCCCAGCGGCGCGACATCTCCCAGCGTCAGAACACCTATGTCAAAGCGGAGACCTATTTTCCGCGCCTCGCCGAACTCGCACCCGGTGACATCTACGTCTCCGACGTGATCGGTGCATACACGCCGTCCAACTACATCGGCATGTACACGCCCGACACGGTCGCTGCCGCCGCCGCATCGAGGGGGTACGACATCGAATACGACCCCGAGGCGCAATCCTACGCCGGGATGGAAAACCCGAACGGACGGCGTTTCGAAGGAATCGTGCGCTGGGCCACGCCCGTGACGGACGAGAGCGGCCGAGTGATCGGGTATGCGACCTTCGCGCTCAACCACGATCACATCATGGAGTTCGTGGACCACCAGACGCCGATGAACGAGCGTTACAGGGAATTGCCGAGCGCCTACGAGGGCAATTACGCCTTTATCTGGGACTATCAATGTCGCAGCATTTGCCATCCGCGGCACAACTCCATCGTCGGTTACGACGCGGAAACCGGAGATCCGCAGATCCCCTGGCTGGAATCCTCGATTTACGATGCGTGGCAAACGTCCGGCGTCGAAAAGTGGCACGATTTCGTCGACAGGGAAAACTGGCCGACGTTCGACAATCAATCGCGCACCAAAAAACCCGCCCCCGCGCTTACCAAGGCAGGCTTCGTCGGACTCGACGGTCGATACCTCAACAACGCGCCGCAGTGCACCGGGTGGATGGACCTGACTGCCGAGGGCGGCTCCGGCTCCTTCTACATCCTGTGGAGCGGTCTGTACAAGTTGACCACGGCGGCTGCGATCCCCTATTACACGGGGCAGTATGCACCGTCGGAAGCGAACGGCGGCTCGCGGCGCGGGTTCGGCATTGTCACGATCGGCGCGGGGCTGGAGGATTTCACGCAACCGGCCACGGCGATGGAGGCGAGGCTTGGGGACGAAATCGAAAAAAAACTCGGCGCCACGTTCAAGCAATTGATGGTCACCGCCAGCATTCTGATCGTCCTGGTGGTCCTCATCGCGTTCCTTCTCGCCAGCTGGCTGACGGCGAGCATCACCAGGCTGATCAAGGGTATCTCCCGCCTCACGGCGGGCGAGCGCCAGTTCCGTTTCAACGCGCCGGTCAAGGACGAGTTCGGCACACTGGCGAACGCGTTCGACGATATGGCCGACAGCATCGAGGACAGCGTCAAAAACTCCCTCTCCATCATCGACATGGATCACAAGGTCATCTATATGAACGATCAGGGGCTCGAATTCTGCAAGATGACGCTGGACGAAGTGGTGGGGACGTCGTACGACGAGAGCAGCGTCTATCCGTCCGATACGGCCTACAGCCCCATCAAGGCGCTGGAAGAAGGCCACGAGGCGGATGTGTACTACGCGGAGGAGATCGGACGCTATTTGAAGCCGACCGCCAATTACTTCACGAGCAGGGACGGCAAGCGGCTGGGGTATATCGTCGAGTCGATCGACGTGACCGAACTGCGAAAGACCCAGCTGGAGCTGGAGAAGGCGATCCGCGACGCGCGACTTGCCAGCGAACACAAAGGCGAATTTTTGGCGCGCATGTCCCATGAGATCCGAACGCCCATGAACGCGATCATCGGCCTCACCGGCATCATCCAGAAACGCCTGGAGGGCGTGGAGGACGATTCGCCCGCGATCCGGGAGATCGAGGGGCATATCGACCACATCGAATCGTCGTCGCAGCACCTGCTCGGCCTGCTCAACGACATTCTGGACATCTCCAAGATCGAGGCGGGCAAGATCGAGCTGACCGAGGAGCCGATGACGCTCGCCAAACTCGCGAGCACGGTGGACGGCATCATCAAGCCGCGGTGCGAGGAGAAAAGCATCGCATACGAAACGACGTTCGACGATTTCGGGTCGACCGTGTTCTACACCGACTCCCTGCGTCTGCGCCAGGTGCTCATCAACCTGCTCGGTAACGCGGTGAAATTCACACCCGAGCATGGCACCATCGAGTTCCGTATGCAAAAAATCGAGGAGCGCGACGAAGAGACGTTGGTCGAATTCGTCGTGCGGGATACGGGTATCGGCATTTCCGAGGAATCGATCTCGAAGATCTTCCAGCCGTTCGAGCAGGGGAATCGAAAGGTCTCACAGCAGTACGGCGGAACCGGCCTCGGTCTTTCCATCAGCCGCAGCATCGTGAGGCTGTTCGGAGGGGACATCGCCGTGAATAGTACGCTGGGAGAAGGCACCGTTTTCAGCTTCCAGATCTGGCTGAAGGAGTCCGATGTGGCCATGCCCGACAAGGTGATCGTGTCCGACGTCTCCGGGAAGCTGAAGGGCAAAAAAATGCTGTTGGTCGACGACGTGGATATCAACCGCGTGATCGTGGCGAGCATGCTGGAGGACACGGGAATCGAGATCGACGAGGCGGAGGACGGGTTGCAGGCCATCAAGATGTTCGACGCTTCCGGGATCGGCGAATACGACATCATCATGATGGATATCCAGATGCCCCACATGGACGGTTATGAGGCCTCGCGCTCCATTCGGACGCTGAATCGGGCGGACGCGGACACCGTGCCCATCATCGCGCTGACGGCCAATGCCTTCAAGGACGACATCGACAAGGCGCAGAAGTACAAGATGAACGGACATGTGGCAAAACCGGTCGAGGAGAGCGCGTTGTTGGAGGCGCTGTTCCGATTTTTGGGAGAAGAGCGGAGCGACGGCTGAAGCGATTGCCCTCTTCGTTGACAAAAAATTTGTTCTTCGACCGCACGACGGGCGCCCGTATCGATGATCGGGCGCCCGTCTTTTTTTCAAAAAAATTTTCTCGAAAAATTTGACGAATCAAAAAAGATTTAGTATAATCCACGATTGCACACCATGTGCAGAATAAAATTCTCATCAGGGAGGTCGTTCTCCCCATGCTGGCAACAGCCCCTTCGGAGAAAGCGCAGGCACGTATTATTTTCGGCACGGAAAAGGATCTGTTACCTCTTCCGGATTTGGTAGAAGTTCAGAAAAACTCACACGACTGGTTCTTTCAAAAAGATATCGACCCGATGATGCGGGAAAAACAAGGGCTACAGGAGCTGTTTTTGGAAATTTTTCCGATTATGAGCTACGACGGCTCTTTTTCTTTGGAATTTGTCAGTTACCGGATCGACCCGGAGACGATCACGCTCGACGAGGCGCGCAGCCGCGACCTCACGTGGTCGCGTCCGATTCGCGCCACCATCCGTCTCCGCAACGTCAAGACGGGGGAGATCAAAGAGGAAGAAATATATCTCGGCGACTTCCCGATCATGACGTCGCGCGGCACGTTCATCATCAACGGCACAGAGCGCGTCGTCGTCAATCAGCTCGCACGCTCGGCGGGCGTCTACTTCAACGCGGAGCGCATCCCGGGACAGGAGGTCTTTTCGGCCAAAGTCATCCCCGACCGCGGCGCGTGGATGGAGTTCGATCTGCCGAAGGGCGAGCCGCCCCTCAAGATCGAGCCGATCTCGGTCAAGGTCGATAGCCGAAAAAAGATCCCCGTCACGATGCTACTCAAGGCATTTGGCGTCGACTCCGACGACGAACTGCTGAAGATGTTCGACGCGAAAGAGATCGAGATGGATCTTACCGAGGACGACGTCAAGGGGATGCTCCTGGCCGAGTCGATCGTCGCGGAGGATGGAGCGGTCCTGATCCGGAAGAACGAGCGACTCTCCAAGGAACATCTGGAGACGCTCTGGAGCCAGGGCAGAACGAAGCTCTGGGTGTGGGACGTCGATCCCGTCGTGGCTGCGACGCTCGAGAAGGATGGCGTGTCGAACACGGACGACGCGATCATGGAGCTCTTCAAGCGCCTGCGTCCCAACGAGCCGGCGCGCATGGAGAACGCCCGCGAGTATATCCACAGCATCTTCACCGACCCCCGGCGGTACAGCCTCGGGCGGGTCGGACGCTACAAGGTCAACCGGCGGCTCGACGTCGATCTGCCGATCGACGAACGCCTGCTCACGAAAGAGGACATCGTCGCGATCTCGAAAGAGCTGATTCACCTTAAAAACGATGAATCCTACGAGGGCGAGGACGACATCGACCACCTCGGCAACCGGCGCGTGCGCGCGGTCGGCGAGTTGCTCCAGAATCAGGTCCGTATCGGCCTGCTTCGCATGGAGCGCATAGCGAAAGAGCGCATGACGACGATCCCGGACCTCGCCACGTCGATGGCGAAAGACCTGATCAACGTGCGCCCGGTCTCGGCCGTGCTGCGCGAGTTCTTCGGCTCCGGCCAGCTCTCGCAATTCATGGACCAGACGAACCCATTGGCGGAGCTGACGCACCGCCGCAGGCTTTCCGCGCTCGGTCCGGGTGGCCTGAGCCGTGAGCGCGCTGGTTTCGAGGCGCGCGACGTTCATTACACGCACTACGGCAGGGTATGCCCAATCGAGACGCCGGAAGGTCCGAACATCGGACTCGTCACGTCGCTCGCGACCTATGCCCGCATCAACGAGTACGGCTTTCTCGTCCGCCCCGTCCGCCGCGTCTCTGGTGGACAGGTCACCGACGAGGTCGTCTTCCTCTCCGCGGACGAGGAGGACCTGTGCTACGTCGGCAGGGCCGACACGCCGATGGACGATACAGGGAAGATCACGGGCAACACGATCCACGTCCGTCACAAGAGCGACATCCGCGAGGTCGAAACCCACGAGGTCGAGTATCTCGACATCTCGCCGAAGCAGATCGTCTCGGTCTCGACGGCGCTGATCCCCTTCCTCGAGCACGACGACGCCAACCGCGCCCTCATGGGCTCGAACATGCAGCGTCAGGCCGTTCCGCTCGTCAAGGCGGAGGCGCCGCTCGTCGGAACGGGGATCGAACATCGGATTGCCAAGGACTCGGGCTCCTGCGTCGTGGCCGAGCGTGCCGGGAAGGTGACGTACCTCGACTCCGACCGCATCGAGATCACGACGAAGGGCAAACGTCTCGACGCCTACAAATTGACGAAGTTCCGCCGCTCGAACCAAGGCACGATTATCCACCAGAAACCGATCGTGCGCAGCGGCGACACCGTCGAGGCGGGGCAGATCATCGCCGACGGTCAGTCGTGCGATGGCGGCGAGCTCGCGCTCGGTCGCAACGTGTTGGTCGCGTTCGTGTCGTGGGAGGGCTACAACTTCGAGGACGCCATTCTGCTAAGCCAGCGCCTCGTGAAGGAAGATTTCTATACTTCCATTCATATAGAAGAATACGAGGTCGAGGCGCGCGAGACGAAACTCGGCCCGGAGGAGATTACGCGCGACATCCCGAACGTCGGCGAGGACGCGCTGAAAAACCTCGACGAGGACGGCATCATCCGCGTCGGCGCGGAAGCCCACGCAGGCGACATTCTCGTCGGCAAGGTCACGCCGAAGGGCGAGTCCGACCAGACGCCGGAGGAAAAACTGCTCCGCGCGATCTTCGGCGAGAAGGCGCGCGAGGTCCGCGACACCAGTTTACGCGTTCCGCACGGCGAGGGCGGCAAGGTCGTCACGGTCAAGCGTCTGACCCGCGCGGAGAACAGCGAGGACATGAGCGCGGGCGTCAACGAGGTCATCAAGGTCTACGTGGCGCAGTTCCGCAAGATCACCGAGGGCGACAAGATGGCGGGCCGCCACGGCAACAAGGGCGTCGTCTCCCGCATCCTTCCCGAGGAGGACATGCCCTACCTCTCGGACGGCACGCCCGTCGACGTCGTTCTGAATCCGCTCGGCGTTCCGTCGCGCATGAATCTGGGGCAGGTTCTGGAGACCATCACCGGTTTCGTCGCGCACCACAACGATTGGAAGGTATCGACGCCGGTCTTCCTCGCCGCGAACGAGCGGGAGATTCTCTCCCACTTGGACGGTGTGCGCGAGGAAAAATATCCCGAGCTGACGGATGACTGCAAGATCACGCTTTACGACGGCCGCACCGGCCTCCCGATGGACGGAAAGGTCACGGTCGGCGTCATGTACATGCTGAAGCTGATCCACCTTGTCGACGACAAGATCCACGCGCGTTCGATCGGCCCGTACAGCCTGATCACCCAGCAGCCGCTCGGCGGGAAAACGCAGTTCGGCGGCCAGCGCTTCGGCGAAATGGAGGTCTGGGCGCTCGAGGGCTACGGCTCCGCGCACATGCTCCAGGAGATGCTGACCGTCAAGTCGGACGACATCCACGGCAGGCTTCGCACATACGAGCGCATCGTGAAGGGGCAGAACCTGATCAAACCGGGCGTTCCCGAAAGTTTCCGCGTGTTGATCAAGGAGCTGCACGGTCTCGGCCTCGACGTCGAGATCAAGTACAGCGACGGTTCGTTTGGAGAGCTCGTCATGAGCGAAGAGGAGGAGAAGGGGCACCGCATCGCCTCGCTCCGCCCCGACGCTTCGGTCAACCGCGAGAGCGACGACGACTTCCTCTCTGCGCTCGCGCCGAGCGAACGGCCTGACATCTTCAGCAATTCGTCGGAATACAGCGGCCTCGACCTCACAGTCATGGACGCGGATATGCAGGAAAAATCGAACGAACTCTTCTCGTCGGGCTCCTCGGAGGACGACGACGAAATAGCGGTCGACGAAGACATTACAGAGGATGGTGATGCGTAATGGCTGAACATCGCCACATTGCCGGTGTCAGAATGAAGCTCTCTTCGCCGGAGCGCGTGCGGGAGCTGTCGAGCGGCGAGGTCAAGAAGCCGGAGACGATCAACTATAGAACCCTGCGCCCGGAGAAGGACGGTCTCTTCTGCGAGCGCATCTTCGGCCCCACGCGCAGCTTCGAGTGCGCATGCGGCAAATATAAACGGAGCGGCCCGAAGTTTCGCGGCGTCGTCTGCGATCGCTGCGGCGTCGAGGTCACGGACAACCGTGTCCGGCGCGAGCGCATGGGACACATCGAGCTCGCGGCACCGGTCGTGCACATCTGGTATCTGCGCGGCATCCCGAGCCGCCTCTCGCTCCTGCTCGGTACGTCGACGAAGGACCTCGAGAAGGTCGTCTACTTCGCGCCGACGCGCAGGCGCGAGCAGAAGTACAAGGTCGTCAGCGACGGCAAGCGCCCCGACCTCGTGAAGCGCGGCGATCTCGTTACGGGCGGTGAGGAGCGCATTCACAGGCATTACGACACGAAATTCAAGGCCGAGGAGGCCTACCGGATCGTGAAGGTCGACGATATCCCCATCGATTCGGGCGATGTGGTCAGTGCTTCGCAGGTCAAGCGCATTCGCGACGACTTTGGCGACGACCTCTTCCAGGTCGAGCGCGCATATCGCGTCGTGCGGGACGAGAGCGACGATTCGGGGGAGGTTTTTCCTGAGTCCCAGCTTGGCCGCATGAAGGACCTCATGCCTGATCT
Organism: Synergistaceae bacterium OttesenSCG-928-I11; assembly: GCA_030266365.1. Classification (GTDB taxonomy): domain Bacteria; phylum Synergistota; class Synergistia; order Synergistales; family Synergistaceae; genus JAJDHV01. Next base: position 4,887 of record JAJDHV010000026.1, on the reverse strand, counting down.
GGAGATGGTTCCGGTCAACCTTCAGAATCAAGAGGCATTTTTCGTGACGACGGTCGTCCACATGCCGTTCGGCAAGGGCGATGTCGTCTCCGAGAGCGAGTATCGCCTGTATCATCAGAAGTATCCCGGCCGTTTCACTGTGCAGCCGGAGACGGAGACGATCGAGGATCCCTGTTCGATCGTCATCGACGGCGGCGACTCGCCGTACCAGCGCTCGGACATCATACTCGAGCGTGAGGAAAAACTGTGCGCCGCATACGACAAGACATTCTCCGGCGGGATCGGTGCCGAGGGCGTGTATGATCTTTTGAAGAAAGTTGATCTGGCGGATCTCGTCAGCACACTGCGCGAGGAGATCGCCGACTCGAGCGGGCAGAAGAAGCGCAAGCTCGTGAAGCGCCTCCAGATCGCGGAGGACTTCCGCAAGAGCGCATCGTCGCCCGAGTGGATGGTTCTCTCCGTGCTGCCGGTCATCCCGCCCGACCTGCGCCCCATGGTGCAGCTCGACGGCGGCCGTTTCGCGACGAGCGACCTGAACGACCTCTATCGCAGGGTCATCAACCGCAACAACCGACTGAAAAAATTGCAGGAGCTGCGTGCGCCGGACATCATCATCCGCAACGAGAAGCGCATGCTCCAGGAGTCGGTCGACGCGCTGATCGACAACGGTCGGCGCGGCAAGGCCGTATTGGGCGCGGGCAACCGCCCCCTGAAGAGTCTCACCGACCTGCTGCGGGGCAAGAAGGGGCGCTTCCGCCAGAACCTCTTGGGCAAGCGCGTCGACTACTCCGGCCGTTCGGTCATCGTCATCGGTCCGAACCTCAAGATCTATCAGTGCGGCCTGCCGAAGCAGATGGCGCTCGAACTCTTTAAGCCGTTCGTCATGAACAAGCTCGTCGAGAACGGCATGGTGCCGAACGTCAAGAGCGCGCGGCGCTTCATCGAGCGCGGACGCGACGAGGTCTGGGCGATTCTGGAGAACATCATCAAGGATCACCCCGTCATGCTAAACCGTGCGCCGACGCTTCACCGTCTCGGTATTCAGGCGTTCGAGCCGGTCTTGATCGAGGGCAAGGCGATCCGCCTGCACCCGCTCGTCTGCACGGCGTTCAACGCCGACTTCGACGGCGACCAGATGGCGGTTCACGTGCCGCTCTCCATTGAGGCACAGACGGAGGCGCGCATCCTGATGCTTTCGTCGAACAACCTTCTGTCGCCCGCGAGCGGCAAGTCCGTCGTCACACCGACGCAGGACATGCTCTTGGGCATCTATTACCTGACGAGCATGTGGCCGGATAAAACGGGCGAAGGGCTGCGTTACCGTGAGATCGAGGACGTCATCTCCGCGCTCGACCACGGTCTCGTGCATGTCAACGCGAAGATCAAGGTGAAGGCGAACGAGAAGTGGGGTATCCCCGCGAAAGATATTGACGAGTTCGGCTACTTCGAGACGTCACCGGGCCGCGTCGTCTTCAACGAGTCGCTGCCGGAGGCCCTCCGCTTCATCAACCGATCGATCACGAAAAAAGACCTGAGCGCGCTCCTGGACGACACGTTCGACCGGATCGGGCAGCACGCGATGGTCGAAATGCTAGACTCCATCAAGGTTCTGGGTTATCGCTGGTCCACAAGGAGCGGCATCAGCCTCGGCATCGGCGACATCATTGTGCCGGGGGAGAAAAAGGAGATCGTCAACTTCTCACTGGAGAAGGAAGCCGACCTCTCCGAGCAGCATGAGATGGGTCTCATGGATGAAGAGGAGTATATGCGCGAGAAGGACTTCATCTGGTCGAATGCCGGCCGCAGGATCGCGGACAGCATCATGGACCACATGGAGAGTTCCAACCCGCTCCGCATGATGGTCGACTCCGGCGCGCGCGGCACGCGCGGGCAGGTCGCACAGATGGCCGGCATTCGCGGTCTCATGGCGGACCCGTCCGGCCGCATCATCGACTACCCGATCACCGCGAATTTCCGCGAGGGGCTCAACATGCTCGAGTACTTCATCTCGACGCACGGTGCGCGAAAGGGCCTCGCGGACACGGCGCTTCGTACGGCGAAGTCGGGGTACCTCACACGACGCCTCGTCGACGTCGCGCAGGATTTGATCATCACGGAGGACGACTGCCAGACCGATCAGGGCGTGGAAGTCCGTCCGCTGCTCGCGGAGGATAAGGTCATCATCTCGCTCGCCGAACGCCTCACGGGACGTATCGCGCTGAACGATCTTTACGCGCCCGATTCGGACGAGAAAATCCTCGACAAGGGCGAGGAAATTTCGGCACAGAAAGCGGCGTATATCGAAGAAATCGGCATCAAGTCCGTCTGGGTGCGAAGCCCGCTCACCTGCGGCCTTCGCCACGGCATCTGCCGGACGTGCTACGGTCGCGACCTTGCGACGCGCAAGAAGATCGCGGTCGGCGAGGCGGTCGGCGTCGTCGCCGCACAGAGCATCGGCGAGCCGGGGACGCAGTTGACGATGCGGACGTTCCACACGGGCGGCGTCCGTCAGTTCACCGGTGAGGACATCACACAGGGTCTCCCGCGCATCGAACAGCTCTTCGAGGTCCGGCGTCCGAAGAAGGTCGCGATGCTCGCGGACCGTGACGGAACGATCGTCGAAATTCGCGAGACGGAGGGCAAGAAAAAAATCATCGTCGAGACCTCCGACCGGGAGGACGGCGTCGAAGAGCGGATCGCCTGGAATATTTCCGCGGCACAGAGCCTCAAGACCGACATCCAGGTTGGTGCGGAGATCAAGAAGGGGCAAGAGCTCACCGAGGGCTACAAAGATCCGCAGCAGTTGCTCGAGGTCGAAAGCCTGGAGGAGGTCCAGCGCTACCTTCTGGACGGCATTCAGGAGGTCTACCGCACGCAGGGTGTTTCGATCAACGACAAGCACATCGAGACGATCCTTCGCAAGGTCGCGCCGGTCAACCGAGTTCGCGTCGCGGAAGAAGGGGACAGCCGTTTCGTCGCTGGAGAGCTCGTCTGGCGCGAGGATTTCAACGAAGAGGTCGCGAGCATCAAGGGCGACAATGCGAAATATATGCGCGAAGCGGTCGATTTCCTGGACGGCAGAATCCTTCAGGACCTTGTCGGCGGCGGTGTCGGCGATCTGGCGAACAAATACCGGGGGCAGAAGCTGAACGAAGGACTGATTCTCGACATCCTGACGCCCGGACGCTCGATCTCCGAGATCATCCTCCAGGATGAGAACGAGGGGCTTCGCGTCATCGTGGGCGAGGCGGCCTTCCGACACATGCTGGATTCCCTCGTGCTCATCGACGATTTCATCGCGGGCGACAACATGACGATGCCCGCAGGAAAGACGCTTACGAGCGCAGACCTGTCGGAGATCGTCAAATACGAGCCGCGCCCGATGCTCGTCTGCGACACCGAAGCGCTTTCAAGTATGGAGAACAGCCGCTATCTTGCCGAGGATATCGTCATAGACGGTGCGGTTGCCGCGAAAAAGGACACGCTGCTCTCGAAAGATGCATTGGCCGCCTTGAAGGATAACTTCATCAAGACGGTAAAGGTCTGGAAGTCCACCGAGGTCGTCAATATTCAGGACGCGATGCATCATGTGCTGATCGATCATTATTTCTGCAAGCCCCTCTCGCAGGCGATCGGCCGCGACGGGAACGCGCTCGAGTCCGTGCCGACGATGGTCGACGGCGGAATCGTCCGTGGGCTTGTCGAGGGCTCCATCGTCGCGATCGACCTCGAGGGGACGATCCTGACACACGAAAAACTCATGGAGCAGGTGCTTCGAGAGAAGATTCACGGCAAGGTTCTGCTCGAGGATGTTATTGACCATGAGGACAGAATCGTGGCGGCAAGCGGCGAAGAGATCAACGCACACGTCATCGAGCAGATCGTCACGGCGAATCCCGATCACGTCGTCATACGAGCGCAATCGGCACCGACGGAGGTCAAGCGGATCATACAGCGCGTCTCTTTCATCCGGCGCCTGCGTGAAATTCCAGAGAGCAGGCCGGTCGTTCACGGTGTGACGAAGGCAGCGCTCGCGACGGACAGCTTCCTCTCCGCGGCGTCGTTCCAGCAGACTGCGCAGATCCTTTCCGCGGCGGCGGTTAGGGGCGAGGTCGACGAACTTCAAGGCCTCAAGGAGAACGTCATCATCGGCCTCCTGATTCCTGCCGGTACGGGTATCGACAGATACGCGAAGGTTGCGATCGCCGAAAAAACCTGCGAGTGTGAGGAAGCGCCGGAGGAAAGTCAGGTCGAGGAAACGTCCACCGTCGATTGACGGTGAAAAAATATTCGAAAAAAATAGCAGCGATGCATGCGCTCCCTGTTTCAGGGGGCGCATTTTTTTACATGGTAAAATGTCGTCTATGCTGACGATGAAGCGAAACGACGACGGCAAAGGCAATTATCGCATCATCCGTTCTCTGCATGGGCAGGGCGATGCCTCGTTTTTCACCCCATGCGAGCAATATCCCGACGACGATATGGCATTGCTCGATGCGCTGTATGGGAAATTGCTGACGAGGCTCACGCTCATGCGGGACATCTGTGTGAAGGTGATCGACCTCCCGATGACGAACAAGGAACGCAATGAGTGTCAGGAGAAAGTGGAGCGGTTGATCGAGGATATCGATCAGCTTGCTTTGTCGATCGAGGGTGTCAGACGTGGCGAAGGGGCTGCCTATACGGCTATTCTGCGTGAGGTTGAAATCGTCGACGAGTCGATCCTCGCCACCGTCAATAAAATCGACGCGGTCGAAAGCGATGGCAAAACGTTGCGACGCCGATCGCCGGAGAAGAACAAACTCGCTTTCGATCCGAAATTCAACGCGTGGATGAAATCACTTCTGGGCGATTGACGAGGACGTCGCAGAAAAAAATTTCGCCTTC
>JAJDHV010000025.1 GCA_030266365.1 Synergistaceae bacterium OttesenSCG-928-I11 | reverse complement strand
TCTCGGCGTTGCGCGGATTCGTGCGTTATCTTGTGCGTTGCGGCGCCATTGAGCGCGATGTCGGTGTCGGGCTCAGGGGGCCGAAGCAGACGCCGGGGATGCCGCGCGCCATCGCGTACGAGGACGTCCTTCGGATGCTGGACGAGGGGGTGCGGGGCTCGAAGAAGGAGCTGCGCGACTCGCTCGTCCTCGAATTGCTCTACGGCGCGGGGCTGCGCGTGAACGAGCTCGTCTCGCTCGACTGGAAGGACGTGGACGTCCCCGAGCGGTGGCTGCGCGTCATGGGGAAGGGCTCGAAGGAGCGCATGGTCCCGTTCGGCCGGGTGGCGCAGGGATTGCTCGTCCGGTGGCGCGACGCCGCGACCGCCAAGGGGTTGCCGGTGGAGGGGGACGCGCCGCTTTTGCATGGCGTAGGGGCGACGCGCCTGACGGAGCGGACGGTGCATCGGACCGTCGTCACCGTATCGAAAAAAGTTGGCCTGCACGGCGTCACGCCGCACACGCTGCGGCACAGCTTCGCGACGCACATGCTGGAGCGGGGCGCGCCGCTGCGGGTTATCCAGGAACTGCTGGGACACGAGAGCCTCGCGACGACGCAGCGCTACCTCTCGGTGACGACCGAACAGATGAAAAAAAGCTACCTCGAAGCGCACCCGCGCTCGGGTTATGGAGGATAAACCATGCAATCGATGGAAGGCACGACGATCGTGTGCGTAAAAAGAGACGGAAAAGTGGCGATGGCGGGCGACGGACAGGTGACGCTCGGCTCGCAGGTGGTCAAGAACTCGGCGCGCAAGGTGCGCCGCGTCGGCGGGCGGGGGGAGAAGAACGTCCTCGCCGGTTTCGCCGGCAGCACCGCGGACGCGATGACGCTCCTCGAGCGTTTCGAGAAGCAGCTCGACGAGCACCACGGCAACCTGCTGCGCGCGGCGAGCGCGCTGATGAAGGATTGGCGGACGGACAAGTATCTGCGGCGGCTCGAGGCCATGATGATCGTCGCGGACAGGAACGACGTCTTTCTTCTCTCCGGCGCGGGGGACATCCTCGAGCCGGAGAACGGCGTGACGGCGATCGGCTCCGGCGGCGGTTTCGCGCAGGCGGCGGCGTACGCCATGATGGACGAGACGTCGCTCACCGCGGCGGAGATTGCGCGCAAGAGCATCGAGATCGCGTCGCGCATCTGCATCTACACGAACGATTCGATCATTCTGGAGGAAGTGGAATAATGGCATTGCAGTTAAGCGAAGGCGCGTCCCTAACGCCGCGCGCGGTCGTGGCGTACCTCGACCGCTATGTTGTCGGACAGGAGAAGGCGAAGCGATCGGTGGCGATCGCCCTGCGCAACCGCATCCGCCGCAGGGCGCTGTCGGACGAGATCCGTCACGAGATCGCGCCGAAAAATATTCTGATGGTCGGCCCTACCGGCGTCGGCAAGACCGAAATCGCACGCAGGCTGGCGAAACTGGTCGATGCGCCGTTTGTCAAGGTCGAGGCGACGAAGTTCACCGAGGTGGGTTACGTCGGCCGGGACGTCGAGTCGATGATACGCGATCTCGTCGAATCGTCTATCCAGATGGTCCGCAAGCGGAAGATCGAGGACGTGCAGGACGCAGCAGCCCTGCGCGCGGAGGAGCGCCTGCTCGACGCGCTCCTGCCGGGGCGCAAGAAGGAGCGCGCGTCAAACGTCTCGGACATCATGAAGCTCTTCGGCGTCTTCGGCGACGGCGAAGAGGAGAAGAAAAATCTCGCGCAGGACGAACCCGTCGACGAGGAGCGCGCGTCGCACACGCGCGAGAAGATGCGCGAGATGCTGCGCGCGGGCAAGCTCGATGGTCGTGAGGTCGACATCGAGGTTGCCGAGGGCTCGAAGGTCGGCATGGGCTTCATCGGTGGCGGCATGGAGGAGATGGGCATCAACATCGGCGAGCTGATCGGCGGGATGATGCCGAAAAAGCTGCACCGCAAGCGGATGCGCGTCGACGAGGCCATGCGCGTCGTGCAGGCCGAGGAGGCCGAGAAATTGCTCGACATGGAGTCCGTTAGCCGCGAGGCGATCGACAAGGCGCAGGAAGAGGGCATCATCTTCATCGACGAGATCGACAAGATCGCAACCGGTGGCTCGTCGGGGCGCTCCGGCCCGGACGTCAGCCGCGAGGGCGTGCAGCGCGACCTGCTGCCGGTGATCGAGGGGACGACCGTGCAGACGAAGTACGGCCCCGTGCAGACCGATCACATGCTCTTCATCGCGGCGGGCGCGTTTCACCACAACAAACCGTCCGACCTCGCGCCGGAGTTGCAGGGGCGCATGCCCATCCGCGTCGAGCTCGGCGCGCTCTCGGAGGCGGACCTGGTCCGCATTCTGACGGAACCGGAGAACAGTCTCATCAAGCAGTACGTGGCGCTCATCGGCACGGAGGGGACGGACCTCGCCTTCACGGACGACGCGGTCGAGGCGATCGCGGAGTACGCGGCGCGCATGAACGCGCAGATGGAGAACATCGGCGCGCGCCGTCTGCACGCCATGATGGAGCACATCCTCGAGGACGTCAGCTTCGAGGTGGGCGACAGCGAAACGCACCGCGAGAAGGTGACCGTGGACGGAAATTTCGTGCGGGAGAGGCTCGAAGGCCTCGTCTCGGACGGGGATGCAAGAAAGTACCTATTGTAGTCGCTTAGAAACGGAGAGATGCCCGCATGGTGATGGACGACAAATCGCGCAACGAAGCGCCCGACAACAAAACGGAGATGGAGGACCTGCTGGAGAAGACGCGGATCGTCAGCCGCGTCCTCCAGAACCGCCGCGACAACAAGCAGCCGGACTACCAGAAGCTGGCGAAACTGTTGACCGACCTCGCCTCGGCGAACACGTACCTGATCGGCCGCGACGGCCCGATCTTGGGCTACGCATGGTCCAGCGAGTACGACTGCCCCGTGATGGAGACCCTGCTCGACAAGGGGGAGATGCCCGAGGACTACGTCGAAAAGATCAACATGTCGCGCGAATCGGTGCTGAACCACACGGACAACGGTCGCTGCGCCTACTCCGATCAGGCGTGCCGCTACTCGAACAAGCACGTCATCTACGCCCCGATCAACGGCATGGGCGAACGTCTCGGCACGCTGATCCTCGCGCGCTTCGGCGAGCCGTTCGCGACGAAAGACCTCGTTCTCGCGGAATACCTCGCAACGGTCGTCGGCCTCGAAATTTTGAACGAGCGCGGGCGCAACATCGAGGAACGCGGGCGCGAGCGCCTCGTCGTGCAGATGGCGATGCGCGCGCTTTCGTTCTCCGAGGTGGAGAGCATCAAGCACATCATCGAGGATCTGGGCGGGCCGGACGGCGTCGTCGTCGCGAGCCGCGTCGCCGACCGCGTCGGCGTCACGCGCAGCGTCATCGTCAACGCGCTTCGCAAGCTGGGGAGCGCGGGCATCATCGAGAGCCGCAGCCTCGGGATGAAGGGCACGTACATCAAGGTCATCAGCAGCCTCTTCCTGGACGAGCTCGGCATCACGCTGAAAAACGGAGACAAACGCTAGAATTTTTCCCGTAAAGTCATGCCTCCCAACCGCCGAAGATATAGGTAGCCGGTAAGGAGGTGTGTGTTCATGATCGCAGATTTGACATGGGGCGTCGTAGCGAAGGATCTGGACGGACTGTCGAAACGTCTCGAGGCCACGAGCCAGAATATCGCCAACATGAACACGCCGGGCTACTCGCGCAAGGAAGTCTCGTTCGAGGACCAGCTCAAGGAGATCATCGACGCGCCGCGGCGATTGCCCATGAAACGGACAAACGCGCGGCACATGTCGAACGTCAAGACCGACGTCGCCGAGGTTTCGCCGCAGGATCATCTCGTGGGATACGAGGTCTACCGCGGCGACGGCAACAACGTCGATCCGGAGACGGAGACGGCCCGCCTCACCGAGTCGAGAATGCTCTATCAGGGTATGTCTCGCGCGATGAACAAAAAAATCGCGGCATACAGAAGGGTCATCGGAGGTGGCGCGTAAATGAGAGTTTTTCGATCGCTCGACATCGCGGGAAGCGGGCTCACCGCAAACCGCCTGTGGATGGATACGATTTCGGGAAACCTGGCGAACGTCAACACGACGCGCACGGAGGACGGCGGCCCCTACACAAGGCGCGTCCCGGTCTTTCAGGAACGCCTGATGGAGGCGATCGGCGGGCAGGACGAACGGATCCGGAAGGGCTGGTTCGGCCTCTATTCGTCGTCCGGCGTCCGGGTGACGGAGATCGCGGAGGACGACACGCCGCCTCGCCTCGCCTATCAGCCCGATCACCCCGACGCGAACGCGGACGGCTACGTCGCCTACCCCAACGTGAATGTCGTAAGGGAAATGGCCGACCTGATGGTCGCAAGCCGCGCCTACGAGGCCAACCTGACGGTCGTCGAGAGCGACAAAGCCGTCTGGACCGCCGCCCTGGGGATCATGGGGGCGTAACGACAAAAATTTTTTCATCGAGCATACAGCACCCGCGCCGGAGAATTCCGGCGCGGGATTTTTTTGTCTTTGCATTCGCCACCCGATCGTTTGTCTTTACCCGATCGTCGCCGAGACGATCTCTTGCGCCTCCTTCTGGATCTGCCGCAGGTGCGCCACGCTTTGGAAGCTTTCGGCGTAGATCTTGTACACGTCCTCCGTGCCGGAGGGGCGAGCGGCGAACCAGCCGTTCTCCGTCGTCACCTTGAGGCCGTCGATCGGCGCGCCGTTGCCCGGCGCGGTCGTCAGGCGGCCTGTGACTCGCTCGCCCGCGAGCGTTTCCGCTTTGACGTCCGCGGGAGACAATTTTTTCAACCGCACCTTCTGCTCCGCCGTCGCCGGCGCGTCGATCCGCTCGTAGAACGGCGTGCCGAAGCGCTCGGTGAGCTCCCGATAGTGAACGGCGGGCGATTTGCCGGTGACGGCGAGCATTTCCGCCGCCAGGAGATCCATGATGAAGCCGTCTTTGTCCGTCGTCCACGTTGTGCCGTCCGTGCGCAGGAACGACGCCCCCGCGCTCTCCTCCCCGCCGAAGCCGAGTGTGCCGGAGGTGAGTCCATCGACGAACCACTTGAAGCCGACCGGCACCTCGTAGATCTCGCGTCCGATCGCCGCCGCCATCCGGTCGATGATCGAGCTGGAAACGAGCGTCTTGCCGACGGCAGCGTCCGGGCTCCAATTTTTTCGGGTCGTCATCAGGTAGCGCGCCGCGACCGCGAGATAGGCGTTCGGGTTCATCAGGCCGTCCGGGGTGACGATGCCGTGGCGGTCGTAGTCCGTGTCGTTTCCGAACGCGACGTCGTAGGCGTCCTTGTGTTCGAGGAGGCTCGCCATCGCGTAGGGGGAGGAGCAGTCCATGCGGATCTTGCCGTCCCAGTCGAGCGTCATGAAGGAGAACGTTGGGTCGACGTAGGGGTTGACAACGTGCAGCTCGAGGCCGTGGATGTCCGCGATCGGCTCCCAGAACGCGACACCCGAGCCGCCCATCGGGTCGACGCCGATGCGAAGCGTCGCCCCCGCGATCGCCCGCATGTCGACGATGTTCGCCAGATCGCGCACGTAGGGCAGGACATAATCGTATGGGTGCGTCGTGTCGGAAGCGAGCGCGCGCGCGAACGGCGTGCGCCGTACGTCTTTATTGCCGCCCCGGATCAGCTCGTTGGCGCGCTTCTGGATGCGCCCCGTGATCTCCGGCGAGGCGGGGCCGCCCTCCGGGGGGTTGTATTTGATCCCGCCGTCCTCCGGCGGGTTGTGCGACGGCGTGATGATGACGCCGTCCGCCTTGTCCGCGTGCGCCCGGTTCCACGCGATGATCGCGTGCGAGACGACCGGTGTCGGCGTGTAACCGAGACCGTCCTGAATCATCAACTCGACGTCGTTCGCTGCGAACACCTCGACCGCCGTGCGGAGCGCGGGTTCCGAGAGGGCGTGCGTATCCATGCCGAGGAACATCGGCCCCGTCACGCCCGTTTCACGTCTCAGTTCGGCGGTTGCCTGACAGACCGCCAGGATATGCGCCTCGTTGAACGTGTTTTTCAGCGACGATCCCCGGTGCCCCGACGTGCCGAACGACACCCCCTGCGACGGATCGTCCGGGTCCGGGGATTCTGTGTAATAGGCTGAGATCAGGCGCGGAACGTTCACCAACATCTCCTTCGGCGCGGATTTCCCTGCGAGCGCGGATACGGTCATGGTATGAGCCCTCCTTGTGAGGGTTTGAGACCCTCGAAAAATTTTTTCAAATATGCGGTGTTATACGCTCATGGTGTGTGCGCATGATTTCGCATAGTCCAAAAATACGCGGACAGCCTGAGAGTGCCAGAGGTCTTTCGCATAGGTGAGGTATAAGTGGAAATCGGCCTTTGGATTTGTTACCGGAATGATTCGGACGTTGAAATTTTTTAGAACCGGGTTGTTGATAACCAGGGCGATTCCGAAATTCTTGCTGGCGAGGAATGCGGCGGCGCTGACAAAATCGGCGTCGCTATATTGGAGGGGTTTTTCGCCGATTGCGTCGAACAGCCCGATGATTTGCCGGTACATGCCGTCGCTGCTTCCGTTCGGGATGACGACGGGGTAGCGCGCGATCTCACGAAGGTCGAGCTCTGTTTTGTCTGCCAGGGGATGTTCGGCGTGCATCAAGGCAACCAGATGCTGCCTGATGATTGGCATGAACTCGAGCGCGGTGTCGGTTTTTCGGTAGGAGCAGATACCGACGTCGATTTTCTTGTTTTTGAGATCTCGGAGGATGGCGATGGATTTTTTATGATGAACGAAGAAACGAATATTCGAGTCCTCGTTTTTATTGCGAAAACCTTCAACCAGTTCATAAGCCGCCTGAATTCGAAACGCCGCGAGCCGAACGGCGGATCGGTTCTGCGCCGAAATGGTTTGTACGACGTCGCGTCCCGTTTCCAGTTCGCTTAATGCGCGGTTAACATACTCCAGAAAGAGTTCTCCGTCGCCGGTCAGTTGAACGTTGCGCCCTTTTTTTTCGAAGAGCTGTGCACCCAACTCCTTTTCGAGCGAAGAAATCGCGTAGCTGAGATTCGACTGCGATACGTTCAGCGCGGTCGCCGTTTGGGAATAATGTTGGAGTTCCGAGAGTTTCTGAAAATAGTAAAGGTGCTGAAGATTCAAGGCCTCAACCCCTCCCGGCGACGCTGGATGTCGCCTCGTAAATCTATTATTGCATACTCCGGTGAGATCAATCCAAGATATCGAACAGTTTGCCTAAAACTTCCCAAACGTTCGATTGGACTTATTGCGTAATATTCTATAGTATTTTCATATGCAGCAGACCAATTGAAACGGATCACGAACGAACATTTCCAACGAAATTTATGAAACCGGACATGCATCGAGCGCGCGATACCCGAAAGGGGGGAATAGCGCTACTGGTGGGTGATTGTGTGGATCGATGCTCTACATTTGTTGACATACTAAAGGAGGAACCTGTTTATGGAGTGCAAGGTCAAAACCACCCCGAATTACCAGCATCTCAAGTTTGAAAAAATCGGAGAAGGGTTTGTTTTTATCGAGGGACCTGTGTGGAATCCGCGTGAAAAAAATCTGACGTTCAGCGACATTTACGGCAATATCATGAGAAGATGGTCACCGGAACGCGGTGTCGAAGTCATCCGCGACCCCAGTGGGAAATCGAACGGAAACGCACTCGACCATCAGGGACGTTTGATCACCTGCGAGCATATCAGCCGCACTCTGACGAGGACGGAGCACGACGGGAGCATTACGACGCTTGCAAGCCATTACGACGGAAAACACCTGAACAGCCCGAACGACGTCATTGTCAAGTCGGACGGCAGTATCTACTTTACGGATCCTCGTTCTGGGATCGAGAGCGACAAGGCGGGTATCATCCGCAAACCGGACCTCGACTTCTGCGGTGTCTATCGCCTCGAACCGGAGACGAAGGAACTCACGCTACTCGTCGAGTTTCCGAAGCCAAACGGACTCGCTTTTTCTCCCGACGAGTCCTTGCTCTACATCAACGACACGAAAATGTCGCACATCCGCGTCTTCGACGTCAAAACGGACGGGACGCTCACGAATGATCGCCTCTTTACGGACGTCATTAGCGAGCTCGGCGCCGAAGCCGACAAGGATATGGCTGGGAAACCGGATGGTATGAAAGTAGATGTTGAGGGGAACGTTTACTGCTCGGGGCCTGGGCCTGCAATCTACGTCTACAATCCGGACGCAACCCTCCAGGGTGTGATTGCGTCTCCAAACGGCGACCGCACTGCAAATTTCGCATGGGGCGACGACGACTGGAAGACGCTCTATGTCTGCGCATCAACGGAACTGTATCGGGTCAGGATGAACATCCCCGGCATCCCGAGCATGCCGGTGTAGTGTCGCAAGTAGAGTAGAGAGAGAACAGGCAGGAACGAGTTCGACGAAATCGAAATGGAGGGATTATCGATGAAGGGAAAGATCACGGCAATCGTAGCAGGGCTTCTGTTGGCAGTTTTCGCAACCGGTACGAACATGGCGCAGGCGGCTTCGCACACGCTCGCGTTCGGAACGGCCGCAAGCACGAACACTTACTATCTGGTTGGTGCGGCCGTTGCCTCTCTCATCAACAAGTACATCGACGGTGTCGAGTGCAATGTCGAGGTGACAAGCGGTGTACAGGAAAACCTGACTCTCGTCATGAAGGGCGAAGCGCAGCTCGGCATGGCCGACTCCGACGTCCTTCAGAAGGCGTACAAGGGCGAGCGCGAGTTCAAGGGCAAGGACTACAGCCGTATCCGCGTCCTCATGTCCGGGCACTCGACATACCACTACTTCTATACCCCCGAGTCCTCGCAGTACAAATCGCTTCGAGACGTCAAGGGTGCCCGTATTTCACTCGGCGTTAGGGGGGCCGCGGCGTACCCGTATCTGGAGAAACTCCTCGAGAATCTGGGAATCGACGTGTACAAAGATGCGAAACACTTCTATATGACGAACGGCGAGCAGGTCGCGGCGATGGTGGACGGCAAGCTCGACGTCGGTCGCTGCGGCAGCGGTGTTCCGGCGGCGCCGATGATCGAGGTCACGAATTCGATACCGGTCCGTTTCCTCGAAATCACCGAAGAAGATGTCCAGGAGTTGAACAAAAGTTTCCCGCTCTTGGTCCCCGCAGTCGTCCCCGCTGGCACATACAAGGGACAGGATAAGGATTATCACACGATGCGCGGCGTCTCCTACATCGTCGTGCGCGATGACATGTCGGACGACCTCGTCGTCCGGATTTTGGACGCGATTGTGAATCACAACGAGGAGTTGAAGGCGATCAACATTGATGCCGGGCAGTACAACCCGGAGAACGCCGCGACGAACATGGATATTCTGGGCGTACCCTTCCACCCGGCTGCGGAACGGTACTGGAAGGACAAAGGCGTATTTTAAGCGCCGGTCCAGTTCGGTCGTAACGGGGACGAGGAGGTGCCCATTCGAACATGAGAAAACTAACGGGTCTTGAGAGAAAAATTCTCGGCGCGGTGGCGTTGTGCGCAGCCCTGTTTCAGATGTATGCCGCTGTGGTTCCGGTCGAGACGTACGTTTTGCGATGCACGCACCTCACAATTTTTATGTCGCTTGCGTTCCTCCTTTACCCCGCTTCCAAACGAAAGGGCGAGGAGCCTAAAACGGGGATTCCACTTACAGACAAGATTCTCACGGCGATCGTGCTTGTTGCGGGTTCGTACTGCGTGTACTTCTATCCGACGGAGATCGCCGACCGGCTCGGCGACCCCACGAACCTCGACATGCTGATGGGCGTCCTGATTATCGTCGGGATCGTCGAGACGACGCGACGTACCGTGGGCATCGTCTTCCCGATTCTCGTCTGTCTGTCTCTCGCTTACTCCTTCTGGGGCAATTACCTTCCCGTTCTTTCCTCCAGGGGGTACAGCCTCACGAGGGTCATCTGGCACCAGATGTTCACAACGGAGGGCGTCTTCGGGACGACCATTGGCGTCACGTCGTCGTACGTCGTCCTTTTCGTGATCTTTGGCGTGATGATGAAAAATCTCGGCGGCTCCGAGTTTTTCATGGACCTTGCGAAAAGCCTGGTCGGCAAATTTCGTGGAGGTCCGGCGAAGATGGCGATTATTGCGAGCGCGAGCTTCGGCACAATCTCCGGCAGTGCTGTGGCGAACGTCGTCGGCACGGGGTCGTTCACGATTCCCCTTATGAAGCGCAGCGGCTATACGCCGCACTTTGCCGGTGCCGTCGAGGCCTCGGCATCTATCGGCGGGCAGATCATGCCCCCCGTCATGGGATCGGTCGCCTTCATCATGGCGGAGATTCTCCAGGTTTCCTACGCGCGTGTCTGTTTGGCGGCGTTTTTGCCTGCGGTCTTCTACTATACGTCACTCTTCCTCGCGGTCGACAGTGAGGCCGTCAAACTGGATCTCAAGGGGATCGAAGTCGACAGGGCGCTGACGGTGAAAAAACTCCTGCTGTCGCATTGGGTCATTCTGCTTCCGCTCGCCGTATTGGTCACACTCTTACTTTTTATGGCGTGGTCGCCTGCACAGTCCGTCTTCTACACGATTCTGACAATGCTCGCATCTGTCGTGGTGGACGGTTTGAAAAAGGGGAAGTCGGTACCGACAATCGCGCGCGAAATCTATGACGCCGCAGTCGAGGGCGTCTTTTCATCCGCCATGGTCGTCTGCTTGGTTGCGGGGGCAGGCATCGTCGTCGGCACCATCTCCCTGACCGGTGTAGGGCTCAAGTTCTCCACGATGCTTCTCACCCTCTCCGGTTCGAATCTGCTCGTCCTCCTCGTGTTGACGATGATCGCCTCCACCGTCCTGGGGATGGGTATGCCGTCGACGGCACTCTACATTGTCGTCTCGACATTGCTCGCGCCGAGCATCATTAGCCTTGGCGTCCCGGCGCTTTCCGCTCACCTGTTCGTTTTCTACTCCGGTCTCATGGCGGGCGTGACGCCACCGGTGGCGGTACCGGCATACGTTGCTGCCTCGATTGCGAATGCGAACCCGTACAACACGGCAATCACTGCGTACCGGATATCTATCCCGACGCTGATCGTCATGTACGCCTTCGTCTACAATCCGCCGTTCCTCTTCATCGGTTCGCCGGTCGAGATCATCGACGTGTTCGTCTCCACACTTGTCTCGATCTACGCCATCATATGCGGGTTGCAGAATTGCGCTCCATACCACTACAGGAGCTTCAATCCCATCATGCGCCTGGGCCTGATCGTTCTGGGCGTGACCGGTGTACTCACGGTGGGCGTGCTCTCCGTTGCGACGACGGTCGTGCTCGTGGCATGGCTCTTTGCGCTCCCGTTCCTGAAAAATCGCATGCAGAGCAATGCGACACCAAGTGAAAGGAGTAACTCGAATGGAGCATAAATACGGCATCACACTCAGCATGTGCGACCCGGTTGTCGTCGAGATGGCAGCCCGCGCCGGTTTTGGCTTCGTCCGGATCGACTGGGAGCACATGATATTTGACAGTTGCACGGTGATCGGCATGGTGCGGCTCGCGCGGCTCGTCGGTATCCCCGTCCACGTCAGAGTTCCTAATCTTGCCAACGTCTCCGCGCTTCTCGATTTGGGTATCATGGGCATCATGGTTCCGCATGTCGACAGTCGGGATGCTGCGCTGAAGGCGGTTCGGGCGGTCAAATACGCACCGCTCGGCGAGCGCGGGATGAATGGGGCCGCTAGGGTGCTGGATTTCGGAAGGACGGCGTTCAAGGATTACATGAGATCCGCCAACGACGAGGTTCGGCTGATCGTGCAGATCGAGGATCAGAAGGGTATTCGCAACGTCGACGAGATCCTGTGTACCCCGGGCGTGGACATGGTGGCGACGGGCAAGATGGATCTCTCTCAAGCATTGGGTGTGCCGGGCGAAACGACGAATCCCAAGGTGATCGAAACAGAGGAACGGATTATCCAAAAAGCCGTTGCCTACGGCAAAACGCCCATCATCAAGGCGGATACGCCGGAGCGGGTGAAGATTTTGAGCGATATGGGCGTCCGGTGGTTCCACGTAGGCCGCGACGAGTCTCTGTTGAGCGCCGCCATGAAAAAACGAATGATGGACATTCGCGGGGATTTGTAGCAGACGCGAAAAAACAATTAAATTATTGGAGGTTTTAGCTTTGGCAGAGAACGCAACGAAACCCATGCCGAAACACTGGCAAATTATGAAGGAAATGAACGAAGAAATGAACGAAAAAACCGCCGCCTGGCGCGATGCGGTCAGCGGCAGCGGTAACACGACTTTCACGCCGAAGGAGAAACAATTGATAATTCTCGCCATGTGCTGCGCCATCCGTCATCTGAACGGCGTTAAGGCACATGCCGGACATGCAATGAAAGCGGGCGCGACGAAGGAAGAGCTTTTCGCGGTTGCCGCGCTGAGCATGATTATTGGTGGTTGCCCCTCGTATGGTGAAAGCATCAAGGTTATCGAGGAAGTGTGGAGCCAGAACGCCTAGCACTGTATCCGACAACCGTGCCTAAAAAAGCTCCGGATGGTATTGAACCGATCCGGAGCTTTTTATATGGGATGATTTTTTTGTGGTGCTGTTTTACCCGATAAAAATCTCCTTCGCGACGAAGACGATCGCGAGGAACCACATGACGACGGAGACGTCCTTCGCTTTGCCGGAGAGGAGCTTGACGCCCGCGTAGGTGATGACCGCGTACTCGATGCCGCTGGCGATGCTGTAGGCGAACGGCATGGCGAAGAGTGCCATGATCGAGGGGAGGAGTTCCGTCCAGTCGTCGAACTTGATGTTCGTGACGCCCATCATCATGTAGACGCCGACGAAGATCAGCGCCGGAGCGGTCGCGCAGGAGGGGACGATGCTGATGATTGGGTTGAAGAAGATCGCAAGGAGGAAGAGGATCGCCGTGACGAGAGCAGTGAGGCCTGTCCTGCCGCCGACGCCGACGCCGGCGGCGCTCTCGACGTACGACGTGACGGTCGAGACGCCCAATACTGCGCCCGCCGTTGTACCGATCGCGTCTGCCAGGAGCGCTTCGCGCGCCTGCGGCAGGTTGCCGCGCTCGTCGAGCAGGCCCGCGCGGCTCGACACGCCGACCAGCGTCCCGACCGTGTCGAAGAAGTCGACGAAGAAGAATGTGAAGACGACGATCCAGAAGTTCGCGACGCCCGGGTCGGCGAAGTTGAAGCCGACGTAGGAGAAATCCAGCTTGCCCAGGATGGGCATGATGGAGGGTGGCATCGAGACGATTCCGCTCGGCAGCGGGGCGACGCCCAGCGGGATGGCAACGACGGTGATGATGATGATGCCCCAGAGGATCGCGCCGCGCACGCGGAACGCTTCGAGCGCGCCGATGACGATGAGGCCCGCGACGGTGAGCAGCGCCGGGAGGTTGTCTTTGAGCGGTGCGCCTCCGACGAGCGTCGCGGGGTTGTCGACGACGAGCCCGCCGCCCTGGAATCCGATGAATGCGATGAAAAGTCCGATACCTGCCGTGATGCCGTACTTGAGGGACATCGGGATGCTGTTGACGATACTTTCGCGCAACTTTGTCAAGGTGAGGATGATGAAGAAAATGCCTTCGACGAAGATTGCAGCGAGCGCGACCTCCCAGGAGACGCCCATGCCGAGCACGACGGTGAAGGCGAAGAATGCGTTGAGTCCCATGCCGGATGCGAGTGCGATGGGGTAGTTCGCCATGAAGGCCATGAGGATCGTCGCGAACGCTGCCGCGAGGCAGGTCGAGACCATGAGCGCCCCGAAGGGCATGCCGGTTTTGGAGAGCAGATCGGGGTTGACGAAGATGATGTAGGCCATCGTCATGAAGGTGGTGATGCCTGCGAAGACCTCCGTGCGGACGTCGGTCTTCCTTTCCGAGAGTTTGAACTGATGTTCCAACCAACTGTTCACTGGTCATTCCTCCAATCGGGCGGAGTATATGTACCCGCCCATATTTTGCGAATCGAGTGCAGTTAATGCTTTGCGAAAAGAACTTGCCGCAGCAAGGCTACGTTCATTCGCGGACAAAAAGCGTCTGTATCCCTCCCTTTGCAAGATCTACATATCCCTTATCGGTCAGCTTGAGTTCGGGAATCACCGACAGCGAGAGAAAGCTCAGCGCCATGAACGGCTGGCGGATTTCGGTGCCCAGGTCCTCCGCGGATTTGATCATCCGCAGCAGCGCCTTGGAAAGCGACGGCGCGTCGAGGTTGCTCATGAGGCCGCCGATGGGCAGAGGGAGGGAGGCCGAGACCTCCTCGCCCTGCGTCGTCACCAGTCCGCCGTGGTTGTCGATGAGGTATTGCAGTGCGGTCAGCATCGAGCGGTCGTCCGCGGCGACCGCGATGTAGTTGTGCGCGTCGTGCGCGACCGATGACGCGATTGCACCTTTTTTGAGGCCGAAGCCCTTGACGAAGCCGATCGCGATTCGGCCGGTGCCCTGATTTTTTTCGACGACGACCATCTTGAGGATGTCGCGTTCGCGGTCGCTCTCGACGTGCCCGTCGACGACGAGTGGATCGAGCGTCAGTTCGTTCGTCAGGACTTTGCCGGGCAGCGCTTCGATGACGCGGATTTTTGCGCCTTCCTCTGCCCGGACCTTGAGTGAATCAGGCGTGAGGCGAATATTCGCCGCGCTCGTCTGCGGCAGATCGATCGTCATCGGCGCGAATGCCTTGAAGAGCGGGTTGCCGTCGTCCGCGACGAGGACGCCGCGCTTCCAGACCTTCATCGCGCGGCACTCCTCGAGCGAGGGGACCATGACGATGTCGGCGAGCATCCCGGGCGCGATCGCGCCGCGGTCCCAGAGGCGGAAGTACTGCGCCGGGTTGATGGTGACGAGCGCCGCCGCGATGAGCGGGCGGATACCCATGTCGATCAGCAGGCGGACCTTGTGGTCCATGTGTCCGTTGAAGAGGATGTGGCTCGCGGTGAGGTCGTCCGAAACCGCCATGCAGCGCGCGTAGCGCGCCTCGTCCTCGAGGAGGATTTGCGCGACGTCCTCGAGGTTGTGCTCCGTTGCGCCCTCGCGGATCATGACCCAGATGCCGCGGCGCAATTTTTCGCGCGCCTCGTCGGCGAAGTTGCTCTCGTGGTCGCCGTTGCAGCCGGAGATGAGGTACGTGCAGAGGTCGCGGCCCGTCACGTTCGGCAGGTGGGCGGTTTTGACGAGACCGCGCGCCGTCGTGATCTTGCCCCAGATCTCCTCGTCCCCCGCGATGACGCCGGGGAAATTCATCATCTCGCCCATGTGCGTGCACCAGCCGCGGTCGTAGCACTCCATCATCTTCAGGGTCTCGATCTCCTGATACGGCGTCTCGAACGGAGACGCCGGGACGCAGGAGGGTGCAGCAAAATAGGCGTCGAGCGGCGTGCGGAGCGACTCGCGCCACATGAACTCGATTCCCGGCAGGCCGCAAGTGTTCGCGATCTCGTGCGGGTCGGGCATGATGGTCGTCGTGCCGAGCGGCACGACCGCTCCGGCAAATGTCGCGGGCGCCAGCATCGTGCTCTCGATGTGCAGGTGTCCGTCGATCATCCCCGGCATCAGCACGTTGCCGTCCGCGTCGACCTCTTCGATGCCGTTGTAGCCCTCCCCGATGCCGACGATGATGCCGTCCTTGACGGCGATGTCGGCCTCCTCGTACTCGAGCGAGAGGACGTTGGCGATGCGCCCGCCCTTGATCACCAGGTCGGACGGCGCTTCGCCCCGGGCGGCTGCCAGCAGATTTTTCATTCGTTTCCCTCCATGTTTACGCTTTTACCCCCTCGCATACCTCCGAGAAGAAGCGATGCGTCAGGTTTGCGATCATCGTCTTGCGGTATTTCGGCGTCTTGCGCGGGTTGACGTCCCCGTACGCGAGGCGCGCCGCCTCCATCGGGAGCGACTCCGAGAGCGCACGCCCCGGCATCGCCGCGCTCAGATTTTTGAGGCGGATGGGGACGGGGGACATGCTGCCCGCGGACGCGCGGAACGCCGCGATCTTTCCGTTGCGCACGTCGACGTAAAAAGCGAGCGATGCGCGCGACAGCGTCAGCGCCTTGCGCGAGCCGCGCTTGTAGAAGACCTGGCGCGAGCCGGGCGCGGGCATCGGCACGCGGATCTCCTTCAACAGTTCGTCCGATGCGAGGACGTTTTTCCGATACCCCGTGATGAAGTCGTCGAGTGCCACGATGCGCTCGGCGTCCGGTCCCGCGGCGACGCACAACGCACCGAGCGCAAGCAACGCCACAGGCAAATCTCCCGCGCCGGAGGCAGTGCAGATGTTGCCGCCGATGGTGGCGCGGTTCTGCATCGCGAGCGCGCCGCTCCGCGAGGACGCGATCACGAGCGCGGGCAGATGTTTGCGCGTCGCAGCACATGTCACGATGTCCGTGTTCGTCGCGCATGCGCCGATGCGGATGTAGGCGTCTGTGCCTTCGCCCACGACTTCGATGCCGTTCATCTCGGGAACGGAGAAGACGTCCATCACACGCACGGGGCGAATGCGTCCCCCCTTCGTGTCGGGGCCGATGTCCGTCCCGCCGGAGAGGATCAGCACGTCGCGCTGTGATGATAGCACATCGAGCGCCTCTTTCAGAGAGCGAGGCGAGAAGAATTTATCGGCCTCGTCCCCTTCGAAGACGGGGCGCATCTCGGTGCAGAGGTTTCTTCCGGGCGTCAATCGGTCGCCGTACCCGGCCTCTGCGGCGCGCAGGACGGCGTTGCAGATTTTTTCATACCCGGTGCAGCGGCAGATGTTGCCCGCAAGCGAGACGTGGACCTCCTCCTCCGTCGGGTGGGGGTTGCGCCGCAGCAGGGCGACCGCCGCCATGATCATCCCCGGCGTGCAGAAGCCGCAGTGCACGGCCCCCTCCTCGAGAAAAAATTTCTGGAGGTCGTCGAGCTCGAAGTCGCCCATCCCCTTCGGGGCGGCCAGGCCCTCGACGGTGTCGACGCGGCGTCCCGCCATCTGGATCGCGGGGATGAGGCAGGTGTCGACGAGCGCGTCGTCCATGATCACCGCGCACGCGCCGCACTCGCCCTCGCCGCACCCCTCCTTCGCGCCCAACAGGCCGCAGTCCTCGCGCAGGACGTCGAGCATGCGTTTCATCGGCGGCACGCGGAGCTCCTTCAGCGCGCCGTTCAGCGTGATCTGTATCTTCATCTGGACGCACCCCCTTTCTGCGTTTCGTCCTCCGTTGCATATTTTTCTCCGTGCAATTTTTCCAGCTCCATCCAGAGCTTTTCGCCGGTGAGCGGGATGTAGGGGGCGAAGACGCCGGTCGCGTTCTGTACAGCGGAGAGGAAGGCGGGCGCGCCGCCGTTCGCCGGCAGCTCGCCGATCCCCTTCGCGCCGAACGGCCCGACCTCGCAGGGGACCTCCAGCATCTCGACGTTCCACTTCGGCGCGTCGAGGAAGGTCGGCACGAGGTACTCGCTCATGTGCGACGCCGTGTAACGCCCCTTGTCGTCGACCTCGACGGACTCGATGTGGCTCCATCCGCACCCCTGGAGAACGCCGCCCTCGAGCTGGCCGGAGGCGAGCACCGGGTTGATGGCGCGCCCCACCTCGGCGACGACCGTGGCGTGCACGGGGTTCGCCTCGTACGTGTCCATGTCGACCTCGACCTCCAACGACACCGCGATCCAGCCGTAACCCTTGTACGCGTCGCCCTCGAACTTCTCCGGGTCCCACGCGCTCTTGCCTCTGTTCTCGAACTTCTGCGTCTCCTCGAGCGCGCCGAATTTTTTCACGTATTCGTCCGCCGCTTCGAGGATCGAGGTTTTTTTGCCCGACGCGACGGTGAAGACGCCGTCCTCGAACGTCGTCTCCGCCGGATCGGTGTCGTCCAGCTCGGCGACGAAGTCGCGCAGTCTGCGCACGATCTCGCGGCAGGTCTGGGCCAGGACGCGCCCGATGAACATCGTGCTGCGCGAGGCGACCGTTGGGCCGCTGTTCGGGCACTCGTACGTGTCGGGGAGGGGGTGGCGGACGTTGTCGATCGGCACGCCCAGCACCTCCGCTGCGATCTGCGGCAGAACCGTGGCGGCGCCCTGTCCCATGTCGACGCTCGTCGTGTAGAGCACGAAGACGCCGTCGCGGTATGCCACGCGCGTCGTCGTGCCCATCGTGTCCTCCGCCGCACCGGTGAAGCCGCCGCCGTGCAGCGCGACCGAGATGCCGATCCCCCGGCGATAGCGGTCGCCGCGCGCCTCGGCCTCCGCCGCCTCGCGGGCGTAGCGCGCGCGCTTCTCGCGGTAGCCTGACAGCTCCGCTGCGCGCGCGAGCACGTCGTGCGCGCAGACGCCGCTTTCGAGCACCTGCTTGTAGGGGAAGCGCATGCCGTTTTTGATCGTGTTTTTCAGCCGCAGGTCGAGCGGGTCCATGCCGAGCAGGTCCGCAATCTTGTCCATCTGCCGCTCGACGGCGAAGATGGACTGCGGTGCGCCGAAGCCGCGGAACGCGCCGGTTGGCGGCGTGTTCGTCGCGACGGCGCGCCCCCGCACCTGTGCCGTGGGCGTGTAGTAGCAGCCCGTCGCGTGCAGGACGGAGCGCTGGAGGATGACCATCGTGAGGGTCGTGTACGCCCCCGCGTCCATGACGATGTCGATCTCCATCGCCGTGATGGTGCCGTCGCGCTTGACGCCCGTCTTGTGATGGATGCGCGCGGGGTGGCGCTTGGGCGTCGCGTGCAGGTCCTCCGTGCGGTCGTAGATCATGACGACCGGTTTTTTTATTTTATTCGCCAGCACCGCCGCGCGGACGCCGAGGATGGAGGGGTAGTCCTCCTTGCCGCCGAAGCCGCCGCCGACCTCCGTCTGAACGACGCGCACGCGCGCGTCGTCGAGGCCCAACGCGGTCTTGACGGCGTTGTGCACGTAGTAGGGGCACTGGATGGATCCGGTGATCTCCATCGTGCCGTCGTCGTGGGGGATAGCGCCCATTCCCTGCGGTTCGAGGTAGATCTGCTCCTGCAGGCCGGTCGAGTACGTCCCCTCGACGATCAAGTCCGCCTCCTCAAAGCCGCGCGCGACGTCGCCGCCGTCGACGCGGTATGAGTCGACGACGTTGTCCTCCCCCCAGATGATCGATTTTTTTGTCAGCGACTCGTCGATCGTCATGACCGGCGTCATCGGCTCGATCTCGAGCGTCACGGCGGCGAGCGCCGCGGCGAGCGTCTCGGCGTCGGGTGCTGCGATGAGGGCGACCGCCTGCGTGACGTAGTTGACCGTCTCCTCCGCAAGGATGGGGTACTCGTCCCGCACGATGTGGACGAAGTTGGGGCCGGGCAGGTCTTTCGCCGTGACGACCGCGACGCGCGACCAGTCGAACGCCTCGTCGAAGCGTATCTCCTTCAGTCTGCCGTACGGCACGTCCGAGCGCACCGTGCCGCCGACCCACGCGCCCGGCAGGTCGAGGCGCATCCGATCCGCCAGAAAACGAGCCTGCCCCGTGACCTTCGGCGGCCCGTCCAGCCGCGGGATGGGCTTGCCCACCACCTTGAAATCCGCCATGTGGATCCCTCCTTTGGAAAATTTTTATTTTGGGTTTCCTGACGTCTAATATATGGAATTTCGATTTGAAAAGTCAAGTTGCACCTTCGGAGAACTCGCCCGGTTTTTTGTATGCTTGCTCGGTTTTGCGTTGCGCTCAACCGAAACAGACGAAGCGTGCTGCGTTTTTTTCTTCGCTTCCCTGGTGCTATAATCCGTGTCGGAACAAATGCAGCGATGACAGGAGTGGATTGTGTTGAGCGATATGAAAAAAAATGTGGAAGACCAAAAGAATAAAAAAATTTCCGAGGCGCTCGAGATGCATGCGAAGTGGCATGGCAAGATCGAGATTCGCTCGCGGCCGACGATCGAGACGATGCACGACATGGCGGTCGCCTACACGCCCGGCGTCGCGGAGCCCTGTCTGGAAATTCAAAAAAATATCGAGGAGAGCTACCGCTACACGCGGCGGTGGAACTCCGTCGCCGTCGTCACGGACGGCACGGCGGTACTGGGGCTGGGCGACATTGGCCCGGAGGCGGGCATGCCGGTCATGGAGGGCAAGTGCGTCCTCTTCAAGCACTTCGCCGACGTCGACGCCTATCCGATCTGCATTCGCTCGAAGGACCCGGACGAGATCGTCCGCACGGTCGAGCTGATCGCGGGCGGCTTCGGCGGCGTCAACCTCGAGGACATCTCCGCACCGCGCTGCTTCGAGATTGAGCGCAGGCTGAAAGAGGTCTGCGACATCCCGATCTTCCACGACGACCAGCACGGCACGGCGGTTGTGGCCCTGGCCGCGCTCACGAACGCGTGTCGGCTGGCGGGGCGCTCGTTTTCGGACGTGTCGCTCGCCGTCAGCGGCGCTGGGGCGGCGGGGATCGCGGTCGTCAACCTGCTGCTCGACGCGGGCATCGGCGACGCCGTCGTCTGCGACATCGACGGCGTGATGCACGAATCGCGCCCCGGTCTCGACGAGCACCGCAGGCGCGTGATCGCGCGCACGAACAAGCGCGGCGTCAAGGGAGGCCTCGCCGACGCCGTCAAGGGGGCGAACGTCTTCTTCGGACTCTCCGCGCCCCGCGTCCTGACGCCCGACATGGTCCGGACGATGGCGAAAGACCCCATCGTCTTCGCGATGGCAAATCCCGTGCCGGAGATCCTGCCCGACGAAGCGCTCGCCGCTGGTGCGCTCGTCGTCGGCACGGGGCGCAGCGACTATCCGAACCAGATCAACAACGTGCTGGGCTTCCCCGGTATCTTCCGCGGCACGCTCGACGCGCGCGCGCGCGACATCGACAGCGGGATGAAGATCGCAGCCGCCCACGCCCTCGCCGCCCTCGTCCCGGACGACGAACTTTCGAAGGAGTACATCCTCCCGACCGTCCTCGACAAGCGGGTGGTGCCCGCCGTCGCGCTGGCCGTGGCGGACGCCGCGCGTGCATCCGGCGTTGCCGGGAACTAGAAAAATTTTGGCCAGGCGGTCCTTCAACCCCTACGTCTACG
>JAJDHV010000024.1 GCA_030266365.1 Synergistaceae bacterium OttesenSCG-928-I11 | reverse complement strand
TCTTCCCGCGAAGACGGCGAAAGGCGCGGTGATCTTCGACGGCAACGGAAAAACCGTCGCGATCCCGGGACTCGTCAACGCGCACACGCACGTCTCCATGACGCTGCTGCGCGGTCTCGGCGAGGAATTGCCGCTCATGGAGTGGCTGACGACAAAAATTTTTCCGATCGAGGATCGACTGGGCCCCGAACACATCCGCTCCGGTGCCGAACTCGCGATGCTCGAAATGCTCGCGGGGGGCGTCACCTGCTTCGCCGACATGTACTACTTCATGGACGAGGTCGCCGAAGCGACGCTCGCCTCCGGGATGCGCGCGGCGCTCTGTCGCGGCCTCCCCGGCGACAACGCGGAGAAATTGCGCGAGAATGTCGAGCTCGCCGAGCGGTACAACGGCAGGGAAGACCGCATCGTCGTCCAGCTCGGTCCGCACGCCCCTTACACCGTGCCGATGCACGCGCTGGAAAAAATCGCGCAGACGGCAGCCGAGAAAAACCTGGGCATTCACTTCCACTGGCTGGAGACGGAGGGCGAGCTGAACGCGTTCCGCGACGAGTATAAGATCAAGCCCATCGATTACCTCGAGAAATCCGGGTTGCTTGAGGCTCGCGAACTGATCCTCGCCCACTCAGTCTGGTTCCCGACGGACGAACTCGAAGGCGCCAACCGGCCAAATGTGACGATCGTGCACAACCCCAAGAGCAACCTCAAACTCGGCAGCGGTTACGCACCGATCAAGGAGATGCTCTCAGTGGGCCTCAACATCGCACTGGGCACCGACGGCGCGTCGAGTAACAACCGCCTCGACCTGTGGGACGAGATGCGCGCAGCGGCGTTGATGCACAAGGGCTATCACCACGACCCGACGCTCGTCTCCGCGCGCGACGTACTCCGGATGGCCACCGTCGGCGGCGCGACCGGGATCGGCTTCAAAAACGCGGGACGTATCCGCCCGGGATGCTGCGCCGATTTCGCGCTCGTCGACATCGACCGCCCGCATTACGTCGGGATCGACGAGACGAACGTCCCGGAATTTCTCGTCTACGCGGGCTCCTCGCGCGACGTCGTCGCGACGATCGTCGCGGGCAACGTCCTCTACGAAAACGGAACGTATCGCACGCTCGACAGAGACGCCGTCATGGCACACGCGCGCGAACACCGCGCGTGGATAGACAAGGGCTGAACACGGACCGTTCAAAAAATTCGAGCTTAAAAAAACGGCCGCCTCGTGCGGTCGTTTTTTTATGGCTATGGGCGTGTGTCCAAAAAATTTTTTTCACACAGGCTTGTGTCTCGATTTAAGTTCTTCGACGACTTCGGCAAACGGAACGCCCGCCGCAATGCAGGCGACCTGTAGGTGATAGAGCAGGTCCGCTGCCTCGTAGCGGAAGTTGGCGATATCTCCGCAGGCGAGTGCGATGGCTGTTTCGACGCCCTCCTCACCCACTTTCTGCGCGACACGTGCCGCTCCTTTGCCCAACAGTTTTGCGGTGTAGCTCTCCTCCGGATCGTCCTTCGATCGGCGCTCCAGATATCGATAGAGCTGCATGAGGAACGTGCCCGTGTCGTGGATCGCGTTTTCGCTGCTTGCAAGTTTTCTGAAAAAACAGGTGCGTTCGCCGGTGTGACATGCCGGGCCGGTCGGTTGCACAAGCGCAAGCAGCGTATCGCCGTCGCAGTCGACACGGATTTCG
Organism: Synergistaceae bacterium OttesenSCG-928-I11; assembly: GCA_030266365.1. Lineage (GTDB taxonomy): Bacteria > Synergistota > Synergistia > Synergistales > Synergistaceae > JAJDHV01. The sequence goes on along the minus strand of JAJDHV010000024.1, from coordinate 20,067 downwards.
ATGACCTTCATTCGATTGCCGCTTGTGAGCCCTTTGTGCCAGATCTCTTTTCGCGAACGGCTCCATAGGACAAGCTCACCGCGCTCCATCGTCAGACGGAGGGCTTCTTCGTTCGCCCACGCAGTCATCAACACTTCGCCGGTGTCGAAATCCTGAACGACGACGGTCGTCAAACCGGCGTCGTCGAACGCGACGGATGCGATCCAGTCCTGCTCGTTTGGGTTCAGCGTATTTTTCATCGTTTCACCTCGTCCCGAAGAACCTGCAATGCGGACGCGAAATCGAAGCGCCCTTCGTACAGAGCCTTGCCGACAACCGCCGCACGAACGCCGGTCTCGGCGAGTTTTTTGACGTCGTCGACCGTCGTGACCCCGCCCGCCGCGATGATGTACGCATGCTCGTGCCGTATCCGCCGATACAGCGCCAAATCGGGGCCTTTGAGCATACCGTCGCGGTCGACCGCTGTGACGAGAAAAGCGGTATAGCCGATCTCGCAGAGATTCCGGACAGTCTCTGCCGGGTCCGCGTGCGTCTCTTTTTTCCAGCCGGCGACGACGACACGATCATCCTTGACGTCGACGCTGGGCGTCAAAATCGCCCCGAACGTTTCAAAAAGTTCTTGCGGCGCGTCCGGCCCCTTAAATAGGATACTGCCGATCATGAGGCGTTCAGCGCCCGCACGCACGGCATCTTTGATCGCAGCCTGCGTGCGCAGTCCCCCGCCGTATTCGACCTTCATGTCGAGATGGCTCGAAATTTTGGAGAGGATGTCCAGGTGTTTCGGGTAACCAACCTCGGCACCCTCCAGGTCGACGATATGGAGATAGCGGCTGCCCATATCGAAAAATTGTTTCGCGACATCGAGCGGATCGCCTTCGTACTCCGTCTTCTCGGAAAAATCTCCCTTGCGCAGTCGGACGACTTTGCCACCGTAAAGGTCGATCGCAGGGATAACGATCATATCCACGCCCCCTTTGTGCTCGGCGCAACGTCGCTCATGCAGAGCGCCATGTCCAGAGCGAGTCCGACACCCTTAAAGACGGCCTCTGCCGCGTGATGGGAATTGTCGACCGCGAGCAGGTCGACGTGCATCGTCGTCCGCGATTCGCGACAGAAGCCAGAGAAAAATTCCGGCACGAGTTCGAGGTCGAAATCACCGCAGCGATTTGTCGGGAAACTTCCGCGCCAGAACAAGCCGCCACGCCCGCTCACGTCAAGCGCAATTCTCGCAAGCGTCCCGTCCATCGGCAGCAGGCACCAGCCGTAGCGTTTTCGCGGGGTATCCTCCGTTTGAAGGAGGTCCTTCAAGGCCATACCCATTGCGATTCCGATGTCCTCCGTCAGATGATGCGCGTCGACTTGAACGTCGCCGGTTGCCTGCACCTCCAGCCCAAGCCTTCCCCGGTGTGCCATCAGTTCCAGCATATGAGAGAGAAAACCGCACGGGATATCGATCTTCGCGCCGCCGGACGCAACCGGGTGCGTCAGCGTGAGGGAAATCGCCGTCTCCTTCGTGTTTCTTACAATCGTGCTCATTGGGATATCACCGCCTCAATTTGTGGCGTCCGCGACGAATTTTTGTATCGCGTCCACCGTTTCCCGGAGCACGGACCAGCGAAGCTGAAGCGCGCTCCTGTTGGCAATCAGACGAAGAGAGACCTCCGCCGTCCGCCGAATCACGACGAGGCCGTTCGCCTTGAGCGTCCCGCCGGTCTGTACAATGTCGAAAATGCAGTTTGCGAGCCCAAGTGCCGGTGCGAGCTCGACGGAGCCGTTGAGGTTGAGGACGCGAATCTGCGCGCCCCACTCCTCGAACGTCCGGCTCGCGGTCCGCACATATTTCGTCGCGACGCGAAGCCCCATGAGGTTCGTGACATGCCCGTCGAACCGGACGGCCGTTTCGGGCGTACCTGCCACCGCCATGAAGCATTTGCCTCGGCCCGTATCGAGAATTTCCGTCACGTCGACCTCGCTCTCGTCCGTCACGTCGTTTCCGACGAGAGCGAGGTCGGCCGCCCCCTGCGAGACGAGCGTCGGGATATCGGTCGGTTTGCCGAGAAGATATCGGAAGGGTCCATCGGCGACAACGAGATGCCTGCCCGCGTTGGACAGGTTTTCCGTCGGCAGTCCGGCGCCTTTCAGAATTTCAACGCAGTCGCCGAGGGACCTTCCGGTCGGAAGCGCGATCGTCGTCATCGGGAGAGCTCCTTTATATGGGAAAGATCCGTCGTGCGTTCACCTGTGGCAATCTCTTCGGAATAGCCGTCGCGCAGGTTGACCCACCACGCGCCGGGTCGATTGTGCGCGAACTTGCGCGCTTTTTCGATATCCGGCTCCCAACTGATGATGAACGACGTCCCCGCAGTTACAAGTTCCTCCGCGAAAAGAATCGCGCGCTCGTGCGGGATATCGCCAGGCCAGAGAATGACCGAAGGCGTCTCGGGTTCCGGTTTTCTCGCGATTGCAAGCTCGCGGAGGCTCAGGCCGAAGCCGATCGCCTGGCAGGTGAAACGCGCATCGGCGAGCGTCCCGTCGTACCTGCCGCCGCCGCCGAGAAGGTCGCCGTCGTTGGACGAATAGACGTTGAAGATGGGGCCGCGGTAATAGTTGAGGTCCCGGATGAAACCGAGATCGACGCGAACCCGTCCGCCATAGCCGAGCGATTCGAGCGCCCCGCAGAGCGTAGAAAGGGGGGTGAGGAGCGTGGACGATCTGAAAATTTTCTGCGCCTCCGCGAGAACGTCCGGGCCCCCTTTCAGCCATGGCAGTTCGAGCAGGATGTCGCGCGATTCCGGCGTGATGGCGTCCGCGTTTCGCACCGTCTGCATGAAGTCGCAGTATGCGCCGTCCTGCAATTGTTCGATCAGTTTTTCGGAAATATCAGCCGGCAGCTCCGTTAGAAGCTGCGGAAGAATCGAGGCGTCGCCGAGAACGATGACGGACTCGTCCAGACCAAGCCGATCCAACGCACGCATCAGCATTGCGACGACCTCCACGTCGGAGCCGGGGGACTCCCACCCCAACAGCTCGACGCCCACCTGCGTGTCCTCGAGATTTTCCTTCGGCGGCGTCGGGGCGGAAAAAATCCTTTCCGCGTAACACAGACGCAACGGAAAATCCTCTGGCGCGTAGTGCGTCGACATGTAGGAAAGCGCGGAGATCGTGATGTCTGCGCGCAGGCAACAGGGTTCGCCGAACGGTGTGCTGAGGGCGATGATCCGGTCACGCCGCTTTCTCGGCAGGTTTTTCATCGTTCCTTCCAAAAGCTGGAACTCCGCCGGATTGAACGGGTTGTAACCGTAGGACGCGAAGAAAGCGAGTGCCGTGTCTCGCGTTTTTTCCATGCACGAGGCGAGTTCGCCGCCGATGCTGCTGCACCCTCTCGGGGTGAGATTCATTGTCATTCAACCACCTTCGAAAAAAATAAAGAGAACGTTCAGCCGATGTCCGCTGCAAATATCGTTGCAAATATATCTAAATACCCACGTTCTTGCGCTGTAAATCTTTTTGATGATATCATGACGATCTCGATGTAGCAATCGACCGCGAACTGCGCGCGACGGAGGCCTGAATTTGACTGCCATAAAATTTTTTCCACCTTTTTTACCGAATGACTGCGATTGTTTTATTTTCGACGTCGACGGCGTGTTGATCGAGACTGGCGAATCGTTTCCAGCGACAATTCGATTGTGCGTGGAACACGAATGGACGCGCATCGGCGGCGTATGCGACGCGCCGGGATATTCCGACGAACGGAACACCGTGTTGAAACAGCACGGCTCGTTCAACGACGACTACGACATCGCATGGGTGTTGCTGAATCTCTCCGCGGCGCGACAGGATGTGACGAAAAAATTGTCGCGCGCCCTGGCCTCCCCCAGTGCGTTGCACGAGATCGTCGCAACTTGCAAAGGGGATTGCGTATCTTGGCTGCGCGCGCATTTCGCGGAGACGTTTCCGAGGGACGACGTCCGTGCACTCTGTGAAGATTTTTATTTCGGGAACGACGAAAAATCGGGGACAAGCGCTATGGAGACGCCGCTGATCGATGTCAACTGGAAAAACCTTCCACTCCCCGCGTACATTTACACGGGCCGCGACCTGCGCGAGTGGCGCGCGGCACAACGCGTTCTCGACTGGCTCGATTTCCCCGACGACCGCGTCGTGCACCGCGATTCCGGTATGTTGAAACCCTCGCCAGCCGGCCTCGAATACTTTTGCGATCGATTTGGGCACCGCGCGCCGATTTTTTTCGGCGACACGATGAGCGATAAAAAAGCGAGCGACGCCTTCGGAAAAAGTTTCTTCTGTGCGATCGGTCCACTGCTGGCAGAAGAACCCTGCCGCTTCGACAGCGTGCGCGACGCAATCTTACAACTGACAGGACGGGCAAGCGATGAATGACAGAGAAAAAAACCTTGAAGGACTCGTGCGCAAACAGGTTCTCGAACTGAACGAATACAAACCCGGGGCGACCTCGGACGCCCAGAGCGCCGTCAAGCTATCCGCCAACGAGAACAACTTCGGCACGTGCAAAGCCGTCGTCGAGGCACTCCGGCGAGAGCTGACGGAACCGACGCGACTCAACCGATACCCCGACATCACCTGTACGGAACTGCGAAACGCGCTTTCGGATGCACATTCCCTCCCATCCGACTGGTTCCTCGTCGGAAACGGCCTCGACGACGTCATTACACTGCTTGCGACAACGTTCATCGAGCACGGCGACGAAATCGTCGTCCCGACGGCGACATTCGGCGTCTACGAGAGCGTCTGCTGCGTGATGGGGGCAACGGCTCGCAGGGTTCGCATGCGCAAGGATCTATCGATCGACGTGGACGGCATTGCGGATATCTTGACGGACAAAACGAAGATGATCTGGATCTGCAACCCAAACAACCCGACCGGCACGGTCACAACAAAAGAGGAATTCGAGCATCTGCTCGACGCGACAAAACGGTTTTCACCAGCGCCCCTTTTGATCGTCGATCAGGCGTACATCGATTTTGCGAGCGACACAGACGCAAACCTCGACGCGATGCGCTACCTGTCCGATAATCCGAATCTCGTCGTGCTCCGCACGATGTCCAAAATCTCAGGTCTTGCGGCGCTCAGGCTCGGCTATGCCATCGCGCATCCGGCGCTCCTGTCGTTCATCTATCGTATCCGCCCGCCCTATACGGTGAACGCCCTCGCGCAGGCAGCAGCTGTCGTCGATATCCGCGACGCGGAGGCGCTGGCGTTTAGGAAGCGCGTCCGGGAATCCATTGATGCGAGCCGAAACGAGCTCGAATCGTATTTTCGCGACAACGAGATCCCCTTCGTCCCATCGCAGGCAAATTTCGTCTTCGCGTTTTACGACCGCCCCTACGAATGGCTTTTGCGCCTCTCCGAACGCCTCGCGCAAAAAGAAATTTTCGTGCGCACGCTCAAGCACCGCGACGCACCAGCGGGGATCCGTTTCTCGATCGGGACCCCGGATGAGAATAAAGCGCTGATCAAGGCCCTCTCGAAAATTCTGCCGGATTTCACCTAGAACGGAGGAAACGAATATGTCGGATTTCACGCGGCTTGTGCCGAAAACGGAGAATGCCCCCGCCAAAGTAAAGGACACGGGCGTCGTCGGGCTCGTCAAAGACGGAGCCGCCGCGTACAACGCAAAGAGCGGCGAGCTTCTTCTGCTGCCGGCGGGCGAGGAAAAAAGGAGCGACATCGCCGGAAAACTTCTGAATGCGCTATTCGAACAGGCCGGATTTCAACACGTCGACTGCGGCAGCGACGCCGCCATTTTTTCGCTCGCGGAGCGTTACGTCCGAGAGTGGCAGGATACGGCAACCGCTTTTGCCGAATGCAGAGGGCGGAACATTCGCCTCTTGGGATGGAGCAAAGAGGTAACCGGTGCCGGGGACCGGATGGAGAACGCGATGCGAGCGCTTCTCTCGGCGCTGCCGGAAGAACGACCAGCCAAAGAGACGTTTGCTTTCGTGGAAGCGGTTGCACCCGACGTGACGCGATCTTCCTTCCTTCTCTCCCCTTCCGGTGAAAGCCCGCTTCGCGCCGAAAACGGTTTCGTCTGCCCCGCCTGCGGAAAAATGTTTCTGCCGGATACGCCGTATGCGTTTCGCGCCCCGCAGCCGGGAGAATCCGAGCAGGAGCAGGCGCTCGAGGACATCGAAACGCCTGGGGCGAACACGATCGTGGATCTCTGTAAGCAGCTCGGCATCGACATCGAATATACGCTCAAGGCGATGCTGTACGTCGCGTTCGATGCCGCCGGTGCATCGCATCCCGTTGCCGCTTTCGTGCGGGGCGATTTCAGCGTCAGCATGAACAAACTCTCCGCCTGGCTGAAGAACGAGCATGGACTCACCGGACTCCGCACGGCTGAAAAAGCGGAGTTGTTCGAGATGATCGGCGAAGTCGCCGGTTATTGCGGCCCCGTGAATCTGCCTGAAAATGTGATCGTCGTCTGCGACGAAAGCGTCAGGGGCGCGAAAAACACGGTCGTCGGCGCGAACCGCCCGGGCTATCACCGTAAAGGTTGCTGTTGGGGACGGGACTTTACGGCGCCCCTTGCGGATATCGTGCAGATTGCGGAAGGGATCCCCTGCATTTGTGGAAAGGCCGATCTTGTAGCAAGCGCCCTGCGCGTCTGCGGCCAGCTTTCGTACGGCGACGCAGGGACGCCCTCCGGCGATCAGCACAAAGTTCTCAGCTATCGGGACCGAGAGGGAAATCACGAATATCCGATCGAACTCGACGGCATCCTTTTTACAGAATCGATTCTTCTCGCAACCCAGACGTGTTGACGGAAACAAAACAAAAAGCGTCAAACGGCGAAAGCCCGCATGGACTTTCGCCGTTTGACGCTTTATCAATTCATCTTTGTTTACAGATTTCTACAAACTTTAAGAGAGAAAATATTGTTTGATCGGGCGCCCTTTTGCCTGGTACTTGTTTTTGACGTGCAGTTTTCCGGTGTTGACCAACGCCTCGCAGTACTTGCGAACCGTGATTCGGGATACGTTCAGGACGCTCGCAATTTCGCCCGCGGATTGCGGATCCTCGTGTTCCTCGATGAGTTGCAGCACTTTTTCCAGCATCTCGCTGTTTTTGATCGTGCCGGAGATAATCTGCTGATGCCGTTCGCGGGGGAAGAAGATCGCGTCCAGCCGCTCCTGCGCGATCGGATATTCGAGTGCTTCTCCATAGATGTGGCGATAGCGGAACATCTCGAGCGAGAAACGAAGCCGCTCCGGAGGGGCCGGTCTCAAAATCATATCCCACACACCGTATGAGATCGCTTCCTGCACCAATTCCTTTGATGGATCCTGCACGAGCATGAGTAACTTGGCACGGCTGCCTGCGTTGAAGAAATTTTTCCACTGTTCGATGTTATCCGCGCCGCCGACGATCACGAGATCGACAGGGACGACTTTCATCCGCTCCAACGCATCATCCACATTTTCCACCTTGTCGACGACGAGGTAATTGTCGAAGTAGCGGATAACCTGGCCGATCGAAAACAAGACGAGCGGGTCCGATTCTGCAATCAACAAATGGATCGGTTTCATGGCTTCATCACCTCAAACATAAATATGTCACCCCGTATATTTATCATAACACGGTTTTACAAAAAAGGAAGAGTAATATAGTTGCTTGACGAAAAATATTTTTCATATTAGTAGTTATACGGATTGGCGAATGATAATAAAAGCCTGTTCGGCATATCCCACGCGTCAGTACGACGTTAAAAGTGTGGGAAGGCAGGGCAACGAATGTCCCCTCGCTCTATGAAGACCTCCAATTTCGCACTGCCTCGAGGAACGCGTCGCCGTATTTTTCCAATTTCACCTGGCCGACGCCATTGATGTCCAAAAGTGCGCGATCGTTCTCCGGAAGCGCCTCGCAAATCGCGAAGAGCGTTTTGTCGGAGAAGACGACGTAGGGCGGAACACCCTCACCGGCGGCAAGTTTTCGACGCAGTTCGCGCAGAATCTCGAAAAGATCTTCGTTGACGACCTCTTTGCGCGCGATCGACGTGACGCCTTTTTTCGGTTTGCGATCGGGCTTCTCCTCGTACTTCCGCATCAGAAGGCGCGTTCCGCTCTTGAAAAACGCGCGGGCCTTTCCGGTAAGCCGAAGCGTGGGGAACTCTCCGTCGTCGACATCCAGAAAACCCTCCGCCATAAGAAAATCCGTGATGCGGCGCACCGCTTCGGCGCTGTAACTCTTCATCAAACCCCAGGTCGAAATGCGGTCGAAACCGAGAGACTTCACCGCCGACCGCCCCGAACCGCGCAGGACGTCCGTGAGCACAGTTTGTCCGAACGTCCGCCCGCCCGTCTTCTCCGCCATGCGGTAGACACAGGAGAGGATTTTCTGCGCTTCGACCGTGACGTCGGTGCGTTCGATCACGGAGGAGCAGTTTCCGCAATCCTCGCAGGCGTCGTCCAGCCCCTCCTCCCCGAAATAGCGCAGGATGAAGTACCGGAGACAGCCAGAGGTGTTGACGTAATCGATCATGGCACGGAGTTTTTTAAACGACGCCTCTCTGGCGGACGAGTCGTCGCTTTGGGAGATGAGGTATCGCGCGGTGACGACGTCCTTTCGCCCGAACATCAGGATGCAGTCCGCCGGCGCGCTGTCGCGCCCCGCGCGCCCCGCTTCCTGATAATAACTGTCGATGCTCGAGGGCATATTGTAGTGGATGACGAAGCGGACGTTCGATTTGTCGATTCCCATCCCGAACGCATTCGTGGCAACCATCACCGTCGCGCGGTCATACAGAAACGATTCCTGATTGGTGCGTCGCTCCTCGTCGTCCAACCCCGCGTGATAGCGGACCGCCTGCACACCGAATGCGCGCAGGTCGGAACAGACTTCCTCGACAGCCTTTCTCGTCGAACAGTAGACGATGCCGGGCATGTTGGGGAATTTTTTCAGGTAATCCAACAGAAATCCCGTTTTGTCGAGCGGGTGTTCGACCTGAAAAAAAAGATTCTCTCGGTCGAAGCCGGTGATCAATGTGTGCGGATCCGCCAAGTCGAGTTGTGCGACGATATCCGCACGAACCTCGTGTGTCGCCGTCGCCGTGAACGCGGCCACCACCGGACGATTGGGGAGCGAAGCGACGGTCGGCGAGATGTTGAGGTATGACGGACGAAAATCGTGCCCCCAGTGAGAGACGCAATGCGCTTCGTCGACAACGACCATGCTGACGTCGATTTCTGCGAGGAATTCCCGGAAACCGACACCCTCCAGACGTTCCGGTGCGATGTAGAGGAGCTTTGTCTCCCCCGCCCGTATCTGCCTGAAAACCGGTTTTACATCGTCCCATTCCATCGCGCTGTTGATCGCGGCGGCACGGACGCCATTCTGCCGGAGCGCGTCCACCTGATCCTTCATGAGGGAAATGAGAGGAGAGAGGACGATCGTAACGCCCTCCATCAGCATCGCGGGGATCTGATAGCAGAGCGATTTGCCCGACCCCGTCGGCATGACGCAGAGGACATCCCGCCCCGACAGAATATGTTGTATTGTCTCCTCCTGCCCTTTCCGAAAGGAGTCGAAGCCAAAGAATTTTTTGAGTATCGTCTGCGACGGCGACATCGTCAGGCGTGCGTGAACATTGCGCTCGTCGCGCTTGTAAAACTGGACATCCCAAAATCCCTTCCGTTGCGTTCTTGTGATAATATAACACACAGGAACCCTCCGATCCGGAAGGAGACGAGAGAATGAAAAATTTTTTCGACGAGACGACACATCAATTATTGAATTGCATGGGGTCGTACGTTTATATCGTCGACGCGAAAACATATGAACTTCTCTTCGTCAACGACAGAATTATCGCGGAATGTGGAGAAAATGACGAGCTGATCGGCCAACCCTGCTGGAAAGTTCTTCAACGCGGGCAGGATCGGCCCTGTGATTTTTGCCAGGTCCATACCCTTCGAAACGCACCCGAAAAATCGATCTCCTGGCAAAACCGGAACACGCTCACCGGAAAATACTATCGCAATATGACGACGCTTCTGGAATATGCGCCGGGGCGCTCAGCCTACGTGCAAAATTCCGTCGACATCACCGACCTCGTCGAAAAAGAGCTCGAGGAACTTCGCATCGCGCGCGACAGCGCGGAAAAGGCAAACCGTGCGAAAAGCGACTTTCTCTCCCGCATGAGCCACGAAATGCGGACGCCGCTCAACTCCATCATCGGCATGACAAATATCGCGATGTCCACCGACGACGACGATCGTCGCGACTACTGCCTAAAACGGATCGAAAATGCATCGAACCAGTTGATGGGCGTTATCAACGACATTCTGGACATGTCGAAGATCGAGGCGGAGAAACTGGAGCTTTCTTTCGTCGAATTCGATTTCGAACTGATGATCGACCGCATCGTGAGCATCACGGGCTACGAGGCCGAGAAGAAAAATCAGAAAATCCGGATCTACACCAACAGCGACATTCCGCGCCGCGTCATCGGCGACGAAATGCACCTTTCGCAGATCCTCACAAATATTCTTTCAAATGCGATCAAATTCACCCCGGAGGGCGGCAACATTATCCTCAATATCTGGCAGACGGAAGCTCTACTGACGGCGGACGACGCTATTCTCGTCACATTCGAAGTGATCGACGACGGCATCGGCATTTCCAAAGAGCAGCAGTCGCACCTTTTCGACTCCTACGACCGCGCCTCATTACCACAGGTCCACAATCAGGGCGGCAGCGGCCTGGGACTCGCCATTTCGAAGCGTCTCGTGAATATGATGGGAGGAGACCTCGAGGTGGAGTCATCTCTGGGCACGGGTTCCACGTTTCGTTTCACCGTACAGCTCTGCGTCGACAAGAGTCAAGTGGACACGGGAAAACCGGTTTTATTCTGCTCCCGCCGCGAGGACGCGCCCTTAAACGAAAGGCTTTCCCGACTTGGTGCCAAAAAAATTCTGCTGGTTGAAGACATCGAGGTGAATCGCGAGATTATCGCCCTCTTTTTCGAGGAAACGGATCTGCATCTCGATTTCGCGGAGAACGGAGAACGCGCTGTCGATCTTTTCGAACAAAACGGAGGGCGTTACGACCTGATCTTCATGGACATTCAAATGCCCGTCATGGACGGTTATGACGCTGCCAGGAGAATCCGCGCATCCAACTGCGCGAATGCCGCGACTGTGCCAATTGTCGCAATGACGGCAAACGTATTCAAAGAGGACGTCGAACGGTGCCTGGATGCCGGCATGAACGGCCACCTCGGCAAACCGGTCAGTAAAGACGAACTCTTCGAGAAAATCATTCATACACTCAAGACAAACTGATCACTTAAAAAACAGCATTGCAAATAAAGAACCCCCACGTCGAAAAACTCGTCGACGTGGGGGTTCTATAAATGTGGGGCTCTTTCAATTACGGCGTTACGACTTTTCCCATAAAGAGAATCGCACCGGAAATCTCGTCGCGAATGAGATAGACAAACGGCCGGTCGACATGGAACGGTAATGGTTCCTCCGGCTCGAAGACCGGAGCCGCTGTCGCGCGCATCCCGATCGCCGTCGCAGCCGCGGCTTCTGTGCCTTTTTCCTCGACTTCGATGAAGGCTTTGTGCACGGCCTCGCTGATATAAAGGTCCTGCTCGCCGTTCATGCCAGAAAAATCGGCTTCGCCCGGAACGAACGCACGTTCGACCCCGAGCGCCCTCATTGCATCGTTGAGTCGAAATGTGCTCTCGACCCTGAACTTCGGCAGCCACACCTCGACGGATCTCTTTTGAGCGGTTCTCTCCATCATGTTGAAAAGATCGTACGTCAGCGCGCCCTCGAGGTCGGCGAGCGAACGGCCTTCGTACGGAAGGAGAACCGTCATGGAAAACATGCCGTGCCGGTACAACATCTTGATCGAATGGAAGTTCGTGCCCTCATAATAAGAGAGCGTCTCCTCTTTTTTCATGGTTGGCACTTCATATGTTTTTTGGGGCGATTGAAAGACTTCCGGAGAGGTGTTCGCCTCCAAAAAAGCATTCAGCCACGACGCCTTGAAATAAATCGCGTTCACAAGAACGAGGGCCGTGTCCTCCCGAACCGTGCCGGGCGCGAGAAGGTCGAGGATTTTTTCGCGCGTCTTTTCCGCGACCCAATCGTTGATCGCACTGCGCACGCGCTCCGGGTTTTTCACGAAATCCTGCGGGCGGACCTCCGTCGCATAGGACTCCTCCAATATTTTTTTGAAGGGAGGACGAAAGACATATTCTCTTCTCGGCCACAGCGAATTTGCGACGTGGAGTTCTCCGGAGCCATCCGGTCCACCGGCAATCTTGCGCGCAAGCGTGGCATTCGATCGATGGATGTCGTCCGTAAAATATAGCGCCCGGCTCATTTCCTGCGCCGTTTCGCCGGCAGTGCCCGCGAACGTCATGGCAAACGCCGTCGAGATGCTGTAGGGGGAAAAACAGATATTTCCATCCGTTTCAGCGAGCAGGCGATAGAGATCCGCCGCCAGGTGATTGACTGCGGTCGTTGCATTTTTTTCCGTCACCGTTGCCTGAGGTGCCGCGACGGACGTTTTCGCAAACGCGAGCGATGCGAACAGACAGAGTGCCAGGGGGAAAAGATATCGTTTCATGATCGTTGTCTCCTTTCATTTTTTCGGCATTCGTATTTTCTCGATGATTCGATTACTTGAAATAATCCGCCATCGGGTGCGATCTTCGCGCGACGCTGAGCGCGCGATGGATGCTTTCTCGAAGCATTTCCAGGTCTGACGCGGTCGTAAGTTCGGACGCCCGCGTAATTCGCTTTCCTGCAACCCAAAGCGAGCGGTTCGCAGCTTCGCCCTGCACACGAACGTCGAATGGTGCCGTCTCCAGTTGGAGATACCGGGAGAGGTCCGCGGAAATTCGCTCGAAAAGTGAAATGGTCGCGTCGTCGTCACGGCCTTCCAACAGGGTTTCTTCGTCAAGCTTCAGCAGCAGTGCCCCGTCTTGCTGCGCGATTTCCGTGCGAAGGAGCCCGAGAGAATATTTTCGATTGACCTCGATGCCGTTATCCTCCATATATTTCACCGCCGCGGCAATTCGTTCGTCCACCTCTGGGTGCGTCTGGTAGATTCCGTAGTCGACATGTGGGTGTTTCAACGCTTCCTCTTTGATTCGCTCTTGCAATGTCAACATGCCGACGGGGTTGTATCCCGCGCGCGCAAGCGCCTGTATGCCGCAGGCGTCCGCCTCTTTTTCAATATCGATGCTGTACGCTCCCATGACCGCCACCTGCAATGCGTTCGCCGCGATGAGGGCAGCGGCCTTCCCCTTGCTTGCGATGGCTGCCGCGATTGCAAGCAGCGTCATTCGCTCGTTTCTGGCCATCTGGGTGATCACGTGCTTGCGGTCCGCGTGCGCCATTTCGTGCGCGATGACACCGGCAAGCTCGAGATCCGACTTTACAAAATCCAACATGCCGGTCGCGACGTACATCCCGCCGCCCGCAATGGCGAAGGCGTTTACCATCTCATGATCGATGATCGTCACTTCATAGGGAAGGTCGCGCTCCATGTGGGGCTGTAAGCGACCGACGATCGTTTCGACGCGTGCCTGATAAACGGGGTTGTGGATGATGGAAAAATGGCGCGCGATTTCCTCGCGCGTCTTACGCCCAAGCTCGACCTCCTGAGACGTGGCGTCCGAAGGCCGCACGTCACCAGACGCAACGACGGGGGCAGCGCACACTGCCCCCGTCGTTGCATGAAACAGGAAAAAAATTGACGTCGCAAAAAAAATGCGGAGAAAATCTCGAAACGATACGATATACAGGTTGAAACCTCCAAAAATTTAATAGATGGACGCCATACCCTGCGAATATCCTCTCATCGCGACTCGATTGCGCCCCATTTTTAAAAGCGTCTGCCGCATTTCCGCAAGATTCTCTTCCAGATTCTGACGAATTTTGCTCTCCTGGTCAAGCAGTTTTTGTCCGAGTTCGCGAACCTCGTCGATGCGCTTCACGATCTGCTTGTACCCGCTCTCGCCGATTCTTTGCGAAAGCGTGTTCCAGAACACCGGTCCCTCTCGCCCTTCCGCGATCCCAAGCGAGGCGGATATTTCATTCCACTTCTCCAGCAGGACCTCCTGGCGCGATATGATGCTCTGCTTTTGCTGGAGCACTTCGAGCAAACCCTCCATGTCGGATTCATTTACCTTTTCTTCCTCGAAATTGACGAGTTCTCCGAGGGATTTATAGAGTTCCAGTTCCTCTTCGACGAGCGCATTGACAGTGTTGAACAATTCAGTAGGCAAAGTTCGTCCCTCCTGCAGGTCTGGCTACAACCGCCGGTTGTTTTTCCTTCGATTCGGCCTTGAGTTTGTTGATCGCTTCGATCCACGTCGCCTTCAGCTCTTCCATCATCTGCCTTACCATCGAAACGGGCTCGATCGCCTTTTTCACATTGGCATCGACGAGCTGATGGTACATATAATCGTATAACTGCATCAGTGCAACCGCCACCTCGCCGCCCTGCTCCACGTTGAGCGTGAGCATCAACTCGCGTATGACCGCCTGCGCTTTCTGCAAACTGTTGTTTATCTGCTCAACATCGTTCACGCCAAGTGCTTTTTCCGCAGCAATACAGGCTTTGATGCCAATATCATATGTGATGACCAGCAGCTGCTCCTTGGACGCCATCTGAATTTGGTTGATTCGATACGTGTCCTGGGCCTGCTGCGCGTTGTGTTCCATCATCCAGACTCGCCTCCCTGCTTTATTTTCGGTCCATGGGGTCCGGCAAATTAGAGACTTCTCGAATTGGGAATCTCTCCAGTACTTCAGAAGAGTATCGGCAGATGCGAAGGAAAACATAACGGTCGAAGCGTTTCCGTGTCCACGAATTCTGCAAATAATCCACCGTTCGTGTGATAAAATCACACTCGTTCCGGTGATTGTCATTATAACAGAATTCGAGGGATGTGAATCGTATGCGGACAACCGAACAGAGCGAAGGGTACGACATCGGCGTCGTCAATTACGGAGCGGGGAACCTCGGCAACGTTCTCCGCGCACTCACAGCCTTGCGGATCTCCCATCGCCTGCTGGAAAATTCGAACGATTTCGCGATACAGTCACCGCGCATCCTTCTCCTCCCCGGCGTAGGCGCCTTTCGTCCGGCAATGGAAAAACTCTCCGCCACAGGTTGGGCGGATCTCTTGAAGAAATGGGTCGACGAGGGGAAACCGCTCGTCGGCATTTGCGCCGGTATGCAGTTGTTGTGCAGAAGCAGCAGCGAGGATGGGGAGACGAGCGGTCTCGGTTGTTTCGACGCCGAAATTCACCGACTCTCCGGTCTCAAAAAAATCCCTCATATGGGGTGGAACACGGTCGAGTGGGAAAACAAGCCTGACGGTCGTCATGCCGCACGCAATTTTTATTTCGTCCACAGCTACGCGGCGATGCGTTCTCCCGATTGTATCGGTACTACGGAAGTCGACGGCGTAACCTTCTGCTCGGCCCTACGCAGGGATAACGTCGTGGGATTTCAGTTTCACCCCGAGCGCAGCGGCGCGAGGGGCGTCGATTTTCTCGGCGATGTGCTGGGTTCCCTTCTCTCGAAAGGAGATTGTTCATGCTGAAAAAAAGAATCATTCCCTGTTTGGATGTCAAAAACGCGCGCGTCGTAAAAGGCGTCAACTTTATCGACCTCAAGGACGCCGGCGATCCCGTCTCCCTCGCACGCGCCTACATGGAAGAAGGAGCCGACGAACTGACGTTTCTCGATATCTCGGCGTCCAACGAGCGAAGGGCGACGATGCTCGACTGGGTCAAGATTGTTGCGGACGCCATCTGCATTCCGTTCACCGTCGGTGGGGGCATTTCCTCGGCGGATGAAGCGCTGAAACTCGTCGCACTTGGCGCCGACAAAGTTTCACTCAACACGGCCGCGGTCAGGAGGCCCGAATTGATCGGCGAGTGCGCCGAAAAGCTCGGCTCACAGGCAGTCGTCGTTGCGGTCGACACCAAGAGATCGAATGGTAAGTGGGAAGTTTTCGTCGAGGGAGGCAGAACCCCGACGGGCAGGGATGGAATCGAATGGTGCGTCGAAGCGGCGGAGCGAGGTGCCGGCGAACTGCTGCTGACGTCGATGGACCAGGACGGAACGAAAAAAGGCTACGATGTGGAATTTTACGAAAAAATTTCCCGCGTTGTCAGCATCCCGATCATCGCCTCGGGAGGCGCCGGAAAGATGGAGCACATTCTGGAAGCGTTTCGTTACGGTGCCGACGCCGCATTGCTTGCATCGCTCCTCCACTTCGGAGAAATTCGCATCGGGGATCTAAAAAAGTATTTGGACGACAACGGCATTCCGGTTCGAATCTGACGTCTATTTGTACAGAAGAAGCATCAACACGTCGTCTCCGGTGACAGCCCTCGTTTCGCTGTCGCCGGAGATTTCTTGTACAAGCGATTCGAGCGCTTCGCCGCACAAGGTTTTATCCGGCACGGCTTTCGCCGTGCAAACCGACAACTGTTCGAGAGAAAGCGGTTTTCCATTACCGTCGACGAGGTCTGCACTGTAAAGCAAGATCGCGTCGCCTTTGTTCATATTGAAGATGGTGCTCGCGCAATCCGATTCGCCTGCATCGATCTTCGAGCTCTCGGGAAGATCGATCGTCGCGGAAATCCCGTTACGAACGAGCATTGCGTTCGGATAATTCGCGCTTGCAAGAACACAAGTCCCTGTGGAGGGATAGAATTCCGCGAGCAGCATGGACACGCTTCGATTTTCCACACCGAACCGAGAAAGCAGTTCGCCCAGCTGAAGGATCGCGTTGTTCGGTTTGGGGCCGCCAGACAGGACGGCGCGCAAAAAAGAAAGAACGGCACAGAGCGACAGAGTCGAAGAAGTCCCCTCCCCCGGCACCTCCCCCACTGCAAGATACAGGGTTCCCCGGTCCGTCGGAAAAACGTCGTAGAAAACGCCCCGCAGCCTACTGGAGCAATCGAGGTGCGTCGCAACGGAAAATCTTGCTTCTTCCAGGGTGGGCGAAGCAAAATATTTTTTCCTGAGATCGGTGGCGATCTCGAGCTCCTTCCGTTCGCTTTCGCGGACGACGAGGGTTCGTTCCGCATCCGCGATGCGCTTGGCTGCATCCAGATGCATCGCTTCCAGGCTCTCGGTCAAATCCTCGATCTCGGTACCGGCAACACTCGCGGACGGCAGAGAAAACCCCTCGGATGCCTGTGCAAGGGATGCGATATTTTTTTTCAAATGCCTTAAAGAGCGCGCAACAGCCGTAGTGACGAGTGCTGCAAGCAGGGCTGTACAGATCAATGCGATGCCGCCGATGCCGAAAATTTTTGCGGCAACGTCCCGCGCCTCAGCCGTGAGTGTGCGGGCGGGATAAATGGCCTCCAATTTCCACCCTGTCAATGAAAGATCGTTTGAGTAAACGGCATTTGCGTCGCCATCCGCGGGGTTCGCCGAACGGAAAATTTCCCCTCCTTCGATATTGAGAATGCGAAGAGTTCCGTCGAAGGGTGCGCTGATTCCCTGCATGACACCAGCGATCCATTCCGTTGGAACGCCAAGCAAAAGAACGCCATGCGCCAGCGGATGGGCGTAACATGCCGCAATGTGGGTACCATCTTCTGTCTCAATCATCGGCTCGACCCACGTCGACCGTTTTTCCGCCATCGTTCTGACAAAAAAATCGGAGTCGAGGTAATCGGTGCCCGATTCTGCAAGATCACGAAGCAAAAACGTGTCACCGGAACGAATCACGAAGGGGGCATGCGCCACTTCTTCCCTCGTTCTGTTCCACGTCGCAGGGTCCAGAAGAAGACCGGCGGAAAGGAGGTAGGGGGAATCGAGAAGCGTTGCCCCAAGATGGTCGTATAGTTTTCTCGACTCGACGCTCTCGCTGTATAGAATCCACTGCGACTCGAGTCCATCGTATTTCGAAAAATTTTCCGCGCGCCTGACGATGGGACGAGACGCCGTTTCGAGTCGTATAGAGACCGTTTCCGATATTCGCCGCGCGGCATCCTGTGCAATCCGATCGGAGTAACGCTGCAAAGCGATATAGCTGTAGCCACTCGCCCCTGCGACGATGAAACCGCCCCCCAGCAAAACGATAAGGAGAATTCGAAAGGTCAGTCCGCCCGTCTTTTTCATATATAAAAAACCTCCACTCCTGCTTTATCGCACAGTTTACTACATAATGCACTTGCGGTTAAAGCGGCATGGAGAGAAAAATACAAAAACGAGGCCATCGGCCTCGTTTTATTTTTAGTATGGTCGGGATGAGAGGATTCGAACCTCCGACCACCTGCACCCCATGCAGGTACGCTAGCCAGGCTGCGCTACATCCCGAAAGCAGGGGTATTGTACCGTTGTTTGCTGGGTTGGTCAAGGACTAATTATTTATCCTCAAACCACAGCTTCATATTCATCCGCTCCAAATCCGTTGTAGGCACGAATGTAAACTGCAAAATTTTGCCGAAAAAGAGGCTTGGGCCTCTCAATGAATGAGGAAACAGCGCATAAGTCAAACAGAAGGCAGCAAAATATCCAGCCGAAGGCTTTTTTCTCATCTTCGGCATGTCTGCTTGCAATATGGGCCGTTCTCGCCCCATGCCTACGTCCCAGAGACAAGCAGCAGTTCCATCCTCTTCAACGCCTCGACCAAAAGTAATGCACCGATATCCTTCGAGCTGAGCTTCAATACCGCCTCGCGCGCGTGACGAACCACTTTGCCAACAACCGTATAGAACAACGAGCGCAGTGTCTTCGCACGCTTATGCGTAAAATCCTTCGGCAGGAAAAATCTCTTGATCAGGTTATTCACTGACATCGTCAAAACAGATACATTCCACCAAAAAGCGTTCACACCGAATTTGTACGACGGAACATGACCGCCGCCGAAATCGGATTTCAATATGTCGTGCGCTTTCTCGGATCTGCCGCAGCGGAGACGATGCCAACGAATGACCGCCGCACCGCTCAGGTCCGGAATGTTGCTCACGATGCCGAATATCTTGTATAGTTTCCCCGACAGAGCAGTCAGGTGTAGGTTTTTGATCTTCGGGTTCTGCCCTTCGAGGTATGCAATCTCCTCATCGGGAAAAATCACATGCTGAATATCGCGCTCGGTTTCACCTGAATTCCTGACGCTTATTCGCTCCCGAGTCGCGAAAAAGTGGTATTCCGGGGACTTTTTCGATGTCGAAAGGCTCGCTGGCACATACACGATCTCAGCCCACTCCTGATGCGCAACGCCGTTCTCGTCGCGAAGAGGGCGCCAGGCTTCTTCACTCGTATTCATCACTGCTTCGCGGAACTCTGGGCAAACCGGACAGGAGATTGCGAAGTCGATGACGCCGAACCGTTCATTTTGCCCTTCCGCGCAATATCTGAGAAGTTCAATCTGATAACCGGCGCTGTCGCTGCGAAGACGAATCTTCTCCACACCGTCGGGGACATGGGTCAGAACTCGCTTCAACTCGCCCAATTGACCATAACCCGGATTGACGTTCGCGTCGCGGTATTGCGTCCCGACCACAAGGTCATATTCGGGGCAGTAGGTGTTGAGGGCCTCGTATCCCCTGAAGCCCTTGTAGCCGTACAGCGAATCCCCTCTTTCGCTCTCTGTGTAGGTCGCATCCTGATCCAGCGTAATCGTGTCCTTCGGAGAAAGACGGTGCGCGAGCGCAAACAGATGCGCATGTACCTTTTCAAACCCCGCAAGGTACTGATTTGCTTCCGGGACATAACATGAACCTTTGCAGCGCGCGCTTTCCGACTCGTCGTTCACAAAGCAGTCCGCGTAATTGCGGAACGCCGTCACAGACGGAATTTTGAAACCGAGTGCGCCGATCTTCGCCGGGAGGCGTTTCAGATGCTCGATGGCGTCGTAGCCGCATGTCTGGGCGGCGACCATCGCGAGGATATGCTCGCTGTCGCTCGCCCCACGACCGTGCCTTGCTCCGATGTTGTCGTCTATTGCCCGATTCAGACCGGATTTATCGAAAAATTCCTTGACCGCCAAAACCCCGGCATAGGGGGTAGTATTCTCCATTGTCT
>JAJDHV010000023.1 GCA_030266365.1 Synergistaceae bacterium OttesenSCG-928-I11 | reverse complement strand
TTTTCTTCTCCGTCAGCTGCCCTCGGTTCAAAAGGGAGTTTTTGAGTGCCTTATGGTCTGTCAACAAATCGACACCGTTATTCAGCAAATCCAGCATTCGAGAACCTCTAGACGTTCATTCCGTATGCATAAGATCAAGGGCGTCCTGAACAGTCTCCAGACGCACGACATCCGGCAGTTTGATCCGCTTGTCATATTTTTTGTCAAGCATGACGATAAAGGCGAATATCCCCATGCTATCCCATTCGATCACTTCCTGAAGTTTTTCGGCGGGCTGAAGCGGTTCGCCCTCGTAGCCAAGGACCTCTTCAAAAAGCGCCTGTTTTTCTTTTATATCCACGAAATCAAATCCTTACGATTATATGTTATTTCCACTTTAAAATTGTGCAGCCCCACGAAAGGCCAACTCCAAACCCTGCGATCAAAACCCTCATGCCGGTTCGCAGACGACCCGACTTCTCCAGTTCCGACAGCGCAATGGGGATGGTCGCCTCCGACGTATTCCCTTTATCGGTCAAGTTGATATAAAACTTGTCCTCCGGGATGCCGATAGCCTCGCGTAGGTTGTTCAAAATAGTCTTATTGGCCTGGTGGAAGACGAACAGGTCTATATCGTCAATTTGCAGTTCATTTTTCTCCAGAGTCTCCGCGACAAGTGGGGGAACTGTGTCTATCGCAAAAAAATACACGGCTGTGCCGTCCATAAAAAGGTTTTCTTTAGACCGCGTGTTTCCCTGAAAATCGGTTGCTTCGATTTTCGTCTCCTCGGAATACGGCATCGCGGCCCCCCCAGCCGGAATGCAGAGGCAATCCCAGCCGCTGCCGTCCGTTCCCAGTGAAAAAGCCCCAATATTCCGGGCATCGTCCGCATCCAGCAAAACCGCCGCAGCTCCGTCGCCCAGAACGACTCTGTTGGCTTTATCCATTCGATTTACATATTTCGTCGAAATATCCGACGCGATGAACAGTACGTTAGTAGCGGTGTCTGAGACCAAGAGACCTTTTGCTAACGAAAGCCCATACACAAAACCGGAACAGCCCAAGCTGAAATCGAGAGCGCCGCAGTTTTTTTTCAAACCAAGTTTCTCATGAATTATGCACGACGTAGCAGGCTCGATGTAGTCGGGTGTCTGCGTACACAGCAATAAAAAATCTATTTCGGATTTGTCTGCGCCGTTCTCTTCAAATAGCTTCAACGCAGACGCAATCGCAAGATCGGAAACCAGCTCGCCTTTGGCGATATGCCGCGCCCAGACACCGGTGCTCTCGAAAGCCTTTTGCGGATCCCAGTTAGGATATTCTTTTGCAAGATCGTCGTTTGTCAAAATCGTCTCAGGAAACGCAACCCCTATTTTCAATTATCTTCAACTTCCTTCAGTTCTTCTATAATCAGTTTTTTTACAATTGCATGAAATTCAGTCGCCTTGCATAAATCATGCTGAGCGTCATCCAATGTAATTTCCTTTACAAGGCTATATTGAGCAACGTTCCTGTCACCCTCCAACTGCCCCAGGTATTTTGCAATATCCCGGGAGAGTGCGTGCCTCGCATGGACAAACTGTTCATAAATTTTGTGATTGACGCCTTCGTGAGTTCTTGGGACGGGAATTTTATGGCTGACCAGCAAAGCGAGAGCTATGTGGTAAGCGCTTTCATACGACGAGTGCGCCGAAAGACGGGGACTGATTTCAAGAACTGCCCTTGCGTCATCAAGAGCAGTTGCCGACTTTCTCATGTATGATTTTACGACGATAAGACGCTCTTCAACGCTCAGAGTCATAGAGAACTAAACCCTCTGCGGATATATCGTGAAAAATCGGGTCTGCGATGCGTGCTTTTTCGTACTCATCCACACTCCAGATAAACGGAGAGATAAACGTTCTCCTGTTGCTAATTTCCACATCCACGTCGAAAGCTATATTTTGTATGCGTTCCTTACATGCTATTCTCTCGCGGGGAGAAGCATGGGCGTTTTTTAAAAGGACAAAAAGATCGACATCTGACCCCCATGCCGCTTCGCCTCTTGCAGTCGAGCCAAAAAGAACGACCCTCAAAAGATTATCTCCTTCAATATCACGCAGGCGACGAATAAATTTATCGGTCAGTTTTTTTATAAATGCCGGCGACTCTTCATCGAATTTTTCAATTGGAGTGTCGTCCCAGATTTTGTCAAAAACATCGGTAAACTGCGACAACGTAGGCATTTCAATCCCTCCTCCGAGTGAGGATATTTTATCATGCTTACCACACCATTCTTTTCAAAACAAACACAAAACTCAGGAGTCCCAACATGGATTATCAATCAATTTTTTATAGCGCGTCGAAAAAAAATCTTTCGCGATGCTCATGCACAATAGCGTCTTGTCGCTGTTTACAGGCAAAGGATCGCTCTGCATAAAATATTTTATAACATCTCCCTCGCAACACACAGACAAAGGGATCTCGTCATCTATCTCAAAACCCAACTCCAGCAAATTGTCTGCTGCCAGCGAATTGTCGCTGAAAACCTCGGCGACGCACCTCTCGCTGCCAAGCAGGTAATAACCTATCGCGACACGCTCTAAAATATCGCGTCTGAAAAATTCGGGGTGCGCCCCTCGTCCCCATCTCATCGTTCCGTCGAGGCTGAAAACCCCGCCTTCTTCTATCGTAAAACCGTCCTGACCGACAACCCTGCCGTCCGGCGTCTCCATCAGGAACAACATCTTAAGGTCGTTTCCCAACACCGATCTTTTGAGCCAGTCCCTCTTATTTTCGGGCGTCACTACGAACTGTGTTAGAAAAAAACCTCTGTAAGCCGTATGCCACTCCGCCATTGTCTCTATAAGTTTGGCGTCGAGCAGACAGAATTTGTCAAAACCGCGCATGTGCCCGATGATGCTCATGTCATCGTCCCGGACCGGCCACCTGACGCCGCGGCCATCCGGGATGCCCTTCATCATTCGAACGGCGTCCTTTGCCTTTGCTGGTTCCATAACTACGCCTTCTTCTGTATTTTGTCCATTATTTTCAGAATTTCACCGGCTGCTTCCAACGCGCCACACTTATTCACGAGAGAAGCTAGCACCGCCTCGTCCGGCTGAAAGGATATCGCCTTGTACAGCTTATCAGAGGTGACGAGCGGCCAGAGGCCAAGATCGGACACGGCGTCCATCCTCGCCAACGCCTCGCCTAAACCATTTTGGTTTTCCGCCACAGTGAACAGAGCCGTTCTCTTGCGCAGCGACAAAGCCTCGTAAGACGTCACGCTCGCCGAACAGATGACGAACCCTGCGTTCGCCAGAATATCCGCAAAATTCCCAGGCGAAAAGAGAGCGCGCACGTTACGCCGCTTTGCAACACTCTTTTCGAGCTTCGAACGTTTCTCGCCATTCAGCAGCGAACCCGCGATCACCAAAAGCTCCGGCCAGTCGTCGCGCCACATCTCAACTATCCCCGCCGAAGCGTTCAACACATCCGAAGCGCCGGCAACAAAGACAACGTTATCCCCTTTGGTCGGCTCTACCTCCCAAAAATCTTTCCGGATAAGCGCAAATCGAGGACCGAGGACATATTCGGCAGAATCGCAGCGATAAAGCGAAGGGCTTGCCGCGATGCCGTAGTTGAGCACTACAGCCGAATAATCCTCGACTCGCCTGTCCGCGAGATCGTCGATCGTCAGAATTGGAATAAAGGTCGATAAATTGGAGAAAAAATGGGAGGTGGGTTCGTAACTGTCGACAACGGCAAAGTCCGCGCCGGCGATATGCGAAGCAATATCGTCCGTAAACGGGCTTTCAACATAAACAATATTTTCAGGAGAGATGCGTAGCGCCTCAGCTTGAGGCCGCGCGCCAGAGTTGATAATCCACCGGCACGACGCGACGCGTTCTTCAAACCCCTGCGAAAGGGCAAAGCATCTCGACAGATGCCCGCCACCGATGTTTTCGCCAGCGTGGGTTATGAAAACGGCCTGCGTGCGTTCCATCGTCAATCCAGCATATCGAGAGTAATCCACGAGTCGGCGGAGATATCGACTGCGGTCCGTCTTCCAATCACCCAGTCGATATACTTCGGTCTGACGCCGTATCCGGGACGCTTGGAGATCAGCATCCCGCCGGTTATCCTCGTCCCCTTAGGGATAGCGGCTACGGCGTGAAGGCTTCTTCGGGCAACGTTGAAGGCTTCCATTTCCTCGGAGGTCGGCCCTCTCTTGAAACCGTCGCCCAGAGCCGCCTCGACCTCCCGTATCTGCCGAACCATCTCGCGAAGTTCATCTGGCTCGATGGCGAAAGAGTGGTCTGGGCCGGTCATGGTTCTGTCGAGTGTAAAGTGCTTTTCGATCACTGAGGCGCCCATCGCAACCGCAGCAACGCTGATATGAATGCCTAAAGTATGATCCGAGAGCCCAACCGGCAAGCCAAAAGCGCTCCGCATAGTCTCCATCGCCCGAAGGTTCATGATGTAGGGCGAAGCCGGATAGCATGAAGCACACTGCAAAAGTACGATATCGTCGTTGCCCTGCTCACGACAAGCGATCACGGCATCCTCAATCTCACCCATGTTCGCAAGCCCGGTGGCGATGATCATCGGCTTTTTCTTGGACGCGGTCTTTCGGATCAACGGCAAATCTACAATTTCGAATGAAGCGATCTTAAAGAGCTCAGAGACGGCATCAAGCTCATCGACCGCCGCCATGTCGAACGGCGTGGCGAAAAACAAAATCCCCCGCTTCTTACAGTAATCCGCTAGCTCCGGCAACCAGTCGCGAGGTGTCTCCACGCCCTTTATCAGCTCGGAAAGCGCCGTACCGTCATAGCAATTCGAAGTATCATCCTTCGTCGAATACAGCGTTTGAGAGCTGTATATCTGAAACTTGGCGGCATCCGCCCCCGCATCCGCCGCTATGTCGATCATCTCTTTCGCTAGGGATATGGATTTGTTGTGGTTGCCCCCTATTTCGGCGATGATGAAGGTTTTAGCAGCTGCTCCAAAACAACTGGAAATGTCCAATATCCTCTCCCCTTGGCACAGCAGATATATTTACAGCACAAACAATTTATGGGTCAGAAATAGCAATAGTCCAGAAACATTCGAATGAAAACACAATAACCGATTAATGTCTTCGATCAATTGCAGATAAGAGGCTTTTTTACATATATAATTTAGTCAGGCTCTGCGAACATCAATTGCCCCTCTCTGGTCTTTAATAAGTCACCGTATCCTTTCTTCCAATAATAGTAATCCTTGGCAATGTGTCCCAAATCCAGCGCGCGATAGCCGAGCTTATGCAGGTCGTATGCCAAAACGGTTGCGGTTGGTCCGAGAATGATTACGACGATCTTTTGTGGATCGACACCGTCAACAACGCATTTTAAAATGTCGTCATATGCTGAAAATGCGTTCCAAGGGGGCCCATATAGATACTCAACGCTACGTGCCGTGTCAAAGACATCCGCGCCGACATTCTTAAAGACTGTTTCCCCGCAGATGATGCAAATGTCCTTGTCGGCCCAGATTGAGCGCACCTTAGCAAAGTGCGCGTCAAAGTCCTTCTCTTTGAAACCGAAAAACGCCAGCGTACAAGCAGCATCACCGTATTGTTTCGATAAATCCACGCAACGCAATACTCCTGCGCGGATCGCTGCGATAGAACCGTAGGAGTTCCTCGTATCAAGTTCGCGCAAAACCTCACCAGAACTTGTCCAATTATAGAAAAAATGATACGGAATGCCAACCATCAACCCCTTTTCTTGCGTCGCAACAATCTCTCGAAGTCTCCGCTGCAAGGTTGCATCAAATTCTTGATTAAAAGGAACAGATCCGCCATACATCAGGAAAAATTCGCCGTCTCCGAAACGGGCAAAGCTGTCCGATGTGTCGAGTAGTCTTTGCAGTGTATCATCAGGTGGGAATATTTGGGGACGGGGCAGTCCGGGGACGTCAAGATTATATTTAGACGCATTGTCGTACGCTTCCATGTCCGCATCCATATCTATAACGCGCTCACGTGAGATCCCTCGTTCTACTAATGAAAGCATTACTTCGATTTTGGGGCCAAAGGGGTGAATCGCAACATAAAACAGGCATTCGGGGTAACGCCGTTCGATTTCTTCCAGAGAAAAAATAGGCAACCCTTTTAAAAAAGTACCGTGTTTTTCCGTATTATTATCGCCCCAAGCAACCGGCTTGTATATGGGGTACCACTCCTCAAACTTGCGCTCTGCATAGAGACCAGCCCCCCAAAAAACAATTGTATTATTGTCTTCCATTCTGGAATCATCTCCAAATCAAAAATTTTTGTCAAACAGCGATAAAACTGTCACCAAACCAGATTTTTGCCCTCTTCCAAGGAACCCTGATGTCGATTTTTTCCGCTTCGGCAACCGCATCTAAATAGTCACCGATTGATTTTTTGCCTGATTTTACTGAAAGAACCAAATCCTCCAGATACGTCACTGCGAGCTTATCCTCGAAACGCCATTCAGGCAAAAACCACCCATATTTTGTTCTTACTTTTTCCCGCAACTCAACGAGAACCTCTTTTCCAATCAATCCGGCACAGTATTGCCTCATTGCGTGAGTTAAACAAAAAATGGCGAAAAACTCTCGAATTCTGGAAAGATCAATTTCAGGGCCTTTTTCAGTAAGAAGCTTTTCAGTGAGCAAAAGCCCTTCCACAGACCCATTATTTAATGGATCAATTCGAGACGTCTCGCTCAAGGGATGAACTCGGTATTGAAACAAAGGTTGTTTTGCAATACATATCTGAAAATCCTCTATAAGGTTACATTCAAACCAAAAATACACATCTGGAAGTAAAGGGCATTTAAAGCGGACACCGCTTTCCTGAATGTCTTTTGTCCGAAATAGAACACTGGAAACAATCAACGGGTTATATCCTGTAAAACAGACTTCTTTGATATATTCTTTGTGTTTAAATATTCTTGCTTCGATTTCCCCATTGTAGTCCGGTATCTTTATTCTGCCATGGGAGAGTAAAGGCATAGAACCTATAAAAGAAACTTTTTTGTGCGTTTCAAGAAAACGCTCTTCTTCCTCAAGCATCCATGGAAACATCAAATCATCATCGTGTAAAATGACAAAATACTCTGAGGTTGCATGATCTAATGCGAAATTCCAGTTGGCCAAAACACCGATATTTTTTTCATGCGTTATGCAACTCAGCCTAGGATCGTTAAAAGTGGCAATCGCCTCTAATGTACGATCTTCTGATGCATTATTCAGAACAACAATCTTGAAATCTCGATACGTTTGAGCCAAAACACTCGAAATCGCCTCACACAATAAATCAGCTCTATTATATGTACAAATATAAACCGTCACTTTAGGCTCCAATTTTTCACCACTTTCATTTATTATTCAGATCACATTTAATGATGTTATACAGCGTATAGAACTGTATCGCAAGATGATTCAGTATAGTGACGTAAATAAAAATCATAGCCGTTGTTGAAATTTTTGATTATTTCTGGGATCTCATTTAAATCCTCCGGCCTATGATACACACTTATGGCTAATTTTGGTTTAAAAGTGCTAATAATTCTCTTGGCACCAAGTAATGCCTGCTTCTCAGAGCCCTCGATATCTAGCTTTATAAAAGTTGGAACCAATGTTTTATCATTAAAATAATTATCTATTGACGTTACTGAAATGGAAATGTCTCCATTTTCGCAAACACACGAAGAAGCTCTCCCGACATCACTAAAATTTAACAATTTGTCATGAGCCCACAACCCCTTGGTGATAAGTGTAAAATTCTCATGCCCGTTGAGTTTATTTGCCTCTATTGGAATTTTGCTTGGTTCAAACGCAAAAATATGCGCAAACCTCCCCTTAGTTTTATCCGCAAACATGAGCGAGGTCTCACCGTCAAAAAAACCTCCATCTACAAAAACTTCGTCCGCGTTGAGATTAATAATGCCTGGCTCAAAATAAAGATGTTCGATCGGCGAAACCCTCATAGGCTTCCAGAGTAACATTAAGCGCATGCGATCTAGCAATACGCCTCGGGATGTATCATCGCTCAACATGGACCAAACCTTTTCATATCTTGTCACTATAGAAAGCAATTCCTCATCATTCATCGGCTCGTTTTCCAAAAAAATTGGAAACATTATATCTGAAAAATCCAGGATACTTCCTGAAAAAGAAATGCCTCGCAATTTATTTTTCATCTTATTCCTTACTTGTGATGCACCTACTCCTAATACAACATTTGCATCGGGGTAAATCTTTGTGAGACTATCTGGAGAAATGATGGCCAAGCCTGTGGATGGGTCGACTCCATTTTTGAATGTATCGCAAAAGGCGGTGATTTCAATATTATGCTTAGCAAAGAAATCATATAAGGAGTGACCAAAAGCTCCACACCCATAGATTACCAATGCTTTACTTTTACTTCGCAAACCTCCGAAACTTTCCAGTTTCTCAATATTTTTATTGGTATTATACTCAAAAATAATAGCAGACAGTTCATCAGAAAAAGATAGCATGTTCATCTAACTCCCGTGTTTTTTTGATTATTATTCTAAACGAGAAAAACTACAGACATACAAGGATGTGTCCTTAAAATCGTTGCAACAATATAACAAAGCCATAATACCTGTTTGGAAGCGGTCAATAAATTCCTTTAAGTTCATTTCTTCATACTTCGTTTTGGTCACATATCTTGTCTATGGTTGGATTTCTCTTGGCTTTAATTACTTTAAACAAGTCAATAAGCATATAAGCTTTTATCATCCATATTAATTACTGTTACCGCTACGTTGGGTAAGGTAAATCAGCGATTCTCTAAATAATCCAACGTGGAGGGCGGCACAATTTTTGATATTTCATTAAAACTGCGACTCTTGAATAGTTCTCGCACAAAAGAAGCGCTTATTGGGTATCCGCCGAATCGCATTCGTGGAATCTCCACTACTGCAACGCCGTAGCGTGGCAAATATTCGATCATCGCCTGATTGTATTGATTTGTAATTGGGTCGAGCGGTTCCTCTCCCACGAAACGTTTGGTGATATTCAACATCGGTGCAATTTTTTCAGCAAAAATTTTAATGTCTTTACTCGCATCTATTTTAACATCCTTCACAGACTCTTTTTCAAAATACTCTGGAAATGTGAGCGTAGAAATCATAAAATGTCCGCCCGGCAAAACTTTTATATTATCGAATTCAGACGTTCCTGCCTTGACTAGCATCAACCGATCAGAAAATGGAAAGAATGACCTATCTTCTTCGACGACAAAAACGTACAAAAAGCTGCACTGCTTCTTCGCCTCTTCGATCAGAAATTGATGCCCGAGCGTGAAAGGGTTACAGTTCATAACGATCGCGCCAATGACACCAGAGCAATCTGCCTTTTCACCTTCTAAAAAAGAGAGATAGCCTTCCAGTGATGGTTTTGAAGTTGTGACATTCATCGGCGGAGTGAATGTTTTGCGTGGCGTAAAATTATTCAAAACGGCATTCTGCATTGCTTTGTGTGCCTTGTCCAATGTTCCACGATCCTGGTGTTCAGCCAAAATTTCATAAATTCTATTTGCAATCAATTGATACCCGCGATGATTTATATGGTGCTGATCAAAAAAAATCTCTCCCATATCATGTGGCCTATCAAAAACGTTGCTTAAGTCATGGAAGTGAACGGCATTGGAACTAACATAATATTCCAATGTTTCTTCGTTATAAGTCATTAAAATAGCTATATCTCCTGCGCTAAATTCTTTTTGGGATATTTGTTTTAGAGAGTCTAGAGACGTTCTCCAATTCGCATGGTTAAGTACGCGATATGTTTTACCAAGCAGCGGAGATGCGTTGAGTATATGCTGCAATTTACTTTCAATTGTATTGCAATCCTCCGCAAGAATATCCCCACATAAGCAATGTCCAAAAAAATGAATGGTGTTATCGTGTGTTTTCGGGGTTCCAAACGTATGACGCACACCATCAATCACATTAAAATATTTCGATCGAACATCCTGTAAAGAGATGATGCCATTTTTATTGATGGGGAGTCCCCAATTTGTGCAGAACACCTCTTTCACATACTCTTCGCTACATTGAGGCAGATCGTCATAATAGTTCAGTAAAAATTTAATAAAGTTTGATGAAACCTCTCCTGTAAAAGGGTCGTAATAATTTGAATAAAACGTACGATGAGCCAGATGATTTAACTCCATCGGACTGGGTTCTTTGATATGCTGAATAGGTTGGAAAATATTCATAATAAACAAGTGCGCCTTGGATTCTTCTATATGCTTTGTCGCTGTGAATAGTTCTTGCAATACATCAATGTCAATCAGATTGGACAATGGTAAAATAGCACAATCAATATTCTTGAGAAGTGCTTCACGAATTCTGTAATAATGATAATCCAAAACAGTCACAATCACGGCGTCTACTCTATTTTGTCCACTGTCCAAAAACAGATTTGGTGTTAAGACATCGACATCGTAAGGAAAATTCAATTTTACATTGCGGTCAATCACACATGGGACAGAAAAACCCACCGTAACTAAGTACTCATAAAGCAACTCGCCTAAAATACCCCCTCCATAAATCGCCACGTTATTAAATGAAAAATTACGGAGCAATACACTCAAATCAATATGGTCTTTGTATCTTAGCCATTTGTAAATGATCTCAAAATATTCTGATCTTAATTTCATTAGCTATAGACTCCTCTGGTTTAAAGTGCGTGGAATTCACCTAGTAGTGTTTCTGTTCGTGCATTTTTAAATTTTTATCAGCAAGTTTTAGATAGCATATAACACTGTCTCCGCAAAGTTATTTTGATGATGACGAATATAAAATTTATAATTTTCATTCATCGAATAAACTAAATCGAACACTTCGGTAAAATCATCATATTTATGATATAAACAAATAGCTAATTTGGGTTTATACGTAATAATCGTTTGAGAGGCACCTCTTAATGCTTCCCGTTCTGCTCCTTCGATATCCATTTTAATAAAATCAACTTTTTCATCAACTTCATGATCAATAGATGTCAATTCAATTTTCATGTTGCCATGCTCTGAAACAAAGCCCCCCGGAGTACCACCAGAACTTTCGAAGAAAAAAATACGAGGTTCACTATATAAGCCCTTTTGTATATATCTGACCCTTGTGTCATTGGTTACTTTTTGCGCACGAGTAAAACATACCGGGTCTGGCTCAAAAAGATAGTATGATTGGAAAGTATTTTTCGAACACCTAAGAAAATGTTCTAATGTATCTCCAATAAAACCTCCTCCATCAATAAAAACCATCTCCTGCACAAAAGGAGTAGTTAACTCGTTAAAATATTGCTCTACTGTTTCATCTTTGTCAAAAATGTAAGACACATCACCTGTCAACCTGAATAACATGTTATTTAGAAAGCAAATCCGTGATGAATCGTCCTCCAAATGATGATACATGTTCATATATTTATCTTTTTCACTTAATAAATGACGGCTCAAACCTCTAATTGTTTCGATATGAAAATTATCTGGAAAGGCCTGTTGGTCAATTCCGAGTGGCTCAACTATTTCATAATACATAACAACACTTAAAAAACCCATCTCTTTAGCTTTATAATAAATATTTTGAACATAAACTAACGAAGATATGATCAGAACCCCATCTGTCGTCCTGCCTGTCATGATTTCGTCAGGTGTATAAATACCTTCGGCATGGTTAGCCTGGATATCCAAGCGAAAAATATTAGTATAACCCTCTTTCGTCAACCTTTTATAAATCTCTTTTCCTACTTGTGCATAAGGCCAAATATATATTGCTTTTCCGGTTTGAATCGCGCTAACTGCTTTATCAACACGCGAATTAAACTTACCCGTGTTGTTTTCAGCCTCTAGAAGTTTTATCTTGAAGAGTTGATGCAGTTCTTGTAACATCATTATGTGCACACCCCTTCAAAGTCATGTATTTATTTGCGATAACATCCCAGAAACACAATTTTTGTAATATTCCTTTGGCTTCCAATTAATTGCTCTTGATATCTTGTCAATGGAGACACATAAATTTACTGCGGATCTTGTTGTTCCAAAAGTAAAATTTATCTTTGATGGAGCTATATCTTTCATTACGTTCAAGTAGAAACTTAAGAATTGATTTGAGTCCCCGGCCAAATTATAAACTCCACTCGCGCCTAAATCTTTTTCACCGATTAGGTACAATGCTCTTGCAGCATCATCTTCATGCAGATAATTCCACACATGTGAAGCATCAGTTTCCAAATGAGTGATCTTATTTTTGCGAGCGTTATCAAGCAACTGCATGATCAACGTATTCGGATTATCATGCGGTCCGTACACACTAAAAACTCTAACCCATATATGACTCAAACCCAATTTTTCTGCTGCATCTTTCGTCAAAAAATATGCGGCAACCTTGCATGCGCCGTATGAAGTAGCAGGATGCAGGGGGGTATCCTCATCAATCAATTCTTCGGTAAAGCAGTATTCCGCCTGCGAGCCTGTACAGATATATTTTGCACACCCCAACACAGATGCAACTTTGACGGAGTCGACCGCAACCCCAACATTTTTATATTGTTGCTCAAAATTGTCGCGCTCGCCTTCCCACGCAAGGTGATAAAAAACATCACACGGCTCATCAATATATTTGGACAAATCCAGAATTTCATCCATGTTCAATTCTATTATTGCGATGTTGTCGATATTATCCAACCGACTCAAGCGCTGAGAATTTTTTCTGCATACCGCATATACAAATACTCCATTAGCGACAAGCTCGCGTAACAAAACATAACCTAAAAATCCGGTTGCACCGGTCAAAACAACTTTTTTCAAAAGCACACCTCGTTAATATAACTGCGTATCGACTCCATTGTAACATCAAGCTCTACAAAACTTTTTTGGGTTTGGATTTTGTCAAAATTCAAACCTTTAAGTATATCGACAAACATCCTAGCACTTTCACCGCTGCCAAAATAAAAAGACTGCTTTCGATAATTATCGACATTCCCTATACATTTAATGATATCACCGGAACAATCATCCGCATGTTGGATATTTTTCAAGGTCATCGTTGAATATCTATTTTGCTGACGCGTACCAACATCTATAGACGGGACACCATAAACACAAGCCTCACGAACTCCCGCACTGGAGTTGCCAATTATGAAATCGCTCGCCTTTAGTAATGCTAGGAAATCCTCGAATCGGATCGAGTCGAAAAAAGAGAAGTGCCGATTGCCGTTCAATGTGCTCCAAACTTCTTTGATATGCAGCGAGCCATGATCGTTGTTTGGGTAGATAACGATGTAATCCATCCCACTAGATACAAGCGCTTCTTTCAGTTCGCTTGCCTTTTTTCTCACTTCGTCGTCTGTCGTTACTGGGTGATACATGCATATCGCGTATTTTTCAAACACAATATTGTATTTTCGCTTTACATCCTGGATATGTGGTAAGGTTTCAGAAAGCATGATATCTACATCGGGTGACCCAATGACATAGATATCGTCTGCATGCTCCCCTAGCTGAAGCAGGCGATACTTAGATTCCTCGTTTGAGACGAAGTGAAGGTGTGATAATTTTGAAATTGCATGACGTAAAAGTTCGTCCACCGTGCCGCTGACCTCTCCGCCTTCGATATGTGCGACCATAATATTGCGAAATATACCGACGAGGGCGCCTGCCAGAGGATCCGTTCTGTCACCGTGAACTACAATCAAATCCGGCTCAACCCACCGCACGTAGTCCGCAAAAGATTGAATAGTACGTGCTAAATTCAGTTCCATTCTTTCCGTTATTTTTAAATCAGACGGAATGTGAATATTTCGAAAGTTATCAGACAGGATTTCACGATACGTCAAGCCGTACGATTCCAACAAGTGCATACCCGAAACATAAATATACGTTTCGAACGATGGCTCCGACTCCGAAAACGCGATCAGCGATTTAAGTTTTCCATAATCAGCTCGCGAACCTGTCAGAAAAACGATCTTGAGTTTTTTCAATTTCCAGCCGCCTCATCAATCATTTTTCTCTCGATATGCGTATCGACAGGGATCTTACATAAAGCCCTTTTTCCCAAAAGACCGTCGTAATATTCCGCCCGAATTTCGCCGATTCCCGGACGCTTTACCCATATATTGTCCTTACTAAAAGGCTCTCCGGCTTCTATTTCACGTATCGATACAACTGTCGCGAAAGCAAAGTCTATTGTCACTTGCTCTTCTTTGAGAGGCTTTTTTTCTCCTCCGCGCATCATAAAAACTTCTTCTGCGGCCGTCAGTAGCTCCCTCAGATCATTCGGTGCCATCGAACAGGAGATATCATTGCCGATACGATCTTTTCTGTCAGTAAAGTGCCGTTCCACAACCGATGCACCTAAAGCCATCGCGGCAATGCATGCGTTGTTGTTTAACGTATGATCGGAAAGACCGAAAGGAACGCCTTCAAAGTGCCTAGCCATCTCCATCATTGCACCCAAGCGCACTTGTTCTGGTTTCGTCGGGTACAAATTTGTTGTGTGCAAAAGTACAAAATCGATCTTGTTTCTCTCCAGAATCATAACAACTTTCTCTATCGATTCGATATCGTTCATACCGGTTGAAACAATCATCGGCTTTCCAAAAGCAGCGATGTATTCTATCAGCGGATAATTGTTCATTTCGCCAGAACCGATTTTATATGCGTGGACGCCGAACTTTTCAAGACGGTCGGCAGCGGCGCGAGAAAATGGTGTGCTGAGGTAAATGAGCCCCTTCGACTCAGCGTATTTTTTCAATTCAAGCTCTTCACCTTCGGATAGTGCGCATTCTGCCATGACGTCGTATATGCTCTTTTCCGAATTGCCCGGCACCACTTCTTTTGCAAGATGAGTCATTTCGTCTTGGACGATATGTGTCTGGTGTTTTACAATTTTCCCTCCGACCCCAGCGATCGCGTCGACCATCTGAACGGCAACAGACAAGGATCCACCGTGATTAATCCCCATTTCAGGAATTACCAGAGGAACAGAGTCGGCTCCAATTTGTATATCGCCTATTTTCATATTTTTCACGCTCTTTCCTGAGCGTAATTCGAAAATAGGCAACTTGAGTACTCTTCTCTGCCCAAAAAAGGAAAGAGGTCGTCAATTGGAGGCGAGATCAATTGACCGTTATCAAGTTTTTTACTCGAAAGCTTCGGTATAATCGGATCCGGCTCAACTTGAAAGACCTCTAAAATCGCATAGGTTTGAACCTCTTCAAGCCACTTTATCGCCATTGCGATCTCTTCGCTGCGTGAGATGGAGCGATATGGGAAACCATACGCGAGAGACAATTTTTCAAAAGATGGGAAACTAATACCTGAATCGTTATCACAACCGGCTAGCACACCATCGAAAAAACGCCCTTGGGATTGCACAACAGCCTGATAAGAGTTGTTGTTAAAAATCACTATTTTTACGGGGAGATGATTGTGTACGATCGTTTGCAGTTCCTGTATGTTCATCTGCGAGCTTCCCTCACCTGTAATACAGAATACAGGTCCACCGGAAGCAATTGCGGCACCAATAGCGGCAGGTATATCGTATCCCATCGATCCGCAATTTACATTGCCAAACAGACGCTGGCCTCTTTTCGTAGTTCCAACTTGCAGAAAGGAAACGGCTGCACAGTTGTTGCCGACAACGGTAATAGAACCTTCCGATATAAGTGAATTCCACTCATCGGCAAAACGATACGCGCTTATCGACACACTTCTGCGTTGTTCATCTGTGACGGGCGAAAATTTTCCTTTAAGAAAGGAACAATATTCAAGCCACTTTTGATTCGTATTATTGGCGAATTCACCAGAGTATTCGCCAAGTCCCTTCACGATATTCGCCAAGTCTGCGTTGATAGGAAAATCGATCTGTATCGTCTTTTTTTTAAGTTCTTCCTTATCTACATCTATTACTATTTTTTTCGCGTTTGGCGCAAAATCTTCATAGTTAAAACCTATTTGCTTGAACGACATTCTGCATCCAAAAGATATCAGTAAATCTGCGTTCTGAATAATAAAATTCCCTGTCCTGCCGCCAAACACCCCAAACATGCCAAAATACAATGGATCATCATTTTGAAACAAATCGACGATGCTGGTTGGGCATATAACTGGTATTTTCATTCTATGTATAAGCTTTTTGAAATCGTCGAGGCAACCCGACGATCTTACGCCAGAACCGGCAATGATGATTGGACAATGTGAGCGAGCAAGCTCTCGTAAAATTGTTGCAACATCGGAACTGACATCAGAAGCCGCTTGTTCCGGAAAATAACGCGTTAAATGATCAGTATCGATCATACAGCCCTGTATATCCATCGGGACATCGATCCAGCAAGGACCTTTCCTTCCGCTTGTAGCCAAGTGGAGAGCTTTGGCGAGGTGATATTCGATATCCTCAGCTCTGTCCACCATAACAGCGTACTTAGTCATCGCCTTGACAGATTTTATGATTTCATATTCCTGCTCGCCAAACTGCCGAAGATTAAGGCCAGTGCTTTCGACTGTTATATTGTAGCGAACCTGACCGGAAATAACGATCATCGGCTGATTGTCAAGCCACGCACTCAACACTCCCGTAAGCGCGTTCGTTCCACCAGGGCCACTCGTCACACATACGACGGCTGGTTTATTAGTCACTTTTGCATAACTTTCAGCAGCCATCGCAGACGCCTGCTCATGATGATTATATGTGCAATGAAGCCTCTTATTTACTCCAAGCGCATTATTAAGGTGCATTGCACCTCCACCGACGACCGAAAAAACTTCAGTTATGCCATTATTCGCCAAAAAATCTGCTATGTAGTCCGCTGTCCTTATCTTCATCGCAAAACTTTCAACGCCTCTCCAATGCTATCTACAACATAATCCAGCATCTCACACGTCAATCCTGGATAGACACCGAGCCAGAATACATTGTTCATCACAAAGTCGGTGTTTTTGAGTTCGCCGGCAATTTTGTGCTTTTTCTCTATATATGCAGGCTGTTTTGTCAGGTTGCCGCCAAAGAGCAATCGCGTCCCGATCTTTTTAGCGTCCAGGTATCGCAACAAATCCTCCCTGTCAATGCCCAACTCCTGACGAATTGCCAATGGCAAACCAAACCATGACGGGTTCGAATTTGGCTCTGCCTGCGGCAACATGAAAATTCGGTCATATTCTTTCAGAGCAGTACAAAGATACGCAAAATTCTCTTTGCGTATCTTTATAAAGAAATCTAACTTTTTAAGCTGCGATACACCGACAGCCGCCTGCATGTCCGTGACTTTCAGGTTGTAACCGATTTCGGAATAAACGTATTTATGATCGTAACCTGTGGGAAGTTTGCCGAATTTTTGTGAGAAACGTTTGCCGCAACGATTGTCGTGCCCGGTCGCGCAAGTGCAATCGCGCCCCCAATCGCGAAACGACTGGATAAGTTTAGCCAGTTCTCCAGAATCAGTCGAGACGGCTCCCCCCTCGCCCATTGTGATGTGATGAGCGGGATAAAAGCTATACGTCGCGATATCGCCAAACGTCCCGACTTTTCTGCCGTGAAGTTCGGAACCAAGCGCGTCACAGCAGTCTTCTATCAGCCATATATCGTTGTCTTTTGCGATTTTCGCGATCGACTCGGCATCGAAGGGATTTCCTAGCGTGTGGGCGAGAATTATCGCCTTGGTTTTAGGCGATAATGCAGCTTCTATTCGTTCGGGGGTCGTATTGTACGTTGGAATTTCGACATCGACAAATACAGGGACTGCACCAACCTGATAAATAGGGTTTACTGTAGTCGGGAAACCTGCTGCAACTGTGATGACCTCATCGCCCGGCTTAATAGCGCGGTTTTTAAGCGTTGGAGACGTCAGAGCAGCAATCGCAAGAAGATTCGCCGATGAGCCTGAGTTGACCAGAAATGAATAGCGCAAGCCGCAAACTTCGGCAAATTGCCGCTCAAAAAGATCTACGTATCTGCCCGCCGTCAGCCAAAAATCCAAAGATGCGTCTACAAGAGCAACGATGTCGTCCTCGTCAAATACCTTTCCAGACACCGGAACAGGTGTCTGGCCTGATATAAAAGTTTTGTCTGGAAAAGCTGCCTGTTTATATTCCGAAATATGCGAAAAAATTTTCGCCCTAATCTTGTCTGCTTTGCTCTCGTCCATGAGACACAACTCTATCCATATATGATTTAATCTGCTCATCCGTTACCGCTAGAGCTTTTTCTTTATTATACACTCTTTTGTACCAATCTACCGTCATAAGGATGGATTCGTCAAAATCCAGCAGAGGAAACCATCCTATTTTTTGCGCAGATCGACTCGAGTCGAGGCGGAGCGTTTGAGACTCATGCAACGTATGATCTTCGTCGATCATATACTTCGAGCCATCACCCCATAAATCGGCAAGCCGCCTTGCAACAAACTCGACATTTTTGGCGTCGTTCGTTGAGGGGCCGAAATTCCATGCGGTCTGAAAATCGCCCTCGGCTTTATACAATTTCTCCGCAAGCATCATATAACCTCGCAACGGCTCCAAAACATGCTGCCATGGCCGGATGGCTTTCGGCGAACGAATAGCCAGAGGCATACCGGCTTGGAATGCCCTGATAGCATCCGGTACTATCCTTTCATCAGCCCAGTCGCCACCGCCAATTACATTACCAGCTCGTGCTGTCGCAAGCGATACACCCAACTTATTGAAGAACGATGATCTCCATGCGTTACACAACAATTCAACACATGCTTTACTGCTACTATAAGGATCGGCACCGCCCAGCAAGTCGTCCTCCCTGTAACCCCACTCCCAATTCATATCTTTGTAACATTTATCCGTCGTGATCACAACCACGACTTTTACACTTTTAGTTGTGCGTACAGCCTCAAGCAGGTTTAGAGTGCCAATTACATTCACATCATACGTATAAGACGGCGAGAGATACGATGCCCGAACCAAGGGCTGAGCAGCGAGGTGAAAAACTATTTCCGGAGAAAATTTGGCCATCTCTACACTAAGACGCTCTTTATCACGAATATCTGCATAAAACCCATTACTTAATTCGTCGCCATAGATACTCATATAGATGGATTTTGGGGCAGGAGGCAACGAATAACCAAATATTTTCGAGCCCAAAACTTCCAATAATTTACAAAACCAGCAACCTTTGAACCCTGTATGACCAGTAAGAAAAATTTTTTTATTTTGCCAAAAAGAGGTTACCATCACTCTATTTACCAAAGCCTCCAAGGCGCTTTTGCATTTTCCCACAAATTCTCCAAAAGAGCTTTGTCACGCAACGTATCCATCGGTTGCCAAAAGCCAGTGTGCTTATACGCCATCAATTCGCCATCTGCCGCGATTTTTTCCAGCGGCGTTCGCTCCCAAACTGTCATGTCGTCGTCGATATAGTCGATAACATTGGGATGCAAAACAAAGAAACCACCGCTGATCCAACCCCCTTCACCACTAGGCTTTTCAAGAAAATCCCCCACCTGGTCACCATTCAAACCAAGCCTTCCAAAACGCCCGGGAGGTTGAACTGCTGTGAGTGTAGCCATTTTCCCATGGCTATTGTGGAAATCAAGCAATTTCCCGATGTTAATGTCGGAGACACCATCTCCGTAGGTCATACAGAATGTCTCGCCACCAATGTATTTAGCGACGCGCTTGAGCCGTCCACCTGTTTGCGTCTTCTCGCCAGTGTCGACTACGGTCACAGTCCAAGGCTCCGCATCATTGGTATGGATCGTCCTATGTCCGTCGTGCATGTCGAATGTAACGTCCGACATGTGCATGTAGTAATTGGCAAAATATTCTTTAATCAAGTAACCTTTATAACCCACGCAAATAATAAATTCGTTAATGCCGTGATAGGAGTACAGCTTCATGATATGCCATAAAATAGGGCGTTCACCGATCTCTATCATAGGTTTCGGTTTGAGATGCGTCTCCTCCGATATTCTTGTACCAAGACCGCCTGCTAGTATGACTGCTTTCATGGCTCATTTTCACCTGCCGAGTCTATAATTTTTTCTGCTCAACCGAATCATTAATTCCCGCAAGCGATGGATTTCCCTCAAGCAATCTCACTACATCCGTCAACGAAAAATCCTTTTTCTGCGGATACAACCGCTCAATAATCTCCTTTATCAATTCAAAGTCCTCTGGTGTGTCCACCGTCAGGCGATACTTGCCCCAGGCGGAGCCACTCTCTTTCATCCATACTCTGAATTTATCTCGCTTTGTATGTATATAATGCGTCACATGCTCGCGGTCAGGCGCTTCATGCCCTTGCTTGAAGGCTTCTTTCAAGACCTTCATGGAAAACGCCTCCGTATCCATCCCCCTTGGGTACGTAGAGACGTCAACGGCGCAATAGTCCAAATCATCCGCATTGTCTATATAATGGCGTATTACGCTATCCGAAATTCCGGGGTCTATCAGCGGACAGTCGGCGGTGAAACGCACTACCGCATCCGCTTTCTGTTCCGTCGCAGCTTCGTAATAACGCGAGAGAACGTCGTGCTCGGAACCCCTGTATACAGGCATGTTTAGGCGTTTGCACAACTCTACGACAGGATCATCTGTAGTGTTCGTCGTCGTCGCAACCATCAGAACGTCGAGCGATGGAACCATGTTCAGGCGCTCCAGCTCGTACTCCAGTAACGGTTTACCCAGGACCGTCTTCAAAATTTTCCCCGGCAGACGGGTCGATGTCATTCTGGCCTGTACAATGCCGACCGTTTTCATATCACACAATCTTCCTTATCTCATCCACCGAAAGAAACCAGGGATTCGTTCCGGAGTTATACTCGAAACCAGGCTCGACCGGAACACCTTTCGCGCCTTCCGCATCCTTAGTGAAATCGCCGCTGCCTGTGAACGTTATTGCGGGAGTTATTACGTAATGTTCAGCGAACTCAAGCACCAAATGTGAGTCATCGCCTGGACACATCACCTCGTGCAGCTTCTCGCCCGGCCTGATGCCGATTATTCTGTGCGGCAAATTCGGTGCCATGGCGTATGCCATGTCAACTATACGCGCGGATGGAATTTTCGGCACAAATATCTCTCCACCAAGCATCCTTGAAAAACTCCTCAACACAAACTCCACACCCTGTGGCAACGTAATCCAGAAGCGCGTCATTCGGTCGTCCGTAATGGGCAACTCAGTCGCGCCCTTCGCGATGAGTTTTTCGAACACCGGCACAACCGATCCTCGTGAACCAAGCACGTTACCGTATCGCACAACCGAAAAAGATGTATCGTTCGGCCCCACGACATTGTTCGCAGCAACAAAGAGTTTATCCGAACAGAGCTTCGTCGCGCCGTAGAGGTTCACTGGGTTGGCAGCCTTATCCGTAGAGAGCGCGATGACCTTTTTGACCTTATTGGCTATACATGCATCAATCACATTCTGTGCGCCCAGAACGTTGGTCTTTATGCACTCCATGGGATTATACTCTGCCGATGGCACCTGTTTCAGCGCGGCGGCGTGGACTACATAATCGACTCCCGTCATCGCGAGGTTCAGACGGACGGCATCCCTCACGTCCCCGATCAGGTATCTCATACATGGCTGGTCAAACGCCTGTTGCATCTCGAACTGTTTCAGCTCATCGCGAGAGTAAACCACCACACGCCTCGGCTTGAAACGTGTCGTTATCTCCTGTATAAAGGCCTTCCCGAAAGAACCGGTGCCTCCAGTTATCAGTATTGACTTGTCATCAAACAATGGCAACACCTCGCTCTATTGAAATTTTACGGCTTCCTGTAATTTATCCACGACATAATCGACGTCTCTTTCAGACATCGATGGGAAAATAGGCAATGAAATTTCACCGGCGGAAAAACGTTCGGCGTTCGGGAAATCCCCTCTTTTGTAGCCGAATTTTTCACTGTAATATGAGTGAAAGTGCAAGGGAATATAGTGAACCTGTACCCCAATCCCAGACGAACGTAAAAATTCGAAAACACGCCTTCTGATCTCTGGATCGACCCATATCGGGAACAGATGATATGCATGACCGGGGTGATCCGGCGGCAACTTTACCGCTTTGAAATCATTCAAAGATTCACGATAATAACCGGCGATTTTTCTCCGTTGGTCCAGAAAATAATTGAGCTTCTTCATCTGGCTCTCGCCCAACGCCGAAGCTATGTCGCTCAATCTGTAAT
>JAJDHV010000022.1 GCA_030266365.1 Synergistaceae bacterium OttesenSCG-928-I11 | reverse complement strand
ACCACGATGGAGCACATGAGGAGTGCGATGCCGACGAGGGCGGTGGGGGCGGGGACTTCTTTGAAGAGGACGAGGGCGAGGATGGCGCTGCCGATCGGTTCGCCGAGGAGCATGATGGCGACGAAGCCGGCGCTGAAGTGTCCGAGCGCCCAGTTATAGCTGCTGTGTCCGAGGATCTGGGAGACGACGGCCATGCCGAGGAACGCGCCCCAGGTCTGCGGGGTGAAGCCCGTGATGTCGAGGCGCAGGGCGAGGACGACGAGCCACATGAAGACGGCGGCGCTGCCGTAGCAGAGGGCGATGTAGGGGGTGACGGAGATTTTTTTCCGCACCTCCTTGCCGCAGAGGATGTATGCGGCGGCGGACATCGCGCCCGCGACGGCGAGCGCGTCGCCAAAGAGTGCCTCGCCGCTGAAGGACATGTCGCCGTAGCCGATGATGCCCGCGCCGACGACGCTCATCGCGACACAAAGCCACATCGTACGGGAGGGCGCGCCGCGTCCCAGGAGCATGTTGATCAGGACGACCCAGATGGGGATCGTGTTGACCAGCATGACGCTCGACGCCACGGTCGTGTAGTCGAGCGAGCTGATCCACGTGCCGAAGTGCACGGCGAGAAAGAAGCCGGAGAGGATCGCCGTGGCGACGTCGCGCCGCGCGAGCTTCCGGTACTCGTGCCGGTAAAGGAGCAGGGCCGTCGGCACGAGAAAGAGCGAGGCGATGCCGAGGCGGTACGCGCTCTTGACGAGCGCGTGCGCCTCGGCATAACGTGCGAAAATCGCGCCGCTCGATACGCCCATCACGCCGACGATCAGGACGATCAGCGGGACGAGTCGGTTTTTTCCCCCATCAGGCTGGGGCATCGTTCGTTACTGTTTTTCGCTCCAGACGATCCGCGACTCGGCGCGCTCGGGATCGACCTGCACCCCCGAGATGGACTCGAACGAGCGGAGGCTCAGTTTGTCGAAGACCTCGGCGATTTCGGGCCCGTCCTCATGTTCCTCGACGACATCGCGGATCATCCTGCCCAGCGCGGTGTTCTCGTCGGTGATGAACTTCATCGCCACGTAAGTCGCGACGAGTATGCCCTTGTCGGGCATGCCGGACATTGCCGCGGGCAATGCGGCCTGCTTTGCGTACTCCTCCGGTTTCCCGATTCCCAGCAACATGCGGTTGCCGCTGCGCGCCAGTGTGACGTCGATTCCGTCGTCGACGTTCTCGGACAGGGCGCTCTCCCAGCCCTCGATCTGCGCGGGTTTCATCAACATGCCCGCGAGCGCGAAATATTTGCCCAACACGTCGGGGCTCTTCATCTCGAGCGCCAGATATGCCGTACTCGGCACGATCTCGTCCGGGTTCATGAAGACGCCGACCGTGGCGCGGCTGCCGGAGAGAACGGCCAGGGCATCGCTACGGAACTGGAGCGGAATCCGCTGCCCTATGCTCGCCTCCATAAGCGCGACGAAACTCTCCACGGGGTTATCCGCGCCGGGCATCGCGATGGAGAAAAAATACGGAAGGTCGAACGCCGCGAGCGCGAATGGCTCGCCGCTGCCGTAGAGGGGCAGAGCCTCGCCCTCCACGCCGCTCGTCGCCGGGGTGATCCCGAAGGCGGCGAGGTCGGAGAACGAGTCGAACTTCGTCGTGTTGCCCTCGGTGCGCCACGCCATCTCCGACGCCATGTCACGCGAGGTGTCGCTGCCGTACACGGGGACGGTGAAACGATACTGGAGGAAGTTGGGGCCGTCGAGCTTGCGCGCAACTGCTGCGCGGTCGGACGGGTTCTCCCAGGCACGGACGGCGCGCTGCATCGTCTCCTCGGAGCCAGCCACCAGAACCTGCGTGCGCTCGCCGTCCGCACGCTTCAAAACGTGCAGTGCGACGGTCGTGTCGTCCTTCTCTTCATCGAAAGAGGGGAACGTCTCGCGGACGATCCAGGCCTCACCGCCCTCGCCCGCGAGTTCGGTGCTCCATGCCTCCGCTGCGTTACGCGCGCCTTCGAGCGTCGTTTTCATCGCGGCGAATTTTTCCTCGTTCGTGAAGAACGTCAGGCAAATGTCGGGCGCAGCGCCGAGGAACGCGATCTCGTCCGCCGCCGTGAAGAAGGCGTCGAAGAGCGTGACGTATTTC
The DNA here is from genome assembly GCA_030266365.1 of Synergistaceae bacterium OttesenSCG-928-I11. Lineage (GTDB taxonomy): Bacteria > Synergistota > Synergistia > Synergistales > Synergistaceae > JAJDHV01. The sequence continues at coordinate 20,232 of JAJDHV010000022.1, read as the reverse complement.
ATCGCGAGGTCGAGCTTCTCGAGGGAGTCCATCGGGTTCACCCCGCCCAGCTCCTTCATATCCTCGTAGCGGCTGCGCACCTCGTCCATCACGTCCGGATCCGACATGAGCGGCATGAAATCCTTCAGAATCCGGATACCCTTGCGCAGACCCTCGACGTTCTCCACCTTCAGCAACACGTGGTTCTTATCGTTCGCGAATTTCGGCAGGGCTGCCTCGGCGCCGAGTTTCTCCCACTTCGGGGCGACGGGCGCGCCCGAATCCCTCATCGCAAACACACCCGCGGCAACTGCGATCAACACCGCGAGTACGACCAACATCTTCTTGTTCAACACAAACTCCTCCTTGGAATATATGGTTCAAAAAAATTTTTACTTCTGTTGCGCTTTTTTCTCCGTCAGAGGATTTTACCATCTGCGCGTGTATAATGTGCAAACGAATTCGGGCATTGTACAAAAAACGGGAGATGAAAATTTGGAGAAGAACCGACTGAAGGTGTTGCTGGGCGACCTGATGATTCTCGTCGTCGCCTTCATCTGGGGTGCCACGAACGTCGTCATGCGCGACGCGCTCAGCGACGTTACGCCTCTCTGGTTCTGCGGCCTGCGATTTCTCATCGCGAGCGCCACGGTCTTCCTCTTCTTCGGGCGGCGCGCGATGCGCATTCCGGCACAGGGGAAAGCAACCTCCATCCTCACGGGAAGCGTCTTCATCATGGCGTACCTCGTCGGCGCGGTCGCCCTGCTCTACACGACCGCGGGCAACCAGTCGTTCATCATCTCGATGTCCGTCGTCTTCGTCCCCGTCGGCGTCTGGGTCTTCACGAAAAAATTCCCCGGATGGCACATCGTCCTCTCCGTCGCCCTCTGCACCGCGGGCATGGCGGGCCTCGTCCTGGACGAGTCGTTCTCCGTCAACTACGGCGACCTCCTCTGCTTCGTCTCGATGCTCTGCGTCACGGCCTACATCCTGCTCGTCCAGAAGTTCGTCAAGGACGCCGACCCCTACGCCCTCGCCTGCTGGCAGGCGTTCGGCGGCATGGTCCTCGCGGTCGCCGCAGCCCTCGTCTTCGAACCGCTGCCGACCGGAATCCCCCTCAAGGGCTGGCTCGCCATCGTCTACGCGGGCACGATCGGATTCGCCCTCACCGTCGTCCTCCAGAACGTCGCGCAAAAGTACACGACCGCCACCCACGCCGCCATCCTGCTCTCCACCTCGAGCGTCTTCGGCAGCGCCCTGGGCGTCCTCTTCATCGGCGAACCGATGACCATGCGCATCTTCCTCGCAAGCGCCCTCATCCTTGCGGGCGTCGTCGCAGCCGAAGCCATCCCGGCGCTGAGGAAAAAATAACAACCGATAGAGCGCACAAACGCCACAGGGGCGGGTTCGCGAATTTGCGAGCCCGCCCCTGTGGCGTTTTTTATTTTTTGTCGTCCGGTCGGTACGGTATGTGCTTTTGAGGCAGGCTGCTCTGGTGCATGATGGTCATGATCGTGATATTCTCGTCATCGAACGTATAAAAAACGGTGTGGCTGCCGACAAAGCAGGAATGCATATTTAATCCGAATTCTTCGGACCGGTCGGTCCCGATGTTCGGTTGATGGCGTAACTGTTCCATTTTCAGGCGAAGTTCTCTGATATATTTCGCAGCCTGCTCGGCTCCGAAATTTTTGAGAGTATAAACACGGATCGCGTGTAACTCTCTATTTGCCCGGGCTGTTACGGTTTTTTTGCGCATCAATCGGATGAATCAACCAATCCGGCCTCGAGTTCGTCAAAAACCTGATCCGCGTCCAGAATTCGCCCGTTGGCCAAATCTTCCCTGGCCTCCGCGATCGCTTCCTCGAGAAGGCGCGCTTTGAGTGCCTCTGTCGCTTCGTAGTCTTCGACCGACATGACGACGGCGATGGGTTTGCCGCGTTTCGTAATCCGAACCGGCGAACGCTGTGCCTTGCGCAGCGTATCGCTGAAAGAATTTCTCGCGTCCAACGTGTTCATCGTGTTCATCGTTTCCATTTACAACCCTCCCGACCACCGAACAGGTCTCGGGAAACATTATACCAAACGCAGTGCGGCGGGTCCGCAAAATTTTTTGCGAACCCGCCGCGCGCATTTTTTTATTTTTTTGTTTTTCCCTGTCGCTCGATTATTTTTTTCGCGTTTTTTTACGCAACGCCGCAAGTGCTGCGAGGGCGATCAGAGACGCCGCGCCCGTGCCACAGCCGACGCCACTGCTGCCGACGCCATACGTCGGCTCGGTCGCCTTCTTGATGTCCGCGAACTTGAGGCCGCCGTTCGGGAAATTCTGGGTATACGTCTCAGCCGCGTTCGTCAGCGTGTACTCGATCGCCGTCAGGATGCCGGTGTCGAGGAGCGCTTTGTCGCTTTCCGTCATCGTGAAGGCGATCTTGAGGTACGGTGCGTTCACCGCCGCGCGCGCGGCGCTTTTTGCCGACATCGCCGGGATTTTCGTCTCGGTGCCGTCCGCATTGACGTAGGAATATTCGATATCCTTGTAATCCGTAAACGAGAAGATCGCACGGATCGTTGCCAAAAGTGACGGGTCGCTGCCTTCCGCGAACGGGATCAGCACCTCCACGCGCCACCTGCCGTCCGCGAGGCGGTGATAGCGAATCTCGCAGTCGGCGGCGGAGACCGAGAAGAATGTTCTTTCGGTCGCCTTTTTGAACGTTGCCGCAATCGTGTGATCGGACGACACATTCTTGAACGTGTACGACGAGGCGGCGGCGATGCCGACACCGTCGATCTGGAGTCCGTCTATCGCATAACCCGCGTCCGGCGAGATCGCGAACGTCTGGTTGCCGCCGGACGCGACCGTCACGTCGCCGCTTGGGGTAATCGTGCCACCCGCGCCCGCCGTCGCGGTGATCGTGTAGGTCTGCCCTTCGGCAACTTCCCGGAACACGGCCTCGATCGTGTGGTCGGACGACACGCTCCTGAACGTGTGCGACGAGGCGGCACCCGCGCTGACGCCGTCGATCAGGAGATCGGCGACCACATAATCCACGTTCGGCGAGATCGCGAACGTCTTGTTGTCGCCGGAGACGACCGCCACGCTGCCGCTGGGGGTGATCGTGCCGCCCGCGCCCGCCGTCGCGATGATTGTGTACGTCGGCAGGACATTCTGCGCGGCGAACGACTTCAGCACCGTCGCGTCGGAGAGGAAGGCAAGACCGTCAGAACAACCCGCGGTGTGCGCGTACGCCGCCGTCACGGTCTCGTCGCTCGCCACTGCGCGGGAGAGTGTGAGGGTGACGGCGTCGGCGGAGACCGTAGCGGACGACGCCGTCACCGCGCCGCCGCTCGCGGTCACGGTGAAGCGCTTCGCCAGCTCCGCCGCGTTCGGCGCACCGGTGTACGCGTGGACGACCCCGTCGGTCGCAGCAAACGTCACGGTCAGCTTGTCGCCGCTGACCACTGCGCTCTGCGGCGTTTTGTCGGCGGACGCAAGATACAGGACAAACGGATTTTCACGCGAGCCGCCTACGGCGGCGGAGGTAGGATCAAAAGCAGATTTGAAGATGACAGATTCAAGATTCAAAAAGAAAGCGGGGCGGACAGCGACCACAGAGCTGACGACATCGTAGATGAGCAGGGTGCCGACACCGTACACGCCGTACGCGCCCTTAGAGCGGGAAGAAACCGGGGAACGCGTCCAGTAATTCCAGGCATCTGCGCCCTCCTCGGTAAAACTAGACGGACCGCCCTTGAAGTGCGCCTTGCGCGCGTTGTTGTTCGCTGGCGTATTCGCGCCGAACCATGCGGCGAGCTCCAGAGAATAAGAATCTGGTGTTGGACCCACTCCGGACGGAAGAACAACCTTTGTGCCAATCGACGGGTAATCCACCATCGAAAACCGCTCCGCCATTGAAAAATAATCGGCGTGCAGGAAACCCTTGTACGTATTGTCGTAATCGTCGAGCGCACCAAGTTTTACCCTTTCGGTTGCCGCGCTGTTTAGCCACGTCTGCACCTCGGAGCCGTCCCATGTGTTGGCGGCTATGGCCGTGCCGGGACGAACATAATCAGGATCGCTTCCCCCAACAGCCCCCTGATACGCCATCGCCTCCAGCAGGTAATGCGACAGCAGGATCGCGCCCGGTTTGTCTCCTCCATGCTTCTGCAACTCCATCACGCGCCACAGAACCGGCGTCGGGACGGTTTCCTGGTCGCCCAATTTATCAACATTCCACAAGCGATGCGCGAATTTGCCGAAATACACGTAATTTTCGCGATCCGCATCTATTGGCTTTGCATTGCCCTGTATATACCGCGGTGACAGTGTCACCGACGCCTCCGCGCACGCACAGGACAACGAAAAAATGGGGAGGAGAACCAGAAGAAATACGATCAGGCGGAAAAATTTAGCGGACTGGACTGGACTGGACTGGACTGGACTGGACTGGACAAAATCTGTGCTTTCGATGACATGGTGTCAAACCCCTCTCGTGAAAATATTTTGCTGCCGGGCAAAAACAGCCCCCCGCGCGAACAAATCATAGCACAAACTGAAGGGTGTGAATATTTTTTTGGGAGAACGCGATGCAATCGCATGAAAAAATTCATTTCAGCGGTAAGTCTCCCTCAGTCGCCTTTGCCCGTTTGTCACTTGCACACCGCCTGATTTTTTTGTATAATTTTTTTGCGTGATGGATCGCGCATACAAAAGGAGCACCACGTGCAGCCGTAAGGTCCAAGGAGGGATCGATATGGGCATGGACAAAATAGGAGCGGCAAATGCGGCGTTTCTTTCCGACTGGAACGAGGCGCATGCGAATATCCAGAAGCAAATGCAGCAGAAACCGAAGACCAGTCGCGAACAGGCGATGGAGGCCTTCGCGGACGCGATGCGGAACTGTGACAAGGCGATCGAGAACGTCGTGGACAAACACCACGAGAGCGTCGCCGAGTCGGCGAAAAAAAACGCCGAGTACCGCAAAAAGGTCGCGCGGCAGGAACAGATTCAAAAGCGCGCCGAGGAACAGCGCCTCTTCCACGAGGAGCGACTGATCAACCAGCTCAACCTTCGCAACATGCTGAAGGAGCGCAAGCTCGAAGACGTGGAGCGGCGCGAACTGTTCGACGCACTGGGATAGCGAAATAAAAAACGAGGAGAGCCGTCGGCTCTCCTTTTTTTGTGGAGGAATTTTTATGCCTTTCATGCCCATGGCGGGGGCCGTCGTCTTCGACCTCGACGGAACGCTGCTCGACACGCTGGACGATCTCGCGGACAGCGCCAACTACGCGCTCGCGCTGTTCGGATACCCGACGCACCCGACGCCGATGTACCGCCACTTCGTCGGGAACGGCGTCGACAGGCTGATCTTCCGGATCGTGCCGGAGGAGGGGCTCGTCCCCGAAAAATTCCAGGCAGTGAAGGAGTGCTACCTCGACCGATACAACGCCCACGCGCTGGAGAAAACCCGGCCCTACGACGGCGTCATCGAGGCCCTCCGTGTGCTGAAGGAGACGGGACTGCACCTCTGCGTCGTCTCGAACAAACCGGATAACCAGACGAAACTGACCGCGAGCCACTTTTTCGGCTACGAGCTATTCGACCTCGTCGCCGGAGGCGGCGCTTACCCCCTCAAACCCGACCCCGCCCTCACGCTGCACATCCTGGCGAGCGTCGAAACGCCCGCGAAGGACGCCATCTTCGTCGGCGACACCGGCGTCGACATGCAAACAGCGAAGAACGCGCAGCTATCCGCGATCGGCGTCACCTGGGGCTTCCGCGACCGGGACGAATTGACAGCAAACGGCGCGGACTACATCGCGGACAGTCCGGGCGAGCTGCCCGACCTGATTCAAGAAATTTTACGAAATAAAAAAGAGGGCTGACGCCCTCTTTTTTATTTCGTCCCTGCCTGGGTTTATTTGAAAAATTTCTCGTAGTACCCCATTGTGAAGACGCCGATCATGATGAGCGGCACAATCCAGGTGAGGTAGAAGCGAAGCCCCTTGGGGAACTTGACGCCCGCCCCGGTGTCCGCTTCCTTGATGAAATTGTCCCAGCCCCATCCGTAGCGCGAGCAGCAGAAGAGGAGGTAGACCGTCGCGCCGAGCGGCAGCAGGTTGTTGCTCAGGATGAAGTCCTCGAGGTCGAGGACGATCGTCCCCTCGCCCAGCGGCGCGAAACTCGACCAGACGTTGAAGCCGAGCGCGCAGGGCGTGGAGAGGATCAGCAGCGCGACGAAATTGAAGAGGGTCGACTTCGTGCGGCTCCACTCCAGCCGGTCCATCGTGTTCGCGATGAGGTGCTCGAAGACCGCGACGACCGTCGAGAGCGCGGCGAAGCTCATAAAGAGGAAGAAGAGCGTCCCCCAGATCCGTCCGCCCGACATGTGCATGAACATGTTCGGCAGCGAGACGAAGATCAGCCCCCGGCCCCGCGCCCGGCTCCACACCGTACGCGAAACACGCCGGGAAGATAATGAGCCCCGCGGAGAACGCGACGAACGTGTCGAGCGCGACGATCAGCAGCGACTCGCCGGTGAGCGAACGATCGCGGCTGATGTAGCTGCCGAAGATCGCCATGCTGCCGATTCCGATGGAGAGCGTGAAGAACGCCTGCCCCAGTGCCGCGTACACGACGTTGCCCACGCCGTTCTCCAGCAGCTTGTCCAGATTCGGCTTGAGGTAGAACTCGAGCCCGGCCCCCGCGCCGGGGAGCGTCACGGAACGGACCGCGAGCGCGATCATGATGATCAGGAGACCCGACATCATGACCTTCGTGATTCGCTCAACACCGCTTTGGAGGCCGATGCCGCAGACCACGGACCCGATTGCGATGGCGATCGTCATCCAAAAGAGAAGCGTCTTCGGGTTCTCCAGCATCGCGCCGAAAAATCCGCCGATCTCATCCGGTGAGGAGAAGGCGAAAATCCGGCCGGTCAGGTTGTACCAGAAATACGCGAGCATCCACCCCGTGACGACCGTGTAGAACATCATCAGGATATAGTTGCCCGCGAGGCCGAAGTAGCCGAACACGTGCCATCTGGAGCCCTTCGGCTCCAGCGCGTGGAACGAGCCGACGATGCTCTGCCGCGACCCGCGACCCACCGCGAACTCCATGACCATGATCGGCGTCGCGAGGAAGATCAGGAAGAAAAGGTAGATCAGGACAAAGGCCGCGCCGCCGTACGCGCCGGTGATGTACGGAAACCGCCAGACGTTGCCGAGGCCGATCGCGCATCCCGCGGAGAGGAAGATAAATCCGATTCTGCTGCCGAGTGACTCCCGCCCACTGGACGGGTTGATACCGGGTTCTGACATAAAAATCCCTCCAAAATAATTTTAATCATCGTAACCGTTGCATACTACCAAAAATAGATCAACGTGAAAAGGATCGCCGCCGCATCCCCTCTTTTTAACGTCAACTCGGCCTCGTCTCCGTGATAGATCCGCTCGAAGTCGAAACCGGTCTTTAAAGAAATTTCACCAATAAAATCCCCTTTGGAAATATAATCGCCGTCATAATACGGCTCCAGATCGAAATCCCCCTCGAAGTCGGCAATCCGCAACAGGCGCTCCAACTCGAACCGCCGGATCGGCAAATTGACGCCGAAGTACGTCTTCGAAATCTTCTCCAGCCCGTCGTTCAAACTCGCCCACTGCGCGCCGCACCACCACGGATCGCGCAGGGCGACATCCTCGCAGACGTCCTGCGCGATGTAGCAGCCCGCCTCCATGAGGTTCTTCTGCACGTCCGGCACGTTCACCTCGCGCGGGAGGACGCCGCTCCTGACGGCCTCGACTGCGATCGCGCCCGCCGCCTGCCCCGTGTGCATCGTGACCGGGTGCAGCCGGATCGCGCCGTTCACCATGCGCGACACCGAAATATTTTTTTCCGCCGCGATCAGCCCGTCGATCTTCTCCGGGATAAACACCCCGAACGGAATGGGGAAGACCCCCTGGCTGCCGACCCAGGTCGTGGGGAACGACTCGGTCGTCTCGCCCAGGTCGTGCTCCATGTAGCGGTCCAGGTGCGACCCGTGGACGTCCACGGGGTATTCGCCGAGGGCGAGCGACGACGAATTGTTTCGATACGCCTTCCCCTTCGCTGGGTTGCGCTTGATGTCCGCGTCGGTGAGCGTGTTCATGCCCACGATCCGGCGTCCCTCGCGCACGTAGGGATATGGCGGGAAGTGGCGCAGCAGGCTCGCGAACTCACCCGGCAGGAGCGGATCGTCCGCCGTCTCCCAGTCGTTCGAGAACCACGCGCCGTACCCCTGCCCGTCGTCCACCGACCAGTCCGTCATGCCCAGCTCGCTCTGCATGTACCAGAGGAAGCAGAGCGTCTTGTGCATCGCCTCGCGCTCGATTTTTTTCCTGTACTCCGGGTCCTCGATATACTGCACCGACAGGCCGGGCCGGTCGCCTTTTTTACCCGGATAGTCGTTCGCCCAATTGATGCAGGTGCGCGAAATAAATTTCCACGTCTCCGCCTCGTCGCCGACGATGAGGTGCTCGTTCTCCGCGTCCGGCAGCGCGCGGTAGGCATTGTGGGACGGAATGTCGAACGGATACGCCCCCGGCCACGTGCTGCCGTCCTTCGTCACGATGCTGCGGAATTTTTCGACATATTTCTCGTACCCCGGCGGCGGCCCCGGCATTTTAAGCCCCTCCGGCAGCCCGCCCGGATATCGCTTCACGACCGCGACGTACGTGATGTCCTGCACGTTCGCGCCCCGGTCGACGTTCGTCGAGACCGAATTTCCCACCCGATACCGCGCGCCGGTGCGCGCCAGAAAATCACCCTGCTCCGTCGCGTCGATGAAGACGTCCGCCGAGAGCAGAAATTCGCCACGCTCGCCGGAAGAAATCAGAATACTCCGCACCCGCCCATCGCTTGCGTCGACACTTTTTATCCTCGCTCTCATGTAGAGCGGGTCGGGCAACAGTTCGTCCCACATCTCCAGCAGAATCACCTCGGCTGCCGCCGGCTCGACCGCGATCGTATCCCCGCCCCACAGGCAGATGTTCGTCGCCGTGCCGGTCTCGGCATAATACGCCCGAACCCGCTCGATAAATTCCAGATAAAGCCCCGTCCGCGTCCGCCCCACGTCGTCCATCGTCGACACCGCAGCACCCACCATCTGCCCGCCGACGCGGTCCGACTCCTCCACCACCGCCACCGACAACCCCTCGCGCGACGCGTGAATCGCCGCCGCCATCCCACCCGTCCCCGCACCGACAACCACAAGGTCATACGCCCGAATTTCGAATGCATCGGCGCGAGGTGCGAAGAAAGAAAATAGAAAGAAAAAGAGAAGAAGTGTCGTGGTAGCACTCCCCCAGTCGGCTTTGCCGACAGCCCCCTCGTCGAGGGGGCCGGGGCTTGAGATTATGGCCTGCCCCGCCTCCCTCTGGAGGGAGGTGCCCCGAAGGGGCGGAGGGAGACTTACCACTGAAATTTTTTTCTTCATTCCGGTTTGTCGAAGACCTGGCGAAGGTAGGCCATGAAGGTGGGATCGACGCCGGTGATTTTGCCGGGCGAGTCGGTGATTTTGGCGACGGGTTGTCCGTTGCACTTGGTCATCTTCATGACGATGTTGAGGGCCGGGATGGGGGTGTCGTTGGTGAGGTTGGTGCCGATGCCGAACGACGTCTGGATGCGCCCCTTGAAGTGGCGATAGATGTCGAGCGCCGTCCGGAGGTTGAGCCCGTCGGAGAAGACGAGTCGTTTGGTCCGTGGGTCGATGCGCAGTTTTTTGTAGTGTTCGATGACTTTTTCGCCGAACTTGTACGGGTCGCCGGAGTCGTGGCGGAGACCGTCGAAGAGCTTGGCGAAGTAGAGGTCGAAGTCGCGGAGAAAGGCGTCGATGCCGATGACGTCGGTGAGGGCGGTGCCGAGGTCGCCACGGAATTCCTGGACCCAGGCCTCGAGCGAGGCGGTCTGGAAGTCGCGCAGACGGATGCCGAAGGCCTGAAAGGCCTGCATGTACTCGTGGGCCATGGTGCCGACGGGCGTGACGGCCAGCTCTTTGGCGAGCAGGACGTTCGAGGTTCCCTTGAAGTGGTCCGGGAGCTCGCGCGCGAGGGTGGCGACGACCTCCTTCTGCCACGCGCCGGAGTAGCGCCTGCGGAGGCCGAAGTCGAAGAAAATGAAGGGCGTCTGGGCCTCGTTCTCGTATTCGAGTTCCGCGCGAAGGGTGGCAATTTTTTCGGAGAGCCTGCGACGCGCCTCTTCGAGGACGCCGGTCTGGTCGAATCGGCGATAGTAGAGCTCGCTGACGATGTAGAGAACGAACATCTCGAAACCCATGACATGCACAAGTGGGCCGGAGGCGTGGATGACGAGGTTTTCGCCCTGCCGCTCGATGGAGAGAAATCGACGCTGGAAGCGGAAGACGGTTAGATAGTCGACGAAATCGTCCTTCATGTAGCTCAGCGTGCTGAGGTAGTCGAGCTCGTCCTGGGTGAAGAACATCGTGCAGAGGTGGTCGAGCTCGCGTTCGATGTCGTGGATCAGGTCGACGAGGGGGTACTGCGGTGCGTTTCGGCAGACGAACGTATATTCCGCCCGCGCGCCGGGGTGGCTGTGCATGAGCGCCTGCCACATGCTGAACTTGTACAGGTCGTTCTCGAGGAGGCTGCGGACGATCGGCTCCCGTCCATGATTGTTTTCCATCGTTGTGCCGCCTTTCGTGTCTTACACGTTATGAAGGTGTTTCACAAAATTAGGTGGATTATATCAGCTTATCTCGGATAACGGATCGCTTCGTTTCGAGATTTTTTTGCGTTTCACATGATATTTGATGTATAGTTCGCTTATATTGATAACGGGAGATAAAAAAATAAAAATGATATCCATTCTCTGCCCCTGTTACAACGAGGAAGAAGCGCTGCCTTCCTTTCGCCGCGAGGTGACACGCGTCATGGAGGAGGCGGGCGAGCCGTTCGAGATCGTCTTCGTCAACGACGGAAGCGACGACGGCACGCTCGACATCATGCGCGCCCTCGCACAGCAGGACCAACGGATCGTCGTCGTCGACCTCTCGCGCAACTTCGGCAAAGAGGCGGCGCTCACCGCGGCGCTCGACCACGCGCGCGGCGACGCCGTCGTGCCGATGGACGCGGATTTGCAGGACCCGCCGGCGTTGATCCCGGAGATGATCGCGCGCTGGCGGGACGGATACGACGTCGTGCTGGCGCGTCGCGACGACCGGCCCGGCGACACGTACGCCAAGCGGTCGTCGGCGGGGCTATTCTACTGGCTCTTCAATAAATTTTCGCAGACGAAGATCCCCGAAAACGTCGGCGACTTCCGCCTCATGGATCGGCGCGTTGTCGACGCGGTGGGCGCGCTGCGCGAGCGCAACCGCTTCATGCGCGGAATTTTCGCATGGGCGGGCTTCAAGGCGTGTGCAATTTCGTTCGAGCGCGAGCGCCGCAGCGCGGGCGAGACGAAGTTCAACGCCTCGATGATGTGGCGCACCGCCATGGACGCGATGGCGTCCTTCTGCCCCCGCCCACTGACCATGTGGCTCTACATCGGCGCAGCCGTCTCGCTCGCCTCGTTCGGCTACGGCGCATACATCGTCGTCCGCACGCTCGTGCTGGGCCGCGACGTGCCGGGCTACGCCTCGCTGCTCTGCCTCGTCCTGTTCTTCGGCGGATTGCAGACGCTCGGGATCGGTATCCTAGGCGAATACCTGGGCCGAACGTACGTCGAGAGCAAACGGCGACCGATCTACCTCGTCCGAGAGGTTTACGGGCCGAGCAAAAAAAATTCGGGCACGGATGCCCGAAATGAAATATGATATAATCGATAAGCAAGACCCCCGCTGGAGAGGTAGCGGGGATTGCGTCTTGCAGGCCTTACCTGACTGAGCGGCAACTCAGCCAGGTTTTTTACAGGCTAAGCCGCTTCAAAATTTCTTCTAGGATTCTGGCTAGGGCTCCTAGAAGGGCTGAAACAAAGGCTACTCCGATTATGGAGTGGCCTTTTTTGTTTCTCGCCACCTGAACCACCTCGATTCCGCCGGGTGATTCTCGCGCGTCAGGCAACCCCGGCTTAAATAAAAATTGCCCGGAGCCTCTCCTGCGGGGGATTATACCACTCGGTTTCAAATGTCACGCAAAAAAATAACAGGCACACCATAAAAAGCCGGAGGCTCGACCAACTCGAGCGCTCCGGCTTGATTTTTCGTTGAAAAATTTTTCTTGGGGCGGTTATTCCAGGAAATTCTTCTGGTCGTAGGGGACGCCCCTCTTGTATTCGTCCAATAGCCGGACGACCTTCTTGCTCAGGAAGAGCAGCGCGATGAGGTTGGGCAGGACCATCAATCCGTTGAAGAAGTCCGCGAGCTCCCAGACCAGGTCGATTTTCAGCACGCTTCCGATGAAGATGAACGCCATGACCAGGAGCTGGAAGGGGCGCAGCATCTTCGTGCCGAAGAGGTAGCGGATGTTCGTCTCGGCGAAGTAGTACCAGCCGATGATCGTCGAAAAGGCGAAGAAGAGCAGGCAGATTGCGATGAACGTGTACCCGTAGGAGCCGAGCAGGCTGCTCGAGAAGGCCGCCTGCACGAGCGAGATGCCCTTCAGGGTCGTCTGCCCGTTCTCGAAGACGATGACGTCCGAGGACATGACGGTGAAGACGGTGATGTTCAGCACGATGAACGTGTCGATGAACACCGAGACGATGCCAAGCACGCCCTGGTCGATGGGGTGTTTGACCTTGGCGACGGCGTGGGCATGCGGCGTGGAGCCCATACCGGCCTCGTTGGAGAAGAGGCCGCGCGCGATGCCGTAGCGGGCCGCCTTGGCCATCGTGATTCCCAGCACGCCGCCCCACACGGCCTGCGGATCGAACGCGCCGACCACGATGGAGCTGAACACCGCCGGGACATGTCCGATATTTTTAACGATCACGACGAAGCCGACGACGATGTAAAGAATCGCCATGAAGGGAACGATCTTCTCCGTCACGGACGCGATGCGCTTGATGCCGCCCATGAAGATCAGGCCCGCGACGAGCGCAAGCGCGATGCCGACGACCTTGGGATCGACGCCGAACGCCGAGGAGAACGCGGCGCTGATGGAGTTGGATTGGACCATGTTGCCCATGAAACCGAGGGCCAGGATGATCGCGACCGCGAAGAACGCGGCAAGGGCCTTCGAGAAGGCGGTGTTACCGAGCCCCTTGGAGATATAAAAAGCGGGGCCGCCCACGACCTGTCCGTTTTCGTCGGTGGTCTTGTACATCTGCGCAAGGCAGGCCTCTGCAAAAATCGTGGCCATGCCGAGGAAGGCCGCGATCCACATCCAGAATATGGCGCCCGGGCCGCCCGCGATCAGCGCGGTCACCGCGCCGACCAGGTTTCCGGTGCCGACCTGCGCCGCGATGGCAGTCGCCAGAGCCTGGAAGGAGCTCATTCCTTCCTTGCCGGCAGCCGCGCCGAAGAAGGAGAAATCGCCGAACAGGCGTTTGCAGCCCGTGCAAAACTTCGTGACCTGCACCCCTTTGAGGATGATCGTGAACCACAGGCCGGTCAGACAGAGCAGGGCGATCAGACAATAAGGGCCCCACAAAAAGCCGTTGGCCTTGACCGTCCATTTGAAAAGATTTTCAAAAAAAGGGGAACTCAGAAGCGTTTCCATGAACACATACTCTCCTCTCGAATATTCGAACCAGACAATTCAGGTCGAAGTGCCGTGGTACTCAATAGGGCAAGTTCGTCACGCGAACTTTATGCGCAAGAATTCAGAAAACGATCGCTTCCTTTCCAAAGGATCCGCTTTCCGATCGACGTCAAGCGCGGTGCATTTCAAAATCGCCGCGATTTTGCGACAAAAATCACAATATCGACCGCGGCAATATCTTAGCCAATACATACCATAAAGTCCAGAGGTTGATGCCACTTTGCAGCGATAATTCTCTACTTTAAGGGCATAAATCGCAATTTCTGAAAAATCGAAATAATCTATGCGGATGTCGATTTCCACAATTGCGTGTGTCGCGGAGATGTCGCGAAAAAAATTTTCCCCCGGGCATCAAAAAACGGAGGCTCGATTCGTCCGAGTCTCCGTTTTTTCTGCGAAAAATTGTTCGGTCCGCGTTACGCCATCGTGATGACAGTGCCCGCCTTGCCTTCGAGGGCGTCCACCGCCTTGTAGAGCGACGTGATGATCGCCTTCTTGCCGGGGAAGCGGCGCGCAAACTTGACGGCCGCCATCACCTTCGGCAGCATGCTGCCGGGGGCGAAGTGGCCCTCTTCCATGTACTTGATCGCTTCCGCGACCGTAATCGTGGCGAGATCCTTCTGGTCCGGTTTTTTATAATTGATCGAGACGCGATCGACCTCGGTGAGGATGAGGAGGAAATCCGTCTCCATGTCCTCGGCAAGACGCTCTGCCGCGAGGTCCTTGTCGATGACGGCAGCCACGCCCGTGAGCGAGCCGTCCATGTTCTCGATCACCGGAATGCCGCCGCCGCCCGCCGTGACGACGATCGTCGAATCCCACAGGCGTTTGACGGAGTCGATCTCCGCGATCCGCTTCGGCACGGGGCTCGCTACGACGCGACGCCAGCCGCGGCCCGCGTCTTCCTTCATTGCGTAGCCCTTTTCCTCCGCCAGTTTTTTCGCCTCGGCCTCGGTGTAGAAGGGGCCGATCGGCTTCGTCGGGTTCTGGAACGCGGGGTCCTCCGCGCCGACGACGACCTGCGTCAGGAGCGTGACGACGGGCACGTTGCGGTTGCGGTTGCGCAGCGCGTCGCGAAGGCTCTGCTGGATCTGGTAGCCGATGTAGCCCTGGCTCATCGCGCCGCAGACGTCGAAGGGCATCGCGGGCAGATTGTCGTCCGCCTTGGACGCGATCTCCTGGCCCAGGACGATGCGGCCGACCTGCGGGCCGTTGCCGTGGACGATGGCCATCTCGTAGCCTTTGCAGTTGATGTCCGCCAGATACTCGCACGTCTTGCGGACGACGTCGAGCTGCGCCTCCGCCGTCGGGGGCGTGCCAGCCTCCTGCAGGGCGTTGCCACCCAGTGCCACTACGACCTTGCTGCGACGTTGCTTCTCTTCACTCACGATCAACACTCCCCTTTGGGACGGATTAGCGGAATCGAAAAAATTTTTCTCCTCTGACGATTCCCCTATCCCTGAATTATAAACCATAAAAGACACAAAGTTCAATATTTTGCAATAAATTTACGCCGGAAAGTCGCGTAAATTCTCACGCGCGCGACGAAGCCCCCGCTTTATTCTATAATGGACCGGGAAAATTTTTTCACGCGAAGGGATAGGAGCATGAAAACGATCAACATCGGCCTGCTGGCGCACGTCGACGCGGGCAAGACGACGACCGTCGAGCGGATGCTGTACGAGGGGGGCGCGATCCGTCACGCAGGCTCGGTCGACCGGGGCGACACGCAGACGGACTGGCTGGAGGTCGAGCGGCAGCGCGGCATCTCCGTCGCCTCCGCGCAGGCGAGCGTGGTGTGGAACGACGTCGCGATCAACATCGTCGACACACCGGGACACATGGACTTCACGGGGGAGGTCGAGCGCGCGCTCCTGGCGCTCGACGCCGTCGTGCTCGTCGTCTCCGCAGCGGACGGCGTCCAGCCGCAGACGGAAACATTCTGGCGGAGCATCGTGGCACTGTCGATGCCCTGCGTTTTTTTCGTCAACAAGTGCGACAGGACGGGCGTCGATCTGGACAAAATACGAAGCGACATCGCCATGAACCTGTCCCGCGACGCGGTTTACTTTACGGACGCCGCAGCTCCCGGCACGAACGAATTCGCCCCACAAAGCAGGCAGCCGTCCTCGTTCAGCGACGACGAAATCCTCGTCTGCGTCGAGAGTGACGAAGCGGCGGCGCTCGCCTTTCTCGACGGCGAACGTCCCTGTCCCGATGTGCTCGATGCGGGCATACGGCGCGGCGTCGCGGAAGGACGGCTGTACCCTGTCGTCTTCGGCTCCGCGATGTTCGGCGCGGGAATCCGGGAGTTGCTCGACACGATCGCGGCGTATCTGCCCGCGACGGAGGGCGAGGCGGACGGAGAACCGTCCGGCATCGTCTACAAGGTCGAGCACGACGACCGCATGGGGAAGGCGGCGCACGTCCGCCTCTTCTCGGGCACGATCCGCAATCGCGACGCGCTCGAACTGCACCGCCCCGGCACTGCGGAGGGCGAGGCGTTCCAGGGCAAGGTGACGCAGATCCGCGCGGTCTCCGGCCCCAATCGCCGCGACACGGGCGAGCTGCGCGCGAATGCCATCGCCGCAATTTACGGGTTGGACGCGGTGCGTGCAGGCGACGTCATCGGCAGCATGGCGCGCGTCTCCGAGCGCCTCGCGAAGAGCCGGCGCATGGCGGTGCCGATGATGTCCGTCGTCGTGTCGGCAACCCCCGAGAAGCAACCGGAGCTGCTGGAGGCGGTCGCCCGGCTCTCGGACGAGGACCCGCTGCTCGACTACGAGTGGAACGCCGAAGACCGCGAGCTCTCCGTCAAGATCATGGGACAGATCCAGCTCGAGGTCATGAAGCACGTCGTCCGTGAACGCCACGGCCTCGACGTCGCGTTCTCCAAACCGACGGTCCTCTACCGCGAGACGCCCACGAAAAACGGCGAAGGCTACGAGGAGTACACGATGCCCAAGCCCTGCTGGGCTGTCGTCCGCCTCGCCATCGAGCCGAGACCCCGCGGGGCGGGTTACGTCTTCGAGTCGCGCGTCCCGAACGACAAAATTTTTTACCGATATCAGAATCACATCGCTCAAAGTGTGCCGGAAACCCTCAAGCAGGGGCGACTCGGCTGGCAGGTCGTCGACCTCAGGGTGACGCTCGTCGGCGGCGAGCACCACACCGTGCACACGCACAACATGGATTTTTTCCTCGCGACGCCGATCGCCGTCATGGACGGCCTGCGCAACTGCGGCACGACGCTCCTGGAACCGATCGTCAAATACCGCATCTCGGCGGACGAATCGCTCGCGGGACGCATCGTCGGAGACATCCTCGCCATGCGCGGCGAGACAGGCGACTCGATCATCCGGGACGGCACCCTCCACCTCGAAGCCCTCGTCCCGGCAGCGACCAGCATGGACTACCCCGTGACGTTCGCGAGCGCCACTTCCGGCCGCGGTCGCCTCGCAGCGGAGTTCCACAGCTACCGTGAGTGCCCCCTCGAACTCGGCGCAACCCGCAAACGCAACGGCATCGACCCGCTGGACCGGGCGAAGTGGATTCTGGCAAGGCGGGGCGCGGTGGGGTAGTTTTTTACTTTTGACAACCCATTTTAAGGAGTATAAAATATACGCATAAACGGAGGGGTTCCGATCAATCAGGATGATGTCATAAAAATCTTGAAGCGATATGGCTGGATCGACACCGGCCGCGGCAAGGGGAGCCACCGTGTCTTGATCCACCCCGAGTCCGGCAAAGTCACGACCGTTCCGCACAACAGGGAACTGGGCAAGGGCGTGTTGGCTGCGATACGCCGCCAGACCGAAATAGACGAAATTCGCTGAAGGAGGCCGTCGCATGAATAAAATGGATATCGCCGTATATCCGGCCCTTTTTACCGAGGAAGACGGAGGCATCACCGTGACGTTCCCGGACCTTCCCGGTTGTATATCCTGCGCGGATTCCGGGGAAGAGGCCGTATTCATGGCAAAGGACGCGTTAGGGGCCTGGATTGTCGCCAACGAAGATCTGGGATTGCAAATCCCCCCCCCGTCGAAAATCTCCGACGTTGTAATCGACAAAAACCAGTCGGTCGTCCTGATCGACGTATGGCTGCCTATTTTCAGGGAAGAGCAGCGAAGCGGCAGTGTGAAGAAAAACGTCACCGTTCCCATCTGGCTCAACGTGCTCGCCGAAAAAGCCGGGCTGAATTTTTCGCAGATTCTGCAAGCCGGACTGAAAAGCACGCTGGGCATTCAGGACAGATAAAAAAATTGGGCTTCGGCCCGATTTTTTTATCCGTTTATCTCGGTTGGCCAATAGGCGGCAAGTGCGAAACACCCTTGGCGAGTTGCCCTGTTTTTTCGATATTTACCGCTTCACACTCTTTATCCCATTTTTCAAGATGTTAATATAGAGGGTATCTTGCAATCTTCTTTTTGCATATTTCGACGCGATTTCATAATCCATACGAGGTGGCCCGTCATGCCGAACGTTTTCGCCAAACTGTATCTCGACCTCAACTACAAGCCGGAAATCCAAATGGAGAGCCTCGCGCGGGCGCGCGCGGCCGGAAAGGTTGTCATCGCGCCGCATCACGCGTCGTACCTCGACCCGATCCTGTTCGGGGTCTACGCGCCGGGCAATCCGCTCGTCGTCGTCTCTCCCTTTCTCGTGCGGCAAAAGTGGTTCAACCGGTTCAAGGACTGCTTCCGTTATACAGCGCTCGACCTGAACGACCCATTCGCGCTCAAACAACTCATGCAGTTGATCGAGGAGAACGACAACCTCGTCGTCTTCCCCGAGCCGGAGCCGACGACGAGCGGGCTGCTGCAAAAAATTTCCGACACGGTGGTGACGGCGCTCGAAAAAACCGGCGTCACCGTGGTCCCCGCGCGCGCGTGCAACACGCAGTTCACGAAGTACTCGCGCATGGGCGGACGCCTCGCCGCGCGCAGGAGACCGCGCATCGCCCTCTTCTCGTGGGAGCCGCAGAAACTCGGCGCGAGCGGGCCGACGCGGACGGCGCGCGGCAAGGCGCACTTGCAGCTCGAACAGATGCTGATGGACACGATGATGCAGAGCGTATGGGACAAGAAACCGATCTTCGACACGCTCCTCGACATGCGCCGCCTCTGGGGCGGCAAGCACGTCATGGGCATCGAGCCGGACGGCGCGCGCGTGGACTGGAACGATTTCATCATCCGCGTGACGCTGATGAGCCACGTCTTCCAGACCATCACAGAGCCGGGGGAGCGACTCGGCATCATGCTGCCCAACACCGTGATGACGCTTGCCGCCATCATCGGCGCTCAGCACGCGGACCGGGTGCCCGCGATGATCAACTATTCGATGGGCTCCCGCGCTCTCTTGGCGGCGGGCGCTGTCGCACGGGTCAAAAAAATCGTCACATCGCGCCGCTTTGTCGACGAGGGCAAATTTCAGCCACTCGTCGACGCGCTTACAGATGGCGGACTCCAGATCGTCTACCTCGAGGACCTCATCGGGATCGTCCCCAAAAACCAGCTCCTCCGCATCGCCCTCTCCGCAACGTTCGCCAAACCAACGCCGGATGCAGCGGAGCGCGCGAAACGGACGGCGCTCGTCCTCTTCACCTCCGGCTCGGAGGGCACGCCGAAGGCCGTCGCCCTGTCGCACCTGAACATTCAGGCCAACACGGCACAGGTCCGGACGACGCTCGACTTCTACAAGACGGACGTCATGATGGCGGTGCTGCCGATGTTCCACTCGTTCGGCCTCTGCACCGGGACGTTCATGCCGCTCTCGACCGGCATGGCGATCGCCTTCTACCCCACGCCGCTGCACTACAAGAAAATTCCGCAGTACACCTACGAGGCCAAAGGCACCGTCCTCCTCGGCACCAACGCCTTCCTCGCCGGGTACGCCAAGAGCGGCGACCCGTTCGACTTCTTCGAGATGCGCTACGTCATCTGCGGCGGCGACAAGCTCAAGGAGTCGACGGCCCGTCTCTGGTACGACAAATATGGCGTGCGGGTGCTGGAAGGTTACGGCGTCACGGAGTGCACGCCGGTCGTCGGCGTCAATCGCCTCGGCCGAGCGAAGGCGGGCTCGATCGGCCGCCCCCTCCCCTGCATCGACGTCTCGCTCACTCCCGTCGAGGGCGTCGAGGGCGCGGGCAAACTCGTCGTGAAGGGCCCCAACCTCATGCTGGGCTACATCCAGCCCGATGACTCGCTCCTCCCGCCACCCGAGAACGGCTACGACACGGGCGACATCGTCTCTATCGACGAGGACGGTTTCATCACGATCCAGGGCCGCGCCAAGCGATTCGCCAAAATCGGCGGCGAGATGGTCTCGCTCGCCCACATCGAGGAGGTCGTGCAGGAGGTCTGGCCGGACGAGGCACACGCCGTGGTGAGCGTGCCCGACGAAAACCGCGGCGAAATCATCGTCATGCTCACCGAACGCCCGACGCCGGACCGCGACGAACTGCGCACGGCACTGACAAAAAAAGGCCTCCCCGAACTCGCCATCCCCAAAAAACTGATCCCCGTCGAAGCCATCCCAAAGATCGGCGTCGGCAAAATC
>JAJDHV010000021.1 GCA_030266365.1 Synergistaceae bacterium OttesenSCG-928-I11 | reverse complement strand
GATCTGGACGAAGATCAAGGCGGCGGGCGCGCGCCCTACCGCAGCAGCGACAATATATTTTGTGGGAGCTGGTTGGCCTGGGCGAGCATGCTGTTGCCGGCCTGGCTCAGGATGTTCAGTTTTGTGAATTCCATCATTTCTTTCGCCATGTCGGCGTCGCGGATGCGGCTCTCCGACGCGGTCAGGTTGGTCGACATCGTCGTCAGGTTCGATGTCGTGTGCTCCAGTCGGTTCTGGTACGCGCCGAGCTTCGCCCGCTGGCGCGAGACGAGTCCGATCGCGTTGTCGACGATCGTGATCGCACGTGCCGCCGATTCTCGGTCGGTGACGAGGATTCGGTTCAGGCCGAGCGCCCGCGCGCTCATGTCGGCGAACCCGATCGTCATGTCCTCGCCCTCGTTCGCGCCTACTTGCAGGACGCACGAGTTGTCGGATATGTGGATCGTCGTCTCGTATATGCCGGTGCTTCGCTTGAACTCGTAGCGCTTGGTCTGCTCGTTCCAAGCGGCTTCGGTGTTCGCCATGGCGTCCCACTCCACGTCGATTGCGCCGCCGAAGAGGCCGTGCAGCGTGCTGCCCGTCGTGCTCATCGACGTGACCACGGCGTTGCCGCTGTGGGCGTCGTTGACCGAGACCGTGTACCGGTTCTCGGACGACTGCTGGATCGTGGAGAGGCCGAGGGCCCTCAACAAATCCTCGCTGCCGGCGAAGGAGATATCGCCTCCGCTGCCGGCGACCGCGCTGCGGACGAGCATCGTCGCGTGTATTTTATATCCGGTGATGTTACCGTTCTCGTCCTTGATCTCCTCTTTTTTGTAGACGCTTTCGGAGGTATTTTCCGTGCCGTCGGATATGGTGCAGAAGTTCGTAATGTCGTCCACGTACATGAACTGGCCGAGGCCGTAGGCGATGGCGTCGCTTATTTTTTTCGCGACGTCGTCCATCGTGTCCGA
This sequence comes from Synergistaceae bacterium OttesenSCG-928-I11, assembly GCA_030266365.1. Lineage (GTDB taxonomy): Bacteria > Synergistota > Synergistia > Synergistales > Synergistaceae > JAJDHV01. The sequence continues at coordinate 23,593 of JAJDHV010000021.1, read as the reverse complement.
CGCGTAGAGCGTGACGCTCGTCCTCTTGCCGTCGCCCTGCGTGAGGGTGATCGTCTGCGGGTCCGTGAAGATACGGACGCCCGAGGCGTTCATGAACTCCGGCATCTCGCCGAGCGTGTGCGGCTTGTAGGCGTAGGCCGAAGTGTCCGGGGCAGTGTAAACGCCGAGGCGGTTCGTCGTTCCGGAGTTGTCTTTGCCATTGCCATGACCGATGTCCTCCGCGGTACCGCCTCCAGAAATTGCTTTGACGTCGGCGTTCTCGTAGATGTTCGTCTCCCCTCCGTTGCCGTTGTCACCGCCTCCGATGCCCGCGGCATTCGTTCCGCCTGTTGCCGTGACGCTCCCTCCGCAGATGGTTGTCGTCCCGCCGTTGCCGTTGCCGCCGCTACCGTCACCGCCACCGATGCCCGCGGCATTCGTTCCGCCTGTTGCCGTCACGCTCCCGCCGTAGATGTTCGTCTCCCCTCCGTCGCCGCGAAGGCCTCCTCCGATGCCTGCGCCATTCATTCCGCCTGTTGCCGTGACGCTGCCGCCGTAGATATTTACCGTCCCTCCGTGGCCCTCCATGCCGCCGCCGATGCCAGCGGCATTATCTCCGCCTGTTGCGGACAGAGAGCCGTTCCCGGAGGCATCGTATATGTTGAGCGTCGAGGCGTCGAACAGATGGATGCCGGCTTGATCTCCGCCGCTTTTAAACGTGTTCGTCCCCTCGAGAAACAGGTTGACCGTCGCCCCCCTCGTCCTTTCGCCGACGCTGAACGCGGTGGCGAGATTCGTTGTGCTTACATCGACCGTCACGCCGGAGAAGATGATGTTCGCCGTGATGCCGCCAGCAACGACGATCTTGTTCGCGTTGCCGCCGGATATTTTGAACACACCGTCGCCGGAGATCGTCAGGACGCCGGCGACGGTGTCGAATTGCCAGTCGGTACCGTTCGTCGCGCCGCTCACGTTCGTTCCCGTATCGAGGTCGATCGTATTCTCGTCGGAGACCTCCAGTGGGGTGGGCGGTTGCTTCGTCATCTCGCCGATCTCCATGACGTTGCTCTTCTGTATCTGCGACGCTCCGGGGTCGGTGACGATTTTTATATTGTAGTTGCCCTCCACGCTCGTCTTCTGACCGAACTGATCGACGCCGCGCAGCGCGTCGCGCACGATGACGCGCGTCTCCAGGTCGCTCGACGACCAGAGCGTCGACGAACTGCCGTCGAGGAGCATTTTTTTGTTGAACTGGGTGGTCGTCGATATGCGGTCGACTTCAAGGCGGAGCTGGTCGATCTCGAGTTGGATGTAAGACCTGTCCTCCGCGGTGAGCGTGTCGTTCGCCGCCTGCACGGAGAGCTCGCGCACGCGCTGGAGGATGGCGTGGGTTTCGGAGAGCGCGCCCTCGGCGGTTTGGATCATGCTGATCCCGTCCTGGGCGTTGTGCCCGGCCTGCTCTGTGCCGCGAATCTGCGCGCGCATCTTCTCGGAAATGGCGAGCCCCGCCGCGTCGTCGGCGGCGGAGTTGATGTGCAAGCCCGTGGACAGACGACCGATCGACCTGGCGAGTTTGTCGTTCGTCAATGCGAGGGCATTGTATGCGTGTAAGGATGAAATATTCGTTTTGACCCGCATTGCCCGCCCGCACCCCCGTGTGCGCATTTTTTTCACATATATTAAATATCGGGCATTTTCAGAGACCACTTAACGCCGGTTTTTTTTGAAAGTGCAGATCGGAGGCTGTTCATCATGAAAAAATTTTCACTTCGATCGTTATCTCTCGCCCGCCTCCGCGCCCCACACCGTGTGAAAACCGCGCGCGTCGGGCGAATGCGATACGCCCAAAAAATCGAGCACGTCCGCCCCGACGCCCGGCATATTTTTTTTGTCGCGCATTGCGGCGGGTTCGACCTCGACCGAGTAGCGCCCCCGCCATATCGCGCGGACGACGAGCGTTGCGACGGAGACGCGGACGATCCGCGCCGCCCCGTCGGTGCGCGACACGTCGACGGCGAGCGCGACGCTTCGCTCGCGCGGCGGCGTGCGTTGATGCGAAATAAAATTGCCGAGCGAATAGGCGACGAAGCCGACACCGCGCGCCGTTTGCGTCATTTCGACCGGTTGCAGGACGTGCGGGTGCGTCCCGATCACGATGTCCGCGCCGTTTTCAATCGCGCGTTTCGCCAGATCCCGCTGACGGTCGCTCGGTTCGGTCCGGTACTCCTCCCCCCAGTGGACGCACGCGACGACGAAGTCGGGGGACGCTTCGCGCGCCGCGCGCAGGCTGTGCAAGAGGGAGGTTTCATCCAGGGGGGCGGGGCGAACGTCGGACGAAAACATTTTTTGCGCGCCGGGAATTTGAGGATCGAGGAGACTCACGAAGGCCCAACGGAAGCCGCCATGTTCGACGACGAGCGGATTCGCCCAGCGGGATAAACCGCCTTCGAGCCCGAGCGGAAGCATCCCCGCCTCCTCTGCAACCCGCGCCGTGCGCATCGCACCCTCGGGACCGCGGTCCAGAATGTGGTTGTTCGAGAGCGTCAGGATGTCGACCCCGGACTCCGCGAGCACAGGCGCAAGCGCATCGGGCGCGTTGAAGGGGGGCCGGCCGGAGTAACCCGACTCCCCCCCTGCAAGGACCGTCTCCAGGTTCGCCACGACGAGCGCATCCTCCAGGAGCGGGCGCACGGCACGGAACGACCGCGCGAAATTCCAGTCGTCGCCGGTGCGCGCCGCCGTGAGCTGCTGCTCGTGCATCATGACGTCGCCGAGAAAGACGACGCGAGATGCCTCCGCCGGTGAAGATATATATAAAAGGAAGAGAAGTGCGGCGAAAAGACCCTGGGGCGCCGCCCCAAACCCCGCAAGGGGACGCAGTCCCCTTGATCCCGTTATGAAAAGATCGCATGCGATTTTCAGAAAAAATTTCATCTGCGATAGACCACGGTGGCGTAACTCGTCCCCGACTCCACGCGCTCGCCCATGAGTGCCGACGAATCCGTCCGCTCCAGCACCTCGCCACACGTCGCGCCCCGCTCCCGCAGAAGCGCCAGGACGAGCGACGCCGCGCGCGGCGCGTCGACGTCGATGGCGTGCGTGCGCATCGCCCGCAGGTTCGTCAGAACGTCGAGCGTCCGGTGATCCTCTGCCTCCATCGCCTCCGGCGGTTTGTAGTGCGACAGGTCCATGCTCAGCAGAAGGATGTCGCCGTCGCGCAGAATGCCCGAGAGTCGCCTGCGCAGCGAGAGAAGGGCGAGGTCCGGAATATCCGGGCGAAGGACGATCGGGACGACGGTCGCATCGGGAAAAAATCGCGCGACGAGCGGGATGTGGAGCGTGACGCCGTGCTCCGACGCGAACAGGTCCCGTCGCAGCTCGACGATCTTCGCCGCGCCCAATGCCGCAATCGCCTCCGTATCGGCGGAGAGGAGGCCATCGCCCGTCCGCCAGTCAGCGGGGCAGACGGCAGCCCACCGCCGCGCGCGGCGAAAGTGGTCGGGTGCAAAGAGAAAGACGCGACGGACGCCCCCGTGCCGCGACAGTTCCTCGTAGAAGCGAACGATCATGTCGATCGCGAGGTCGTGGTGCGGGACGATCCCACCAAGCGGGGCACCGGGTGCGCGATCTTTTTTTTCGCCGCCGGGATTCGCCCGTACGGCGACAGCGACAAGATCCTCGTAGGGGGACGACAAGGGGCCGTCGTCCGCAAACGCGGCGACGGCCCCCAGAAAACAGAGCGCGCAGAGCGCCGCTGCGCGCCTAATCCTCGTACAAATTGCCATACCAGGCGGGGTGCAGTTTCGAAAGCTCTTCCGTGCGCGCCGGGTCATACGCGATCTCGCGCCACTCCTGGTCGGTCATGCGCCCCTCCGAGAGGGGACGCGCGAACTCGTAGTACGAGTAGACGTAGCCGCGCGCGACCCGCGGGCCCCCCGAGCGGTCGTTCACGAAAACGAGGAGTTGTCGGGGCGTCCCGCTCGCAACGTGCAGCGCCAACTCGGAGACGAAGTCCGTCGCCACGTCGCTCACCAGCGCCATGCGCAATTTTTCCGGGTCCTCGTAGTAGTTGCCGTAGAGCATGAGCAGATCATCGGTGAAGGCACGCGCGATATACTTGATCTCATCGTAGTCGGAGAGGGTCATCGGTTCGTCGCGCACCTCCATCCCGGCGATCCGCTCCGCGGAGGCGCAGAGCGCGCCGAATCGCTCGAATTTCTCCCTGTGCCTTTCGATCTCGTCCCACTCTTCGAGGATGGGGTCGAGGCACTGGAGGATGCGGTTCGTCATATCCGCAAGCGCCGCAAAGGTTTGCGGGTCGGGTTCGACATAACCGCGCGGCGTCGGCGGCGCAAAATCTCCGGCGATCCACTCCCCGCCGCCGCCCATCTCCGCGCCCCCCTGCTTCGCGTAGAGGACCGTGTCGTGCTTCAGCTCGGCCCACGAGGCGGAGGCGGTCATCAGTTTTTTCCACTGCCACCCCGGCGCACGATAGAAAACCTGCTTCGAACCCGAGTCGCCGAACGAGGCGCGCAGAACCGCGAGCCAGCGCGAATACGCCGTCCCGTCGACGTCGAGGTACGGCCCGATCTCGCCCTTGAGGCGCTCGAGGTTTTCCCTGTAGTGGAGAACCTCGAAATTTTTCTCCGCGACCGATGCAGCGGCACGCGAGCCCAAAACCGCCATGACGTCCGTCCCCTCCGGCAGGTTGCGCGGGTCGTCGTCGCTGCCGACGCGCGGAGAGGTGAGCTGGTTCAGTGCGTAGGCGTCGAACGTGAAGCGCTTGCCCGAGATGCGGAACTCCGCGGTCCTCGTGCGCGCCTCTTCTTCCTTCGAGATGATTCCGGTCTCCCGGTCGCGGATGCGCGGGCCTGCGATACGAGTCCGAATGTCCGACGCGATGCCTTCGATAACCGCGTCGTCCGCGAGACGCGACGCGACGTCGCCCGATCCGACATGCGCCCGCACGATCTCGCGATAGACGCGTATGCTCCCGTCGTCGGCGGTGCCGACGAGGAAGTCGATCGGCGCTTCGTACGCGTCCCACGCCGCACCCGCGGCGTCGAGCGCCCACGAGACGAAGGCGGCCGTGCGGACGTTCTCGGCGGAGAACGACTCGCCGCTCAACAGTTCCAACCCCGCGTTGCCGAGGAAACTCACCGCGACGAAATAGCGCTCCAGCTCGGGCACGCCCACATAGTGCCCACGGGGACGATACTGCGTGTAGTCCTCCGTCGTCCCGGTGATCGCGGACTCGCCGCGTCCCGCCATCGCGAGGATTTTTTTCATCTCCGTCTGCGCGCGCGCGGAGAGCTTCAGACGGTCGTTCTTCATGTCGCTCGTCAGAAGTGCAAGCGGAATTGCGAGCATGTCCCGCGCGGTGTCGTACGAGGCTTTGGCGTTCTTCGTCGGTTCGATCTCGTCCAGCGCAGCGAGCGCGCGCTCGAGGCCGCGCCGAAGCGTGGGGGTCAGATACCCGCGCTCCGCGTCCTGCAACATTTGGCTGAAGAGCAAGTGATAGACGTGCAGACAGGCATCCGTCGTCACGAAGTCGGTGACGTAGGGGCCGGTCGCGGCATACAGGTCGGACAGGTCGTCGACGGTCAAGTGCTCGAGGATGATTGGGGCCGGGTCGATCCGGAAGCCTTTTTTCCGCAAACGTTCGCGCACGTCGCCCGACAGAATCGCAAACGGGTCGGGCGTGAGATATTCGCCGTCCCGATAGAACGGCGTGCGCGCGTTGCGCAACCTGGCCGGGATCCACGCGGGGTCGTTTTTCGCGTAGTCGGGCGCGTAATCGGAGAGCGGCGTGAGGTCGGCGGCTTTGGCCCACGCGTAGCGCATGCCGATGCCGCCATCCGTGTCGCTCTCCTCGACCGAGGTCGAAAATCCAAGCAGCAGCCACTCCGCCTTATCGACGATACAGCGACCGAACGCAAAGACGATTTCCCCCTTCAGCAGGGCGAAATCGAATTTCGAAAGCCGGTAGCGCCCGTCGTCCTTTCCCGGTTGCAGGAGGAGCACGGGATCGTCCCGCACGACGAGAAACTGTCGCGGCTCGAAACGCTCGTACGCCGGCAGCGGCTCCACCCCGCTGCGCTCGATGTAGCCCAACATATCGCCGCCGTCCGGGTCCAAAATCTCCAGCCATGTCTCCGCGGACGCCTCCGTCGGGCGCGCCAGAATGTGGTTGCCGTAGACCACAACGCCGAGAATGTCCTCGCCGCCGAGATAGCCGTCCTCGTCAACCTCATACAGGCCATCCGGTTTCTCCAGAATCGGGACGACCCAATCCACGACGCACAGCGCCATCTCGTCGTCTGCCACGGCCCGCGGCGGGGAAAAAAGGCAGAACAATAAAAACACCGCAAGCACGGCGGAAAACATTTTTCGCTTGCTCATGTCGAACGGTTCATACCCTCGTGCCATTCAAATCCCTCCAAGGTTGGATTCTAATTCTGTTTCCAATTCAAATCGCCTGTCCCTTGTAGGAGCGATCAGTGATCGCCCGCCAAGAATCGCGATTCTTTCGGGGGTAGACGGGCGAGCTGAAAAATTCATGATTTGCATTCCCGCACTCATGATAATGCACGCGCATCGGAAACGCAAAAAAACGCCCGCCGTCAAAAGGGTTTCCCCTTTGACGACAGGCGTTTCAAATTCGAACGATGATATGAGATGACGAGGGTCCGGTCCGCGATTCCCCTACTCGAGCGCCAGCTCTTTGTCCTTCGGGTAGGTCACGGCGTACTTCACGGTTTTCTGCACGGACTCCCCCGGCTCGAGGTGCAGGTCCCAGCGAAGTTCGCCCTTGCCCGCATCGTGCGTTGCGCCGGAGAGTTCGACCGCCTCCACCTTGATGTCCTTGTTCGCGGAAACCGGGATCTGGTCGAGCACGCGGATGTCGATCGGCGTCTGCCGCGTGTTGCGCACGGTCAGCACCCATTCGCGCGTCGCCTTGTTGCTCGTTCCGAGAAACGAGGTCCCGGCAAAATCGCGCCCTTTGACGCGCGTCACGATGACGCCGCTGTCCCTCCCCAGCGAAATTTCGAGCGTGTCGTCCGCGCGGCGCGGGTCGATGAAGCTCTGCCCCACGTACGTGTTGCCGAGGAAGATGCCGACCTCGCCCTCGAGGATGGATAATTTCTCCCATCCCTCGATCTTCGCGAGGACGAAGACGTCGCGGTCCAGCTTGCGCACGCTGTAGTGCTCGTATTTCGCCGGCATCTCGGCGTTCATGATCTCGGCGGTGTAACCGTCGCTGCCCGACGGCACGGAAATCGGCGCGGGCAGCACGAACTCGACGCTCGTCTGCGTCTCCTGCGCCACCGGCTTGCCCGCCGCCTTTGGCATGGGCATCGCGGGAGGCGCTTCCTCGAGAACCAGCATATCCTGCTGTGGAGCAGCATTCATCGCCATGTTGAAGGATTGATACTGGGAGCGGGCAACCGGGCGCTGGAAGTCGAGGTACCACGGCATGAGTTCCGGCTGCGTCCCGACGATTGCGGGCGAGCCGCTTGAAAGGACGACGGGGATGTCTTTCCAGTCTTCGCCGGTCGTCTGATAAACCCGCCCTTTTCCGACGAGGCGCGCAGGACCATTCAGGTCCGCGACGCGAATCTCGTAGAAGGGCGTCCATCCGGCGCTCTGCACAAAGTACGAGACCGCGACGTCGACCGTCGCCGCGCGTTCCGACGAGAGTTCGACAGAAATTTCGCCAACCGACTTTCTGCCGTCGTCCACGGCGCTGCCGAGCTCGCGCGTCAGGCGGTCGTGTTTTTTCTGCAACTCCTCCGCGGTGCGCTTGCAGTCGAACTTCTCGGAGGCAATCCCGGAGAACCGCGCGCGATAATATTCGTCGACCTCGCGCAGTTCTTCGAGCCGGATGCCCGCTTTGCCCCCGATGGCGCTGTTCTTTCGGAGGAACTCTTCCTCGGCCTCCAGGAGACGCACGCGATCCGCGGTGCGCTCGATCTCGTCCCGAGTGGCTTTCAACTCGCCGTTCAGGCGTTCCACCCGCTCGGATGCCCCCGGCTTCGCGAGGTGGTCGACGCGGTATACGGCCGACATGAGTTCCGCTCCCTCCGACTCACCGGAAACGCGCGCGCCGACGCTCTCCGGCCGGATGTCCGTCGGGAGCCCGCCGAACGTCACAGTATTTTTTCCCGGTTTCAAGTCGACGCGCATGACCCGCGTCATCTCCGCGCCGCTCAAAAACACGGTCGCATGCTCGATCCTGGACGCCGCACTGGCAAGGCGTCCGCTCGCGAGCACCAGCAAAAGCGCCGCAAAAAGCGCCCCCCTCACAACAAGCCTTCTTCCAACCCGTTTTTGCGAACGACCGCGACATGTTTCTACACGCATGTTCTTCCTCCTCCGGCGGAACGAACCGCACCGATGTTTTTTGTCCCGTTAGAATACACCTCGCATGGGGAGGTTGTGTCAACCGAACGTCAAACTTCTGTCACGAAATCGTTATATTTTTGGCCGAGAGGCAGCGACACATGCGCCCGAAGTCGGAAATGTTCGAGGTTGTGTGGAGCAGGCTATCCGTTCGAGACGAAATCCAGGTAGACGGAAGCGGCGGTCAGGACGTCGTCCAGCGCGATGCTCTCGTCGCCGTGTTTGCCGTAGATGTCCACTCCCGGCCCGACAATCGCGAACGGCACGCCGAGCCTCGGGATGATGACGGAGGCGTCCGTGAAGTAAGGAAGGCCGATCAACGTCGGGGATATTTTTTGCCGTTTGTAGATGCGTTTGAGTTTTTTCACGATGGGTGCCGTGTCGGTCATGCCGATCGCGGATCGTTTGTTCATCGTTTCGAGCCGGATTTCGAGGTGTTTTTCCTCGCTCGTCATCTCGTCTGCGATCGTCCCGATTTTTTTGTGCAGGCGATCCGCGTCGACCTTCGGCGGAAAGCGGATATCGATCCGCCCCGTCGCGCGATCCGGTATCGAGTAGCAGGTCGGTCCGCTGGCGGAGAGGCGGGTGATGCTGCACAGAGGGCTTCCGAAGAGAGGGTGTTCTTCTACATCACGGAAGAGCGCCTCGATTTTTTTGTAGAACTCGGCGAATGCCGTGAAGGCGTTGACGGAGAGAGAGGGTTTCGTGACATGCGAGGAAACTCCCCGGACCTCGACGTCCAGCCAGAGCAGCCCCTTCTGCCCGATGCCGATCCCGCAGTTCGTGGGCTGGGCGAAGAGGATTTCCTGTATCCCGTCGAAAAAACCGCTCTCCAACATGGCCGTTGCGCCGATCGCCCCGCGGTCGTTGTCCGCCGTGAAACAGAAGGCGACGTCCCGCTCCGGGGGCGTCCCGCGCTCCGCGAGCGCGAGCGCCGTCAACAGGATGGCCGTGACGCCGCCCTTGTCGTTCGTCGCCCCTCTCCCGAACACCCGGCCCCCCTCGTAATCCGCCGCAAAGGGAGGGTGTTCCCACGAGTCGATGTCCTCCAACCCGACGGTGTCCAGGTTGCCGAAGAGCGCGACCTTGGGCCCCTCTCCGCGTCCCCTGATCTCCGAGATCAGCGAGGCGCGGTTGTTGCCGTGATACAGGATCCGGTTCTCGAACATCTCGCCGGAGAGGAGCGAGGCGATGTATTTGACCGCGTCCAGCTCGTCGCCGACCGGCTGTGGGGTTCGAATCCGTATGAGCTGCCGGAGAATCTCCAGCGCCGCGTGTCTGTCCATGATCATGCGTGATCCCCTCTTTCGTTCCGCTCCTCCGGCAGGCATTGCAGAATGCGGATGGCGAGCGAGATGTGAAACCGTGTCTCGGCGTCGGAGAGATCCTCTCCGACGATCTCCTGTATTCTGGCATATCGATTCTTGATCGTGTTGTGGTGATAGAACATTTTCCTCGACACCTCGCGCAAATTCCAGTTGTTTCTGTCCAACTGGACCAGCGTCTCCAACAGTTCGTCGTCGCCGAATCCGGGCAGCGCGATGGACTTCAGCGTTCGCCGGCAGAACGCCGTCGCCTCTTCAAGGGAAGCGATGTGGCTGATCAGCTTGAAGGAACCAAGTTCGTCCCAGGCAACGACAAGGCGGGACGCCCCGCGGCGGAGGGAGATTTGCAGCGTCTTCTGCGCCTCGCGGCAACACGCCTGGATGTCGAGGGGGTTCTCCCTGGGCGCGCCGACCGCAAGCGCGACGCCGGGGACAGCTTCGCCGTAGTGCCTCGCCGCTTCGTGTGTGCAGATTTCGACGAGATTTTTTGTGAGCGACCGAAGATCGGTCGAACGGGGGGGCGAGATGACCGCGACGTAATTGCGGCCCTTCTGGTTGGAAAGTCGCGAGATGTAATTTCTGGAGACGTTGCGCAGCCTTGCGTCCAGGCGCTCGAAAAAACGCCTGTGCTCCCCGCGAAAGGCGTCCTCGCTCGTCTCGACGAACGCCCCCACGATCACCTGGATCCCCGCCGAAAAATCGACCTTCATGGCCCGAAAATCGTCCTCGAGCTCCTCGGGAACCGTGCGATCGGGAAGTTTTTTGAGAAATTTCTCCGCATAGATCCGCAATTTTCGGGAACCCGCATCCCGTATGTTCCAGTACACCCGCACCGCAAGGCGAAGGGCCGCCATGTGTCGCTCGGATTCGGCCCCGCCGTGTTGCAAAATCAAGTGGCCGGTTCTGTCCCCGGCCTCGTGAAGCGGGATCGCCGTATATAGTCGCTTCAGCTCGTTCAGGGGAAGAAAGCGTACTTTTTCGACGAAGTCATCCCGGTCCGAGTGGGCGGAAAGCACGACGCCGTCGGGGTCGACATAGGCCACCCCCTGGCGCATCGATCTCGATGCGGCCTCGAGGACGGCGTCCAGCGACTCGCCGCCGGACGCCAGACCGACCAGTTCCTCATAGAGGAATGTCAGTTTCACGAGCGAATGATCTTTTTTCCGATCGACTTTCGTCATCCGCGTCTGCGCTTTCTGCACAGGCAAAACCGTGCGCGACTCAGTGCCGGGGGTTACAGTATTTCCGGTAGATCTCCATCCGCTCGTTTTCGATCAGCGGCCGGCGTGCGCGCAGATCAGCGAGCAGGTCGCCGTCGAGCGGGATGTGGACGAGCGTCTCTTCGGTCGAGAGCGGTTCCTCCACCAATTGACCGGTCGGATCGACGACGTGCGACCCGCCCATATACTTGCCGTCCGCGGTCGGCCCCGCCTGATTGCAGAGGACGAAGTAACTCGTCTGCAAGAAAGCCGTGCCGACACTCATTTTCTTCCAGTTCTCCAGACAGTCGGCCGGATCCCAGCCGTCCGTGACCGACGCGGCGGAGGGGTTGACGATGACCTCCGCACCCATCTGCGTCGCGACGATCGCGTTCATCGCGTGCCACGAGTCCTCGCAGACGACGATGCCGAAGTTTGCCGCGTCCGCCGCGGCGCACGTCACCTCGTCGCCCGCGATGAAGTGCAGGTGCTCGGTGTAGTGAAGGTAGTTGCACAGATTCGTCTTTCTGTGGGCGGCGACGACCGCGCCGCGTTCGATGTAGCCCGACACGATATAGGCGCCCTCGTCCGTGATCTCGGGGTAACCGATGAGGAGCCCCACCCCCGTCTCCGCGCCGACGGCGGACAAATCGGCGAGCGCGCCGCGAACCCGGCCCGCAAGGTCGGCCTTGTCCCACCCGGAGAAGGACTGGTACCCGGTCAGGGAAAGTTCCGGCAGGACCAGAACGCTGCTGCCGTTATCCGCCGCGCGCCGCAGCCAGTCCGCGATCTTGCGCGCGTTTTTCCCGATGTCCTCGAGGTCGCACTGCATCTGTCCCAGCGAAATCGTGAAGGATTTCATGAAAACGCCTCCCTGTTTTATTGCGATTCGCGCGGTCGCACCCCATGCGTTGGCATGGGGTGCGACCGCGCGTGTCGTTATTTTTTGCCGATATCAGTTCTTTTTCGCGTCGAGGGCCCTCTTCGTCGGCTCGTAGTGATGAATGATAAAGTCGAAGAAGAGCTTCGCCGCCGCGATCGAGGAGAAGTCGTTCACGTCGTATGCGGGGTTGACTTCGGTCACGTTGAACGATGTCGTATGCGGCGCGAGGTACTTCATGATCTCCTGCAACTCGAAGGTCGTGAGGCCGCCCGTCTCGTTCGCACCGCTTCCCGGCGCGTAAATTCCCTCCAGCACGTCGATGTCGATCGTCACCAACACCGCCTTCGCACCTTTCCAGGCGATGTCCAGCGTCTTGCTCGCGACCGCCTCGATGCCGCTCAGATAGAGCTCCCTCGGGCTGATCTCCGTGATGCCCTGCCCGAGAATGTACTCGTAGTAGCTGGGGTAATTATAGCAGCGACAGCCGATCTGTACGATATTTTTCGGGTTGACGCCGAGACGATCTACGGCCCGGCGGATCGAGCTGCTGTGGGAGAACTCTCCCTGGATCGGCGTCGAATCCAGAAGGTCCAGGTGGCCGTCGAAGTGAACGATGCCGATTTCATTCCCGTACACCTCGCACAACGCCTGGATCTGCGGGTAGGTGACCGAGCAGTCGCCGCCCAGAATGACGGGGACGTAATTTTCTTCGTGCAGCGACTTGACCTTGTCGAAAATTCTTTTTTTCGTCTCGAAGTGATCGTAGGAGCAGATTTCGATGTCGCCGAAATCGCACACCTCGGCGTGGTTCAGGTCGATCAGCCGGAAGTCCTCCAGATCGAGTACTTTCCCCTCCTCAATGCGGTCGAAAATCCACTTCCCGTTCTGACGAATTTTCTCCGGCGCGAAACGGCTTCCCGGCCTGCCGTGCGAGGCATCCTCGTCCCACGGGATACCCAGTATCCCGTACTTTTTCGTGATGTCCGCGTTGCCGCGAATGTTCAAGCGTTCCATGTCCCAATACCTCCAGTTCTTGATTTGACTCTTTGTTCTCTTTGTTCTCTTTGTTCCCTTGATCCGATGCTTACGCGACCTGCAAAACCTCCTCCTCCGTGCGCGGCGCCATGTAGGAGACGACGACGCCGATCAGGAGGGAGACGAAGAAGCTGACTGCGCGCGAAGTGAAAATTTCTCCGTCCAATCCGGAGGTGACCCAGAAGATGGTGAAGACCATGCCGCCGATGATCGTCGCCAGTGCGGCTTTGGAAGAAAATTTATCCCAGAAGAAGCTCAGCAGAACGACGACCGAGAAGGGACAGCCGATGCCCGCCCATACATAGCCGATGATGTTGTAGATCAGGTTCGACGGCAGGACGAAGGTACTCCCCAGTGCGACGACGGCGATGAGCGCGGTCGAGAGGCGGGAGACGAACAGGTTGTTCGTGCCCTTCTTCGAGAAGTACGGCATGAAGATGTTCTCCGAAAATTCGTTCGAGGCCAGCACGAGCAGGGAGTCCGCCGTCGAGATGAGGGCAGCGAACGCGGCGACGATGAAGAGGGCGGCGACAGCCGGGTGGAAGAACTCCATCATGACGCGGGGGAATACCGACTCGGGATCGGTGAGACCCGTCGGCCCCCAGAGCGCGATGCCGAGGTACCCGATGATCAGCGTGCCCGCATAGGCGACGACCGTCCAGATGATCCCGAGGTTTCTGCCGAACTTCACGTTATCGGTGTCCTTGATCGCCATGAAGCGCATGGAGAGCTGCGGGGTACCGCCCAGGTAGCCGAAGAACCAGGAAAATCCGTCGAGCACGACCAGAACGGCGGCAAATCCCACCGCGCCGCCCGTGAGACTCGTGTACGAGGGGCCCGCCATCGTCAGCGCCTCGATGATGCCGTTCGCATAGACGCCGGTCATGTCCTTCAGGACGAAGACGCCGATCAGCGGAGCGATGACGAGCGCCACGATCATGAGGACGCCCTGGACGCAGTCCGTGTAGACGACGCTCTGAAAACCGCCGTACACCGTGTAGGGAATGATGATCAGCGTCGTGAGGAGCATACCGATCTGGGGGCTGATGCCGAACATCGTCTCGAAAACCTTGCCGCCGCCGAGGAACTGCGCCCCGACGTAGAAGAAGAAGAAGAACAGAATGAGCGAGCTGCTCGCGACGCGGATCGGCTTGCCCATCCCCGGGTGCATCTTGGCGATGAGGTCGACGAACGAAACGGCGTCGTACTTCGCCGCTGCGTTGCGAAGCCGCTCCGCAAGGAAGAACCACGCGACGAAAATACCGACCAGGCAGCCGATCAACACCCAGATGCAGTTGACGCCGACCGCGTACGCCCAGCCGGGCAGACCGATCAACGCCCACGACGACTCACCGGTCGCGCGCTCGGAGAGCGCCGCCGCCCAACCGGGCAGATCTCTTCCAGCGATGGCATAGTCTTCCTCGCTCTTTACTTTGCGCCCTTGATAGATGCCGATGCCGATGAACACCGCAAAATATGCGACGAAAACACCGATGTACAATGCGTTGGTATACATAACCAAACCTCCTCTGAACTTACGTTCGTAAACGTAGCATCTCTCTTACCGCGGTTAAGGGGAGATGACCCATTATTCATTTTTCCACATTTCGCTGCAATGTCCTGCCGTGTGCGACAGGTTGTGATACTGTCACAATCCATTATGCGCGCACCCTGCAATGCGGCAACACGTCAGATTTGCGGTCCATCGTTTCCGGAAGCACGTGTTCGTTTTTGGACAAAATTGCGGAATTTGAAAAAAATGAGCGGGGTGCGTTTTTGCGCGCACCCCGCTGCCAGTCTGGAAAATTTGGACGCGCGAAATCGACGCGTCGTCCGCGTTAGAGTTCTTTGATCAGCTCGGCGTATACGTCGCAGGCCTCTTCGATTTTGCTCACCGCGCATCGTTCGTCGGTCATGTGCGCCAGCTTGTACTCCCCCGGGCCAAAACCGATGGTCGGGATGCCCATGGCCACCGGCGTGATCGCGTTGGTGCCGAAATCCCAGAAGTCGAACGTTTCCGGCTCGCGCCGATAGACGTTTTTATACGCCCGGATCAGGGACTGCGTCAATGGGTGGTCCTGCTCGATCTTCCAGGGGTCGTGCATGGGTTCGTACGTCAGGGATGCGCCGGTCCACGATGTGTGATGCAACGTTCCGACCTCCCAGGTCGCATCTTTGCCGCGGATCAATTCCGCCATCTCCTGCCGGACGAGGTCGAGCGTCTCCCCCAGCGCCAGCCTTCTGTCCAGATAAATTGCGCACTCGCTCGGCACCGCGTTCAGCGACGCGCTGACGCAGGAGATGTCGGACAGGACCACCGTGCCGTGCGGCGCGTTCTCCCGGCAGAGGGAGCGGTTCAAGGCATCGACCCTCGAGATGATCTCCGCCATCTCATAGACCGCGTTGACGCCTTTCTCCGGGGCCGAGCCATGCGCCGAGACGCCCTTCGTCCGAATCCGGATCTGCGCCTTGCCCTTGTGCCCCAGCGTGACGACGTTGTCGCTCGGCTCGCAGATGACGCAAAAATCGGGTTTTAAAGAGAGCTCTCGGTACAGGTGTTTCAGATTTTCGCCGTCGCAGTACTCCTCGCAAACGGAGCCCGTGACGTAGACGGTCTTGCCCTCCGCGTAGCCGGACCGCTTGGCAATCGCCGCCGCATAGACGCTCGCGCCCAGCGCCGACTTCATGTCCACGCTGCCTCGCCCCCAGAGATAGCCGTCGACGATTTTGCCGGAGAAGGGCGGCACGCGCCACGTCTCGGGGTCGTTCACCTGCACGGTGTCCATGTGCGAGTCGAAGTGAACGATCTTGGGGCCGTTCCCGATTCGCCCGACGACGTTCCCGGTCGAGTCGATGAACGCCTCGTCGTAATCCAGACGCTGCATCTCCTCCAGAATCAGGTGCGCGAGCTCGCCCTCCTCGTCGGAAAAGCTCTTCGTCCGCACGGCCTTTTGTATGAATGCGATCAAATTTTTTTTGCAGTCCATCGATATCGTCCTCCGTCATAAAATGATTCGGGTACGGTGAGACGGTATGGGATTCCTGCATCGATGTCAAGCGGGACGCGTGCGCGCAAAAAATTTGCGGCGGCCTCCCGATTGTTAGCGGGGACCGCCGCAAAGGCCGAAAATTTTTCATTCATACGCTGCGATACTTCCGGTGCGCTTCTTGTATCGACTCGAGCAAAGCGGGATCAGCATAGAGTTTTGCCACCAGCTTGAGCAGGAAGGCTGCGGCGTTCACAATCGCTGTGTGCGTGCGCGGATCGGTCATCGCGCAGCCGAACTCGTGAGTATGCGTACCCAGATCCTGCCCGATTCCCATCAGCGTCTGAAACGCGGGACAAACATAATCCACGTTGCCCACATCCGAGGACCCCGATCCTTTGCGCTCCTCCATGACAAGCCCCATCTCGCCATAGATCCGGGTGATCAATGCCGCGCCGGGCGGGCTCACGTACATATCGTGAAACGGCTTGCCCAGCACCTCGATCTCCACCTTCGTGCGCGTGGCCATGGCGGCAGCATGCGCGCATTCCCGGACCCACTCGGTGATGTCGTTCAAGTCCTTCCGCATCGGCGCCCGGCTAAGGAATTCGATCTCACTGTACTCGGGCACCACGTTGGACGCACTCCCCCCGTTGCGGATATATCCGTGCAGCCTCGCCTCGGGGATGACGTGCTGGCGCATCATGTCCACCGCGTCGAAAAAAAGCCGGGCGGCGTTCAAGGCGTTGCGGCCTTTTTCGGGGGCTCCCGCCGCGTGTGCGGGTACGCCTCTGTATCGGATCAGCATGCCGTCCAGCGCGATGATGTTGCTCATAAAACCCGTCGTGGCACCCATGTGAACCATGGCGGCGAAATCGTATCCGTCGAAGACGCCGTCGTCCGCCATGTAACACTTGCCGCCCGTCATCTCCTCGTCGGGCGTGCCGATCAGATCGATCCCGAAGTCCAGCTCGTGCTGAAGATCGTGCAGGGCCAGCGCCGCCATCACACTCGCGCTGCCGGAGGCGCAGTGTCCGCACGCGTGCCCGATCTCCGGCAGCGCGTCGTACTCGGCCATGAGGGCGGCACGCCGTTTCGCCCCGGGGTTGATACGAGCGCGAAACGCGGTGGGCAAGCCGGCGAAAGGATACTCGACCTCCATCCCGTACGCGCGCAGCAGTTCGACAATTCGCTTCGAGCTCTCGAACTCGCGGCTGCCGATTTCGGGGTGCTCCGCCATATAATCGTTCAGGGCGAAAATTTCATTCTCGTAATCGCCCAGGGAGTCCAGCATTTTTTTTTCCAGGCTCACACCGTCACCCCCTTCTAGAAGGGGCCATAGTTGATGGCGGTGGCGATCCCGATGAAGATCATTTGAATGACGAACACGATGGCGAACAGTTTGAGGAAAAATCGATACCAGGTGCCCAGCGGAATTCTGGCGATGCCGCACATGATGGCACAGCTACAGGTCGGCCAGAGCGCGTTCGAGTAGCCGTCGCCGAACTGAAAGGCGAGCACGGCAATCTGCCGGTTGACCCCCGCGAGGTCGGCGAGAGGCGTCATGATCGGCATGATGGCGGTCGCCTGCCCGCTCCCGGAGGGAATGAAGAAATTGATGATGTTTTGCGCAACCAGCATCATCTGCGCCACCAGCCAGTGAGGTGCGTCCTTCATCGGCTGGTAGAGGCCGTACACCACCGTGTCGATGATGTTGCCGGAGCGCATGACGACCATGATGGCGCGAGCGAGGCTCATGACGATGATGGCGTTGCCCATCTCGCCCAAGGCCTTGACGAGCGACCGCATGATCTGGTTCGGCGTGCGCCGGTCGATGAGCTGAATGACGATTCCGGAGATGAAGAACACGGCGCTCATCTCGTTGATGTACCAGCCCCAGCGCAGGGAGCCCACGACAATGAACCCGATCGTGACGACCATGCTCGAAATCAACAATTTGTGCTTGCCGGTGAACTCCGTGCCTTCAGCGCCTTGCACGAAGTTGAACGCGGAAAAATCCATGCCGTAAACCAGGCTTTTCGTGGGATCGGCTTTGACCATGTTGGCATAGCGCATGATGAACAGCGTGACGACCGAGGTCATCACCGCAAAGACGCACCAGCGCAGGGCGAGGCCGGAAAAAATGGGAAGTTCGGCGAAGGACTGCGCGATGCCGATGGTGAAGGGGTTCGTCGTCGCGCTGGCGAAACCGACCACCACCGCGAGATAGCTCATACTTGCGCCCACAATCGCGTCATAACCCAGCGCGATTGCGAGCGCGACGAAAATGGGGATCAGACCGTAGACGGTTTCCATCTCGCCGTAGGTCGAACCCGCGATGGCAAAAATGAAGATGGCGACGGGGATGAAAAGCTTCGAGTCCTTGAAACGGCTTTGGAGCAGCGCGTTGATCCCCGCGCCGAACGCCCCCGCCTCGACGATGGAAAATACCCAGAAATATCCCAGCATGATAAGGAAGGCGATCATGGAACCGTCGATAAACCCCTTGGCCATGCACACGAACATGTCGAAGGGCCCGACGGGGCTCTGCTCGGTCCAGTTGAATGTCGCGGCGTCCACCATGTCCTTTCCCGTGACCGGGTGCGGTATTTTGCCGAAATTTCCCGCCGGAAGGACGTGCGTCATAATCGTTACCACAATGATCAGACAGAATAGGATGACCATGCTGCTCGGCGCTGTAAATTTTTTCTTCTGTTCTCCTACAAGCGTTCCGTTACTCATGGATTGCACCTCTCCTCTGCTTTTTTGTCGGTGTGACGTTTTTTACTCGCGAATAAGCGCCCTCGTCAGACAGGTTGGGCCGCCGCCGCCCTTGTGCGTGATGTCCTCGGCAGGGTACTCGTAGACCTCGCAGCCTGCGGTCTTCAGCCCTTCGACCGTCTTCGGGTTGCCGGAGGGGATGACGACGACGCGGGGCGCAATGGCGAGCACGTTCGGGCCAAACGTCGCGTACTCCGAATCCGGGACCTCGACAAATTTATAGCCGCGGCGGACGAGCTCCTCCCGGAACGGGATCGGCATCTGCTTCGAGTAGACGACCGCGAGGTCCTTGTCCACCGGACTGATGAAGGACATGATGTGCAGGCACTCCTCCGGGCCGTTCCAGTAGGGAAGGCCGTACGACAGCACCTCGAAGTCGCCGCCCGCGAGCGCGCGCATCCGCGCGGCTCCCTGCTCGTTCGTGCGGAAGCTGTGCGCCATGGCGAGCGTGTGGTCGTCGAGCCAGACGGAGTCCCCGCCCTCGTGCGTCGCGGGCGACTCGACCCAGCCGATCACGGGAATGCCCTCGGCCTCGAAATATTTTTCCATGGCCTTCGCCTCGTTCCTGCGCTGCGGCTTGCCCATGTTCATCATGATGATCCCCTTGTTCGTCGGGACGATCGGGTCGTGCGTGTAGAGCGAGTCGAGCCCCGTCCCCTCCGACGCGGGCAGGTAGGAGATCGTCGGGACGAATTTTTCGAGGATACCGACGAACGCCTCGAACTCCCGCGTCACCTTGTCGTAGCTGACCGGCGCGGGGTAGCCGAGGTCCTTCCAGTTCGCGTCGGCGTTCGCCTGATTGCCGTACGCGTCCCTCGGGTGCTTCACGAGAATCCTCTTGATCGGCCGGTACTCCGTCTGGTTGTTTCCGTTCCACATCGTACGCATCCTCCTCGGTGTGTATGAAAAATTTTTTTGAGCATGTTGCATCCGTTCGCCCTTTTTAAAAAAAGGCGCGGCGTGTGGGTGGCTCGGTTGCATTTGGGGATTTCTGCGGCAAGTGACTTTTTCGTTTGGCGTATTCAGATCGTACACTGTTCAAAGAATAATGAACAGTCGTTCAAAACCAAAGTGCCGCGATTTTTTAGTGGAAAATACATTTTCGGGGAGTGTTTTCCGTATAAAATAAATGAAATTTCATAAGAGACGAGGGGGTACCCGGATGAGCCAGAGAGGACGCTACGAACTCGACGAGACGGGATGGATGATTCTGGAGGAGTTGCAGGAGAACGCGCGGATTTCGTTCAAGGATCTCGCGAACAAGGTAAAGCTCTCCCCCACCGCCGTGATCGAACGGGTGCGGCGCATGGAGGAGGAAGGGATCATCACCGGCTATCGCGCGATGGTCGATCCGAGGAAGGTCGGCTTCACGCTTTCGGCGCTGATCAACATGTCCACGAACTACGGCAACCCGGACGACATCATCGGCGAGGTCATCGCGGACATCCCGGAGGTCGTCTCCTGCTGGTCGATCACGGGAACGAGCGATTTTCT
Organism: Synergistaceae bacterium OttesenSCG-928-I11; assembly: GCA_030266365.1. Classification (GTDB taxonomy): domain Bacteria; phylum Synergistota; class Synergistia; order Synergistales; family Synergistaceae; genus JAJDHV01. Next base: position 3,507 of record JAJDHV010000021.1, on the reverse strand, counting down.
GCTCGAGGTCCAGGTCTCGACGCTCGAGTTCCTCGAAGAACTCCTGACCGCGCTCTCGAAACACGGCAAATTGACGACGAGCATCGTGCTCCCGAGCTCCGTCAGAAAACGACTCGTCAAACAACCGAGGCACGGACTGTCCGAGGCATAGGGAGCATTTCATAAAAAAATCTCCGACGCGACACAGCGCCGGAGATTTTTTTATGAATTTTTATCTCAACAGGATTTTTATCCCAGTAAAAATCCCGGATAAAGGGGGTCCGAGTCCTGCTTGATCAACCAGTTGAACCCCACGATGTTCGCCGAACCTTTGACGTAGGGCTGAATCGCGTCGAAGGTGCCGACTTTTTCCGCTCGTTCATAATGCCCCTCGAACACCGTCCCGAGGATGCTGCGATAGGGGAAGGGCTCTCCCGGCGCGAGCTCGCCCTTCGCCGCGAGCAGCGCCATCATCGCGCTCGTCCCCGTGCCGCACGGCGAGCGGTCGACGTTTCTCGAACCGAAGATGACGCAGTTGCGCGCCGTCTTGCCCTTGCCGTGGATGCCCAACTCGGCGAGCAGAATTTTGTTGTTCTGTGGGATCAGCGGATGCTGCACCTTGTGCTGCATGTTCGCCTCGCGGATGACCTCGATCCCGAGCGCCAAAATTTCGGAGGTCTCCTCCGGGACGATTTCGAAACCCAAATCCTCCGCATCCAGGATCGCAAAAAAACTTCCGCCGAACGAAATGTCGAACTTGACGGTCCTGCCCAACGAGGGAAGATGGAGATCGAGCCCCTGCGCATAGACAAAGGAGGGGACGTTTTTCAGCGTCGCCCTGACCGCTTCGCCGTTCTCCACCTCGACGTCGAGCTTGACGGGACCTGCGGGCGTATCGAGCCGCACCTCCGTCACCGGTTCCACGACGGGCACCATGCCGAGGTTCACCAGCGCCGAAGAGAGGCCGATCGAGCCATGTCCGCACATCGAAACACTTCCGCCGGAGTCGCAGAAAATCACCCCCGTGTGCGCGTTCGTGTCGATCGGCGGAACCATGATCGCGCCGAACATGTCGGCGTGTCCGCGCGGCTCCTCCATGATGAAACGCCGAAATTCGTTGTGATTGTCGCAGAAATCCTTCCAGCGCTCCGCCATCGTACTTCCCTTGAACACCGGCGCACCGCCGAGCACGATGCGCGTCGGCTCGCCGCAGGTATGCGAATCCACCGTCGCAACCAGCTTGCTGATCTTCATGATCTCACTCCCATCCGATTCGGTTTCGAAAAAACAAAGACCGTTCTTTCGGCAAAACCACCGTCGCCAATTGATATGGCTTCCGCCATTCTATCAAAAAATGTCGTCGTTCACATAGTGAACTTTCTTCATCTTATTTTCAGGTTCGTCTGTTATATTTGCAATATAACAGCTTGCTTCGCTGCAAAAAATTTTGTGGACGCCAAAGGAAGTATGACACGATGGGCTACATGACGATTTCTGTGGTAATACCCGTATATAACGAATGCGAGAATCTTCCGGAGATGATCGCGCGCACCCTCTCCACCTGCAAATCGATGGGCAACCCGTTCGAAATCGTTTTTGTGGACGACGGAAGCAGGGACGACTCCGCGGAAATTTTACGCCGCGCCGCCGTCGTCAATAAAGAGGTCAAGGCGCTCATCCTGAACAGGAATTACGGCCAGCACGCCGCAATCTTCGCCGGACTGGAGGAGAGCAAAGGCGATATCGTCGTCACGCTTGACGCCGATCTCCAAAACCCTCCGGAAGAAATTCCGAAACTCGTCCGGGAAATCGAAAAAGGCTTCGACGTCGTCGGGACTGTCAGGCAGAACAGGCAGGACACGTGGTTTCGCCGCCGGGCGTCCGCGCTGGTCAACCGAACCATCCAGCGCGCGACCGGCGTGTTGATGCACGATTACGGCTGCATGCTGCGCGCGTACAGGCGAAACGTGGTCGACGCGATGCTGAAGTGCGGAGAACACTCCACCTTCATCCCCATTCTCGCAAACAGTTTCGCGGGCAGCACGAGCGAAATCCCGGTGAAGCACTGCGCCCGCGAATCGGGCGACTCGAAGTACAGTCTCCTGAAGCTGGTGTCGCTTCAATTCGACCTTTTGACCTCGATGTCCACCTTCCCGCTCCGCCTGCTCTCGTTCGCGGGCTTGTGTATCTCCATGTTGGGAATCGGGTTTGGCGTGCTGCTCGCCATATTGCGAATCATTATGGGCCCCGCATGGGCTGCGGAGGGCATTTTTACGCTCTTTGCGATTCTCTTCGTCTTCATCGGGGCACAATTCGTCGGCCTCGGCCTTTTGGGCGAATACATCGGCCGCATCTATCACGACGTCCGCAACCGTCCCCGCTTTTTCGTCAAGGAAATTTATTCCTCCGGCGACGCCCCATTCGATGAAAAGGTGAGGCACAGCGCGTGAACCCCAAAGCGCCGATCCAGCGTTCAACCACTTTTTGCCTTTTTCTGTGCATCCTGCTCCCTTTGATCTACCTGACACCGCTCGCAACCCATCCCCTTCTGGAGCCGGACGAGGGGCGCTATGCCGAGATTCCGAGGGAGATGCTTGAGAGCGGCGACTTCGTCACGCCGAAGCTGAACCACGTACATTACTTCGAAAAACCGGCGCTGCTCTACTGGGCGAACGCCGCGTCGTTCAAACTCTTCGGAGAAAACGAGTTCGCGGCCCGCTTTCCCTCGGCCCTCGCCGCAATGGGGGGGATTCTCGCGACCGGCCTGCTCGCCTCCGCCCTCTTCGGTCGTCTCTGCGGACTGCTCGCGGCGACCATTCTGGGGACTTCTCTGCTCTACGTCGCAATCGGAACGATCAACCTGACCGACATGCCGCTCTCCTGTTTTCTCACGCTCGCAATGGCCTCGTTCTACGCAGATGTCCGTTTGGGAGGGAGGAGATATCGATTGCTCTTCTACGTCGCGATGGCGCTCGGCACCTTGACCAAGGGGCTGGTCGCAATCGTCCTCCCGATGGGCGTCGTCTTCTGGTACATCGTCCTCGGCAGAAAGTGGTCGCTCGTCCGCAGACTCTTCTACATTCCGGGGATTCTCGCATTTTTCGGGCTCGTCGTTCCCTGGTTCTACCTCGTCTGCCGCGAAAATCCAGACTTCTTCCACTTTTTTTTCATTCAGGAACATTTTTTGCGCTACGCCACCCAGATGCACGACCGGTACGAGCCGTTCTGGTATTTCGTGCCGATTTTGCTCGCCGGAACGATGCCGTGGACACCGTGCCTTTTCGGGTTGCTCGGCAAGAAAAGCGCGCTTCGCAAACCGGAGACGCCGCAAGCCAAGGACGCGAATCTCTTTCTGCTTCTCTGGTTCGGCGTCGTTTTTCTCTTCTTCTCCGCCTCCGGCTCGAAACTGATCCCATACGTCGTCCCCTGCCTGCCGCCGCTCTCGATCCTCATGGCCTCCAATCTGGAGCGCACGGTACGGGCAAACGCGCCCTCGCGATCCATCCAAGGCTGTATCGCGACAAATAT
>JAJDHV010000020.1 GCA_030266365.1 Synergistaceae bacterium OttesenSCG-928-I11 | reverse complement strand
ACGAACCGCAGGGAAGTCGTCGCCCTGACAGTCTGGCATACCTATGTTGAGCAAATGGGCGACAGCTTCGGCGTCCTCGTCCGGGAGTTCAACGATACGGTGGGTGCCAAAGAGGGCATCGTCGTCAGCGTAACAAAGGAGGCGAACGCATCGTCCCTGAACGAGATGCTGATCGCCTCGGCCAAACGCGATCCGGGTGCGTCTCCCTGCCCAGATATGGCGGTGGTGTATCCCAAAATTGCCGTCGAGCTGGCGGGCCTGAACGCCCTGGCCGATTTGGGAACGCTGTTCTCGAAAGAAGAATTGGACCGCTACGTCTCCAATTTTTTAGAAGAGGGCATGTTGGGCGGCGACACTCTCTATATCCTCCCCATTGCCAAATCCACCGAGGTGCTGTACGTCAATAAAACCCTTTTCGACCGGTTCGCGCGCGATGTCGGCATCGACGCGTCAATCCTCGCCACATTCGAGGGCATAATCGAGGCGGCGGAGAAATATTATGTCTGGACGGACGAGCAGACGCCAGATATCCCCGGCGACGGCAAAACTTTTTACTATCCGGACGTTCCCTTCAACTATGCCATGATCGGTTTCGAACAGCTCGGCGACCACTTTGTTAAAAATGGCGTACTGGACTTCGATTCCCCCGTCTTCGAAAAAATATGGGACAGTTATTTCCCTCATGCTGTGCGCGGACGGATCGCCATCTTCGACAAGTACGCCAATTATCTGGCCATGACGGGGGATATCGTCTGCGCTACAAGCACTTCTGCCGGGGCGATGTTCTACCCCAAAACAGTCACTTACGCCGATAACACCAGGGAGGACGTCACCTTCGACGTGTTGCCCTACCCCGTGTTCGAGGGCGGGGAGCGCGTCGTCGTGCAGCGTGGGGGTGGCATGTGCATCCTCAAGTCAGATGGAGAAAAAGAACGGGCAGCGGCCCTGTTTCTCAAATGGCTGACCACCCCCGCTCAAAACCTGCGATTTACCGCATCCACTGGCTACATGCCCGCGATGAAAGAGGCGTTCGACCTGATTCTTGCCAACGAGCTCAAAGGCATCGAAAACGAATGTGTCCGCAAAGCGCTCAAAACGACCGTTGCCATGCGGGATGACTATCGGTTCCACTCTCCGCCCGTGTCGGGCGGCTTCGATGAATTGCAGAGAAAATTTGTCGGCCGGCTCATCGGTTTCGCAAAGGATGCGAAGCGGGAGTATCGGGAGTCGATGGAAGCAACGACAGGGGAGTTGTTCGACTTCGTCGTGAAAAAGCACGATTTCATGAAAGACTTCTGACCATGCCACCCTGGAACGCCCACGGCATGCCGATAAGGCGTCTCTTTTTTCTGCATATGTTGCTCTTTCTGGTTCTCATACTGTTGGGCGTCGTCGCCGTGCTTTCTCTGTCCAGCTGGTTGCGCTCCGCCAGCGACACTGTGATTTTACTGAGTAAGGAAAAAGACCATTTGGCGCAGAACACGCAAAAGCGGGTTGGGGAAATTTCGGCGCAGGCCGTCTCTCTGTCGAAAGAGTTATCCGCGAGTCTCGAGAGGAGGCTTGACGAGTACCGCCTCTCGATGTCCGACCTCAGCGGCAAGCCGGATGTTCTGACGAAGATTCTCGACGGCGAGATCAATCGCCTTTTATTCTCTCTGGAAAAAATCAAAAGCAGCGGTGTTTTCATTGTACTGGATGCAACCGTAAACCCCGATATCGAAGGTGCCGCAACCTCCCGCGCCGGACTTTATATCCGCAACATCGACCAGGGGTTCATGGATCGGAATGCGGACCAGCTCTTTTTGCGCGGGCCCACTCAAATCGCCATAGCCGAGGGCTTCACACTCCAGTCTCGATGGGCACTGGAATTCGACGTACAGGGCCAGCCCTTTTGGGAGTGCATACGTAACGTGCACGAGGAAAACCCTGAACTGCCCCTTTCACGATTGTACTACTGGTATTTTTCGGAGGATTTCCCGGGATTGAGCGAAAACACAGGTGTCTGCAGCGTACCCTTGCTGGGCGGAGATGGTCGCTTTCTCGGCGTATGTGGGTTTGAAACCGGTGCGAGGCGGTTTGCGCGGGACAACGCGATCGATACGCACAGCATTCCGAATCCAACGGGACTCTTCTTCACTTTTTCCGCACCGGACGAGAAGATTTTTTATCCTGGGAAAGCCTTGTTGACCGGCAACGCCATCCAAGTGTGTGGAACCTTGATGCAGCACGCGTTGACCATAGAGGAAGATTTTCACGGTCTGAAAATATTCAGTTGCGAAGGCAACAGCGCCTGCGTGGGACTCTGGAGCAACATCACGCTCTATCCTGCCGACTCTCCGTTTGCCGATCAGCGTTTTGCGACGGCGATCGTCGCACCAAAAAAGAATTTTGACAGCATCGTCACAGCGTCGCGCCTGCGGCTGGTCCTGATTGGCGTAATTCTGCTCTGTATCGGCGTTGCGCTGTCCCTGTATTTGAGCGACAGATGCGAGAAACCGTTCAAAGAACTCTTGAAAGCTTTGCAGTCGGGTGATATGAGCGCAAAAAGTCACATTCACGAAATAGATGACCTGCTCGAATTTATGCGCTCCCAATTGGACGACCCCCGCACCCCGGGAAACAGCGTTCAGGAAGCGGCCTTGAGCAACGAGATAAATGGAGAAAGAGGTTCAGGCGACTCCACGGAAGACCTGTTGGAAAGTTTCATAGCGAACACCAGAAAACTTTCGCGGGCAGAGGCTGATGTGTTCAACCTCTACCTCGAAGGCTACACCGCCCAGGAGATAACCGGCATTTTAAGCCTGAGCATCAACACGATTAAAACGCACAACCGGCGTATCTTCGCGAAGCTGAACGTGGCGTCAAGGAAGGAGCTGCTGGCTTGGGTGCAAGTATTGACTGCATCGGGACGCTCGCTGGACGATGCCCGTCAAAAACAATTCGACAAAATCCGCAGCATCGTCAAAAGCGTGTAGCTTCTGTCCCCCGATGAAAGCAGGGGCCCCTCAAGCAACGAGAGGCCCCTGCTCTTGCTGTCGTCAGTACTTGTGTCCTTGAGGTCACACGGTCGGCGTTCCGCAGTCCGGGCAGAATTTGGTGGCGACCATCTTCCTGCACGTGGGACAGAACTTGTCCCCCGCCGGGGCCGCCGGGGGCACCGGAGCACTCGGTTGGGCGGGTTGCTGCTGCGCAGGCGGCTGCATGCCCGCTGCCATCTGTTGCCCCATCTGCATCCCCATCGCCATCTGCGCCATCTGCGCGGCCGCGCCGCCGCCGCCCTCCTTGCCGAAGCTGTCTGCCATGGCGATGTTCGCGTACTTGCCGACATCGCCGACAAAAGACTGCGCCGCCACTTTCTCGGCCATCGCCTGAACTTCCTTGGGGTAGTTGATGGATTGGATATTCAGGCTCGCCACGCCGAGACCGATGTCGAGAAGCTCCTTGTCGAGCTCCGCCGTCATCTGTTTGCCGAGAGCGCGGCTGTTTGCCTGGAGCCCGATGAGCGCGTTTACACCGATCTGCTGCTGCCCGCCCAGCATGCACTCGGCGATGATGGGGTTTAAGACGCCCATCAGTCGCTCGGAGATATCGTCGAGCGAATAGGTGGATTTAACGCCCGCCACTTTTTTGATAAAGGTCAAGTAATCGCGGAACTCCACGATCAAGTTTCCGTTGCATCCGACCGGTATCCCCGACGGCACCTCCGGCGATGGGATCATGATACGCTGCCTCGTCCCCCAGGGAAGCAGAAGCTGTTTTGCGTTGACAAAATAGACCTCCGCCCTCATGCCGGTGTCCGAGCGAAGAGAAAAAACGCCCTTCAGTGAGGAGAGAAATGGTGTGATCTGCGTCTCGATGTCGAAATTCCCCTCGTCCTTGAAGATGCCCTCTATCTGTCCGTTGGAGTAAAATATCGCGTTCTGCCCTGTGCGAATAATCAGCTTCGAGCCTTTTTTTATTTCATTTCCAGGCCATTTGTAGAACAGAACGTCGTCCCTGAACTCTTCCCACTCGATCGTGTCTTTTCCCTGTCCAAACCAAGCCATTTGTCGCTCAATCCTCCATCGAGTTTATTCTTTGTTACTGAGACATCATGTACCAGGTGGCGACCACCGCGATGAAGCTGAGAACCGCGAGCGCGATCTTAATTGCGGAATAGGGCCTGTCGCCGCTTACTTTGCCGGTCTCTCCGTTTATCATATAGTTATACGTCTTTCCGTTATAGCCGAAAGCTGAGCTCCAGAGGGGAAGGAGCACGTGCTTGTAGGTTACTCTGGAAAATTTCGTCGAGAGCGACTGCACGTCCGATCTATCGTATTTCTTTTCGATATCCTTTGCCGCCAGGCTCCGCAATTTACTCTCCATGATCGTCTTCGCGCTCTCAAAGCCCGTGTCCGCCTTTATTTTGTAGACTTCCGCATAATAACCGGAGAGGTAACCCGCTGAAAAGGGTTTCGTGTTGCTGGTCGTTCCGTAAGGCAGAATACCCCCGATGCTCTCCTCTTTTTGGGAGGCGCAGATCTGCACATCGTCGAAGGAAGCACTCACGACGCCCTGCACCGGATACCAATCCGTCACGGTTCTCTCCTTACCGTCCTTGTCCTTTTCCTTCCTGTTTTTCCCGCCCCTGCCCGTATACCTTGAGACCGCATAGGCATCGTACGTCCAAAAGGGCAGGAACATGCCGGCAAGACCGCCTTCGGCATATCTGTTCTTAAAATCATTCGGGGCAAACCAGCGGCTCTTTACCCACGCCTTGAACCTCTGCTGCGCGTCCTGTTTGTCGATCTTGAACGGAATTACACCGTCCGGCGGAATTCCAGCGCTCTGCTTCGCTGTGGCGACCTGCGTGGAGCCGCACATGGGGCAGGTCGTCGAGAATTGCGATTCGGAAAAAGAAATCTCCATGCCGCACTGCTGGCAGACGGCAACAGCCATGCCTTCGAAGGGGGTCGTCGCCTTCTCCCGCTCGTGATACAAGCTGAAGTCATTTTCCTTGACGCTGTCGGAGAGCGTCTCCAGGTCGTATTCAGCCTTACATGCCGAACACTCGAACTTCTGCTTGCCGATGTTGAACTTCATAATGCCGGCGCAATTTTGGCATATGAACGTCTCGGTATCTACATGAACCTCTTTCTGCTGCTCCTGCACATCGGGTGTCGTTGCCATGGCCTATGCCTCTTTTTTGAGGCCGGCTTTCAGCATGGCGAGTTGGTCCTCCACCCGGTCGGCTTTGACCTCCTGAGTACCCGCGTCGTATTTTTTCGCCAAATCTTCAACCTCTAGCGTCTCTTTCGTAAATTCCTGGTCGAGGGCCATCGCGGCATCCGCCGCATCCACTCGCTTCTGCACTGCGTCGAACAGGCTGTCGACGCCGCTCAGGGGGTTGTTGCCAAGCTTCTCTCCGAGCTTGTTCATTTTCTCCTGCTGCTTTGCCACGGTCAACTTCTGCTTGAGCTCACCCAGTTTATCCTCTGCGGCATCGACATCGCTCGAGAGTTTTTTGAGCAGTTGCCTCATCTTTTCGCTGTTGTCCTTCGCCCGGTTGTATTGGGAGGACAACCCCGCCCGTTCCTCCTCCAGGTGGCTCTTGTAGGTCAAAAACTTCCTGGCGTCGTCGTCGTTGCCATCCTTGACAGCAGCTACGGCATAGTTCTCGTATTTTTTGCAGTTCGCCTCGTTGTCGGCGAGTTTGCGTGCAAGCCCTGTCTCCTCGGCGATCACCGCCGCTGTCTCCGCTTTCACCTGAGCGATGTTCTCCTTCGCGTCCCTCAGATACTTTTCCAGAAGCTTATCCGCGTTACCAGCCTCCGCCTTGGAAAGAAGCGAATTGATATTCGCGCCCATGATGTCCGAAAATCTGCTCAATATTCCCATAACCATTTCCCCCTCTTGTTTTAGAATGACATAAAACTCGTATCGAAATACTCCTTCCAACCATCCTTTCCTTCCACAATTTTCTTCTCTCTCTTCTCTCAAAAAACCCCAAGCTCTTCTGCAACGCAATTTACAATACCCCGCTCAAATCACGGATGTCTTCATCCTAAGGGTGATTTTAGTCAGCAGTAATGGGGTGATTTTCAGGGTGATTTATGAAAGGACATGCCATTATAGATTTTATTAAATATTGCTTATTATTTTTAATTTCCGAGTTCCCGGTCTAAATCCACCGGCTTCAGCCGGTCAGCTTTCAGCGGACTGCCTGTCCGGCTCTTCGCACGATTCACCCGAAACTTCAACTTCTTCTCCGGATAATTCGTGCGGCTCGACATCACGTGCTCTGCCAACTCTTGTAAAGCGGTAATAATTTCCGAGAACGAGATGTCTCGAGCATATTCATATTCGCGCCGGTAATTGCTCCAATACTTTGCCAGTTCCTTACTGTTCCCAATTGAATCAAGTATCGCGGAAGCGTTTATTACCTGCTGAACGGACTCGCTGTGCTCGGCTGCCCTTCTGAGCGACTCTCGGAGAATTTTGACATCGTAGCTCTGGGTTTTTGTGAGGACGTGAATATCGTAAAAGTCGCGCATTCGGCTGTTGAAGATGCCTCGCCGCAGAACCGTTTCGATTTTTTCCGCCAGTATCGTCTCGACGTTGTAGGCCCATAGCTGGATCGTCGTATTTTCCGAAAAGACGGAGCGAAGCGCATAGCTAACGGCTCCCGGCGTGATCGAGTCTGGACGAAATATGGTAGCGAATTGCGTAAACACAGCATCTCAATCCTGTAAATGAGACAAGCGAGCACTTGCCAAAGCAAAGCTCGCCTGTCTCATTACCATTTCTTATTCTGTATGGACCTAACGTAGCCCGCCTTCATAGCGTCCCTTTGACCCTGAAATATTTCTCGGTGTTGCGTCGCCGTCGACGTGTATTAGCCTGTCTCCTTCGCCACCACGTTCATGTTGGCACCAGCCTGCTGGTGGTCAGCAGCGGGCTGCCGTTTTCTTGGCCTCTCGTTCGCCGCATGCAAATCCGGTGTGCAGGGCGTTGTATTTACAAGCTTTTGCGCAATCGCCGCAGCGGATGCACTCGCCGCTGTCGGGGTCGTGCGAGGGGTCTACCCCCATCGGGCAGGCGCGGATGCAGTCGCCGCAGTGGACGCAGTTCTCCGGCGTCAACCGCAGGCGGTAGAGAGCCACGCGGTTGAAGAGCGCGTAGATTGCGCCCAGCGGACAAAGGTATTTGCAAAAAAAACGAAGGATCAGCAAACAGCCGAGAACGATCGCGACCGCCACGGCAAACTTCCAGACAAAGAGGGCTCCCGCCGCCGCGCGCAGGGAGCTGTTGGCGGCCAAAAGCGGCAATCCAGCGGTCAGCGTGCCCGCCGGGCAGATGTACTTGCAGAAAGCGGGAGAGGCCAACCCCGAATCGCCCGCCAGCAGTGCCGGCATTCCGATCACGAAGATGATCAGCACGGCGTATTTGATGTAGCGCGACCAGTGGCGAACTTGGCCTGCCGTTCGTTTGCAGGGACGTGGAATCGGCATTTTGTACAGCAGCTCCTGCATCAGGCCGAAGGGGCAGAGAAACCCGCATACGAAGCGGCCGAAGAGCGCGCCGAAAGCCAGCAGCAAACCGACGACGTAAAAACCGGGGTAAAATCCGCCCCCGCCGAAGGAAGCCTGCAAAGAGCCCAACGGGCAGGAAGCAACGGCCCCCGGGCAGGAGTAGCAATTCAACCCCGGCACACAAACGGATTTCAGCTTGCCCTTATAGATGCGCCCCAGCCAGAAGCCCGGCAAGTAGGCGTTGCTGAGTAACAGGTTCAACCACTGTGCAGCCTTGCGAAGCATTGCGGCGTGTCCGAGCTAGCCGATCCCGATGCACTCGAGGCAGACGAAGATCGCCTTGACGAGCACAGATGCGACTTCCCCCCTCTTCCAACCGATGAAGACGAAGAAAAAGGCCGTCACAAGCAGCACCGCGCGGAGCAAGCGCCTCCTGGAGTCAGACATTTCGAGCTACGGCAAAAGTTTCAAGGCCTTTTCGACTTCACCGCGATAGGCCTTTCCAGAGCGCGATCCGACGATCGGCTCGCCGATGACATTGCCCTGTGCGTCGACAAAGATCGTCGTCGGCACGGCCACGATCGTCTCCAGATAGGGGATCATCTCCTGCGAGATCAAAATGTTGGGGAAGTCGGCATTCGCGGTTTTCGTGATCTCGATGGCCTTTTCGAACGTCTCCTTGTCGCCGACATCGATCACGATCCCCACGAGCTGCGTCCCTTCCGGCATCGACCGCCCCAGCTCGCCGAGGTCGGGCATCTCACTGATGCACGGTGGGCAGTAGGTCCCCCAGAAGTTGATCATCGTCAGCTTCTTGCCGGCGAAAATCTCCTGCGACACTTCCTCTCCCGCCAGATTATAGGACTTGAAGGCGGGAAACGCGTCCGCTGCAAAAGCCGTGCCAGCCATCGCAATTGCCAGCACAGCCAGTGTGATCACAAACGCAAATTTTCTCATGTTGATTCATCCTCTCCATCTGTCTTTTTCGTCCGCACACCTGTGCAGAAGGTCATTATACATACGGCGACATATGGGCGAAAGGCCCAAACGTGAGACAACCAAGGCACGGCTCCCAAACGCTAAACCTGTGCTTTGATGGCATGGCAATCCGTCAACGAGCGGTGTTTTTTATTTTTTCACACCGAACAGGTCCTTGTAGAGCCTGTATCCTCCGCTGAAATTGTAGCAGGTAAAGCCGTGCTGGCTTAACATGCGGCATGTGATATATCCCTGCAACCCGACGCGACAGCTTACGTAGATGGTTTTGTTTTTGTCCAGTTCGTGCAGCCGATTTCGGAGCTCGTTCGTCGGAATATTGATAAATCCTCCGATGGGCGCACCCTCGGACTCCTCTTTCATCCTCGTGTCCAGGAAGATGACGCTGCCGTCGCGCGGCAGTTTCCCGTAATCGTGCCAGTGGATTTGCCTGTATTTCCCCGACAGCAGATTCTCGATCGCGAAACCGATCATGTTTACCGGGTCTTTCGCGGACGAGTACGGCGGCGCATAACAGAGCTCCAGCTCGGTCAGGTCTTTTGCCGTCGCCCCAAACCGGATTGCCGTTGCAAGCACATCGCAGTTTTTGTCGCAGCCCTCGAACCCGACGACCTGCGCCCCGAGTATCTTGCCCGTTTTCCGATCGAACAACGTTTTGATGGCGGTGTATTCAAACCCCGGATAGTACATCGCGTGGCTGGTGGGGTGTGTAAAGATCTTGTCGTAATCGAGGCCGAGACGAGCGGCGGTCTTCTCGTTGACCCCGGTGGTCGCGACCGTCATGTCGAACACCCGCAGGATGGCGCTCCCCTGCGTTCCCGTGTAGCGGCTCTCTATGCCGCAAATGTTGTCGGCGGCGATGCGCCCCTGTTTGTTGGCAGGCCCTGCCAGCGGGATAAACGTCCTCTGGCCCGTTACGAAGTCCGTCACCTCCACGGCGTCGCCCACCGCGTAGATGTCCTTGTCGGATGTGCGCATGTTCCCGTCGACGATGATGGAGCCGCGCTCGTTCAGCTCCAATCCGGCATGTCTGGCAAGGCCGGTCTCGGGTCTCACGCCGATGGAGAGGATCAGCATGTCGACGTCCAGCGAACCCTTGCTCAACTCGACCTGGAGTTTGCCATTATGGCCCTGTATGGATTTCACGGCGGTCTCAAGAAGCAACTTCACGCCCTTGCTTTCGATATGGCGATGTACGCCGCAGGCCATATCGAAGTCGAGCGGGGCGATGACCTGATTCAGCATCTCGATCAGCGTCACGTCGAGCCCCGCCTTGTGAAGATTTTCGGCCATCTCGACGCCGATATACCCTCCGCCGACGATTGCGACGGTGTGCGGTTTGTTCTCTGCGATGAAATTTTTGATCCTGTCCGTATCGGATAGATTCCGCAGGGTGAATACCCCTTTGGAGTCGACCCCGCCGATCGACGGTTTGATTGGCTCCGCTCCGGGCGACAGAATCAGGCTGTCGTAACGTTCGGTATAGCTCTCACCGGTTTTGTGGTTTTTTACCGTGACGGTCTTTTTTGTCCGGTCGATGGCGGCAACTTCGCTGCATATGCGGACGTCGACGTTAAAACGGCCGCGGAAAGCCTCCGGCGTTTGCAGGATGAGCGAGGCGCGTTTTTCGATCTCTCCGCCGATGTAGTACGGCAGGCCGCAGTTGGCAAAGGAAATGTACTCGCCCTTTTCGAACATGATGATTTCCGCGTGCTCATCCAGCCTCCGAAGTCTCGCTGCCGCCGAAGCGCCGCCTGCCACACCGCCGACGATCAGAATTTTCTTATTCATGCTTCATTCCTCCCGTTACCAGAGTATAGTAAAATGCAGAATGAGGTGATTTTCCTGTTAGACGCCAAGGATATCGAACTGCTGAAAACGACGTTTCCATCACAAAACCCGTTCCATATCAATGGTTTCATCATATGTGAAAATCCCGCGAACTTCAGTGACTTGGTCACAGCAAAGCAATGGACAGCCGATCCAAAGAAAGCGGCGCGATATATGTCACATCGGCGGTTTGTTTATGGCATATAATTAAACGCAAATGATACGTGAATTCTCGCCACAGGAGAGATTGATGCAATGAGCCAAACGAATATGGATCGGCAACAGGGCAGCGAAATCCTGAAAATTTGCACCAACATCATCGGCGCGCGCGATGAATATACGCAGGGACACTCTCACCATGTCTATGTCGTTACGGAGGCGATTTTTGAGGCTGGACATTTTCCCATCGACAGGGAAAAACTTGCTCATGCGGCGTTGCTTCACGATATCGGCAAAATATTGGTCCCGGAAAACGTCTTGAACAAAGACTGCTCCCTCTCCGATGAAGAGTGGGAAATTATTCGGCAGCATCCTGTGAGTGGGTGCAACCTACTTCAAGGTACGATGTTTGAGGATATCGGCGACTGGATTCTTTATCATCACGAACGTATGGATGGCAAAGGTTATCACGGTTTGTCGGGAGACGGCATACCGCTTGCTTCCAGAATTATCGCCGTGGCGGACACTTTTTCGGCATTGCGAACCTACCGCGCATATCGCCCGGCAAAATCCATACAGGATACGATTCGAATATTGAAAGAAGCCGCCGGGACACAGCTAGACGCAAATGTCGTGCAAACCCTGTTGAGCTACGATGAGGACTTTTTGGAGGCATTGGAGTGCAATTGCGAAATTTGCAAACGCCGCAAAGAAGCGGAGCACGAGAAGGCGCTGTCCGAAAAAATAAATTTGCAATCGTTGCCCTTGTATCGATAAGAGGCGGCGTTCGATGAAAAAGCCAAAAATAAAAATCGAACTGGTCGAACGGATGGGGAAACATGGTTGCCACCGAGGGCACAGGGTCGGCGAAATTTTCGATTTTGACGAAGACCGCGGCAAACTCTGCCCCATGGCGATGCATGTGTTGTTTCCCTACATCAATATCCTGAGGTATGGCGGACAATTGCCGCCTTGCAAAGAGCACGGAGATATCCGCGTCTGTTGCCCCGATCCCGATGTCATAAACGTGTTTCGTGTCGATGTGAACACAGAATAAACCGCATGTTTTTCCGTCCGCCATCTCCAACAGTTTGCTCGCGGGCGTGACCAGGTCACTGAAGCACACTAAATTTTCACATATTATGATGAAGTCATTGATGTGAAGGAGCGTGCCTCATGAAAAAAGCGGTCGTCGACACGCGACACTGTGTTGCGTGTGGTACATGCGTAAAGGTCTGCCCCAAATCCGCGATCTTCATCGACAGGGGCGTTACGGCTGTTGTCGACCAAGCGGGATGTGTCGGGTGCGGCAAGTGCGTCAAAGCGTGCCCAGCCTGCCTGATCCGGTTGGAGGTTGGGGAAAAGTGATCAAGGGGAAATGGTACGATTATCTTTGGATCACCTCCTCGCTCTATATCGTTCTGGGGTTTGTCAATATCCTCTTTGCCTGGCTTGGGGTGTTCTGTTTTATGATTCCCCTGCTCATATCCATCATCAAGGGGACGAAGGGATACTGCAACGATTACTGCGGGCGTGGGCAACTGTTCGCGCTTTTGGGGTCAAAGTTCTCGTTGAACAACAAGATGCCGAATTTTTTGTACAGCAAGTGGTTTCGGTACGGCTTTCTGGCTTTTTTTATGGCCATGTTCGGCAACATGCTCTTCAGCACATACCTGGTGTTTTCTGGGGTACATAATTTAATTGAAATGATCACGTTGTTCTGGACATTCAGGCTGCCCTGGCAGTGGGCGTATGCGGACGGAATCGTGACGCCGTGGGTCGCGCAGTTCGCGTTTGGGTTTTACAGCCTGATGCTGACGTCGGTTCTGATCGGCATGATTTTTATGGTCTTCTTTCGCCCGCGCTCCTGGTGCGTGATTTGTCCGATGGGAACGATGACGCAGATGATCTGCAAGCTGAAATACGACAATCAGGAAGGCGATGCTTCCTGATTATTCCTGCGCTCATTTGCCTTTGACTGCACCAGTTTCTTCAAGGCATGCTTATCGACGATCTCCACGCTGCCGCGATGCAGCCGGACGATTCCTTCGTTTGCAAAATATTTGAGCATCCGGGAGACGACCTCGCGCGCGCTGCCGATATATTTTGCAATCTGTTCGTGGGTGAGCATGAGGTTGTCGGTGCCGTTTTTCGATGTTTCTTCGAGGAGAAAAACGGCAAGACGGACGTCAAAGCTCATGAATAAAATTTGCTCCATGGCCCACACGACGTCGGAGAATCGATTTGCCGCCACCTTGAGGGCAAAGTTCTCCACATGGAGGTTGCCCGCTTGGAGCTGGGAAAAAACTGCGGAGTCGATGTGCAGCACTTGCATGTCCTGCTGCGCGTCGATAAAGACGTCGAAGGTGATGCTGCTGATCAGGCAGGATGCCGACAATACACAGACTTCGCCTTTGCTCAGGCGGAACAGGGTGATCTCCTTTCCGCCCTTCGACAATATATAGGTACGAAGCTCGCCGCTTTTCACGAGCAGAACCCCGACACACTCGTTTGCCGGGCTGTGAATATGGCCGCCTTGTTTGTACAAAACGGGTTTTGTGCCCGAGAGAAGCAGGTTGGCTTCGTCATCGGACAGTTTGTCCCAAAAGGGGAACGTCGCTTTAAGCAGTTCGATGTCTTTGGCGTCAAGCAAAAGAATTACCTCGCTTCATATTTATTCTATCGAGTGGCGTTGGCCAGCGATTTCAATCTATAAAAGTATACGTCAAAAAAGCGCATACTTGTGCTCTATGCCAATACATTTAATAACATCCAATTAATTTGTTTATATATTTACACCCGAACCTTGCTTTTCTATACTCGTATTGCATCGTTGTGTTATAGTGGGCCAGGTGCCCACGATGCTTGGGGTGGTCGTTTTTTGTATTTCAACCAAGAAGGAGATGCATGTTGATGTGTCAGTTCGGTACAACGAGGATTGCGGCAAGCCGGGAGGTTTGCGGCGTCTGATGGCACGAACCTCCCATCGGTTATTTCGATAACTCACAGGAGGGCAGAACATTGAATCGAACAGATATGAAGAAACTGGGACTTACGGATCGCCTCGCCGCGGAGGCCGCCACACACGAGGGACTTTTCGTCGGGCGGGTTTTTTCCCAGTATAAGGATTTGTACACCGTCATGAGCCAAAAGGGAGAGCTGATGGCGGAGGTCTCCGGAAAATTTCGCTTCGAAGCGAAGGCGGCGTCGGATTTTCCGGCGGTCGGCGATTTCGTCATGCTCGACCGGGATACGGATGCAAACGGGAACGCCATCATTCACCACGTGTTGCCGAGAAAGAGCGCGTTCATCCGGAAAGCGGCGGGAACGTCAAACGACGAGCAGGTTGTGGCAAGCAATATCGACACGGTCTTCATCTGCATGTCGCTGAACAACGACTTCAACCTGCGCAGGCTGGAACGTTATCTTTCGATCGCCTGGGACAGCGGTGCTGCGCCCGTCGTCGTGTTGACGAAATCGGATCTGTGCGACGATGTGGAGGCGCGGCTTCGCGAGGTGAACGCGGTCGCGATCGGCGTGGATGTCCACGTCACCTCGGCATTGCAGGCGGACGGCTGCCGCGCACTCGAACGCCATATCGAAGAGGGGCATACGGTCGCTTTCATCGGATCCTCCGGCGTCGGCAAATCGACCCTCATCAACTGTCTTCTCGGCGCGGACAGACAGGACACGAAAGGGCTGAGAAACGACGACAAGGGGAGACACACGACCACGAGGCGCGAACTGATCCCATTGGAGGGCGGCGGCATGCTCATCGACACGCCGGGGATGCGGGAGCTCGGCCTGGAGCGCGCGAACGTCTCCAGGACCTTTGCGGACATCGACGAACTTGCGTCCGCGTGCCGGTTTCACGATTGCAGCCACACAAAAGAGCCGGGCTGCGCCGTGCGCAGGGCGATCGACGAAGGCGCGCTCTCGATTGAGCGTTTCCAGAGCTGGCAAAAACTCGGGAAAGAGGCGTCGTACGAGGGCCTCAGCTCCAGGGAGATCGAGACGAAGAAGCTCAACGAAATGTTCGCCTTTGTGGGCGGCATGAAGAACGCGCGCAAGTTTGCGCGGGAGAAAAACAAGAAGCGCAAGGGATTTCCGGACTGAATGGCCTTGCGCAAATCGATAAAAACAGGCGGGCGTTTGTCAAACAAACGCCCGCCTGCTTTGTATAAACAAACACTCCTTCTGTCATAAAGTTTCCCACGCTGGGCTCCTTCTACCCTGAAAGCCGCTTCCTCACTAGCAGCAAACTCCGTCATGTCAAGAGTAACTTTATGCGCGAATGCCAGAATGTGACATTTTCAGTAGCCAGCGCGATTTTCAACCAGAGAAAAATACCTTTTTTATGCCTTCACAAACAGTTATGCTAAGCGCCGAAACATAATGCCGGAACCGCTTCCGAAACCGAAACCGGTCGGGCGTATCGAAGCGCGCGAGGGCCACGATGATCCGAAAGGGTGGCGAATATGAGATTGAACATGCAGAAGAAAATGTTGTTGGGCGTATTGGGTGTGGCGTTGTCTGTCTTCGTCATAATGAGCCTGCTGATCGTTCTTCAGGTATCGCAGTCGAGCGCCAGGGCTGCCGAAGAGTCGGTGCGGGCGAATGCGGCCTCGGCGAGCAACATGGTGGAGGCCACCCTCAACACGTCCATCGGAGCGCTGCGGACGTTCGCCTCCGTGGTGAGCAGCCTCGATCCACATCAGGAAGGCGCGCGCGACGAGCTGCTGCAAATCACAAAGAACTTCCTCATCAACATGCCCGACATCACCTCCGCCTGGGTCGTCTACGAAGCGGACGCCTTCGACGGCCTGGACCGGGACTATGCTGGAAGGAACGGCTACAACGAGGCCGGTCGGATGATCGGCATCTTCAGCCGCAACGGGAACACGATCACGCAGACCACGGAGAACATCAGCGAGAGAGACGTGGCAATGTTCGACTGGTATCACGAAGCGCTGAGGGGCGGGGCGGAGACGCTCATCGAGCCCTTCCTCTACAGTTACACGGGCAACCCCAGCGACAATGTGCTCGTCACCACTATCGGCATCCCGATCGAGCGGGGCAACAAACGGATCGGGGTTGCCGGTATCGACCTCTCGCTGGCGCTGCTCGACCGCATCGTCTCGTCGTTTCAGCTTCCGGAGGGGGGCCGGGCCACGCTCTTCTCCAACGACGGCGTGATCGTCAGCCGCTTCGACAAGTCGTTCATCGGCAAAAACTACCGCGAGCTAGGGGCGAGCAACACCGACGAGACAATGCGGATGATCCAGGAGGGGGGCTCCACGTACTTCGTCATTCCCGCACCGGACGGGCGAGGAAATACCGCCTTCTGCCACCAGCCGGTCAAGATCGGGGACACGGGCAAGCCCTGGTCCTTCTCGCTCTCCGTGCCGTCGATCATCGCCGATCGGGAGCGCTCGGCGCTGGTCTGGCGCATCGTGCTGGCTTCGCTGGCAGGACTGTCCATTCTCGGCGTCGTGCTGACGATCATGGTGCGCCGCATCGTGCGGCCGATCACGACGACCTCTGAGATCCTCAAGCGATTCGGCGAACTCGACCTCACGGCCGGCGGCACGGGAAACAAGGACGTCCTCTCGCGTTACGAAGGGGCGTCGGACGAGATTGGGGACATGAGCAGAGCCATCCGCGACCTAAAGGGTTCCCTGAACAATACCGTAGCCGCGCTCGGCGAGGAGGCGCGAAATTTCAGCCACTCCTCCGCCACGCTCGCCGGCTTGTCGCAGGAATCGCTGGCCAACGTCCAGACCGTGCTGGCCGCGGTGGAGAACGTGCACGACCTCTCCGAGAGCAACGATCGCGACATTCAGCAGATCGACGCCGGCGCCCAGAGCATCACCGAAGCAACCGCCAACGCCGCCGAGTTGATCACGAATGTTGCCGAGCGCGCGGCGCAGACGGACCGCCTGAACAAAGACGCCGTCCGCGACGTGGAGATGGTCGTGCAAAAAATCGCTCTGGTCGCCGAACAGACGACCGCCTGCGACCAGAGCATCGACAGCCTCTCCTCCTCGGTCGGTATGATCACCGGCTTCGTCAGCGCAATCTCCGGCATCGCCGAGCAGACGAACCTGCTGGCGCTGAACGCGGCGATCGAAGCGGCGAGGGCCGGGGAAGCCGGGCGAGGTTTCGCCGTCGTCGCCGAGGAAGTGCGCAAACTGGCCGAGGACTCCAACGCCGCGGCGAAGAAGATATCGGAACTGGTGACCTCGCTGGATCAGGAGACGGGGAACTCGCAGGAGGTCTTCGCCAACATCCGCGACGCACTGCGCGACGTTCAGAGCGAGGCGGAACATGCGACGGAAAATCTCCGCCGCGCGCAGGAGGAGCTGGGCACGATCTCCGACTCCATCCAGGGCGTGGCGGCGACCTCGCAGGAACAGGCCGCCAGCACCAACGAGATGCTGGAGATCATCCACAGGACGACGGAGTCGACCAGCGGCATCCGCAACGCCATCGGCAGTATCCGTACCGCGACCAACCAGACGCTCGCCGTCTCCGAAAACGTGGAGCGCGAATCACGCTCGCTCGCGGCCGGGACCGAGACGCTCGAGGAACACCTGTCGCAATTCAAAACCGAGGACCAGGATCCAACCCACGCACTCGCCAGCTGAAGAAAAACGCCGGGGCGCACGCGATTTTAGCGTGCGCCCCGGCGCCGTATCATGGCTCGATCATCTGGGGCCTTCACTTTCGCGTATTCTTCCTTGCCCTCTTCGGCTGGTGATCCACGCCCCACTCGCACATGGCCTCCAAGATGGGGATCAGCGATTTACCGTCCTCGGACAGACTGTATTCCACCTTCGGCGGAATCTGTGGATATTCCGTCCGTGACACGAGACCACCCTCCTCCAACTCCTTCAACTGCGCACTGAGGGTCTTGTATGTAATCGTTCCGATCATCCGCTGCAACTCGTTGTAACGGACGACGCCACACTCGATGAGGCAATACATGATAACCATCTTCCACTTGCCGCCGATCAGGGAGAGCGTGTAGCCGAACGGCGTGTCCGCGATGTTGGAGATCTTGCCCTCGTAACCCTTCATACTCATAACGACACTTTCCTTTATGAAAGTATGCGTCAAAAAAGTGCATACTTGTAAATCTGTTTATGAAAATTATATACTCCTGATGAAGCAAATGGCAACGTGAGTCGCTCAACAGAGGGAGGAAATTGTATTATGAGAGACGTGAAAATCACGGTTTTGAAATCGACGCTCGACGAAGAACTTGCGAAGGAGTATGGGAATCCGACATTAGAGGCCTGTCCTTTTCATAAGCCCGGGCAGGTTTTTCTCTCTGAAGCTGGCAAACAGCCGGAGGGGCTGTGCGACGAGGCGTGGACGGCGTTCGGCAAATACGCTTTCGCGCTTGCGCACGGGGCGGACGGTTTCTGGACAGAGTGGATAGAAAAACGCAACATCGCCATCAATAGCTGTAACGACGGCCTGCGCCCCGTCATTTTCAAGCTCGAAGCCATTGAGCCGACGCCATGAAAAATATTTTGGTCATCGTCGGCAGCGGCCTGAAAAACTGCAACACCGATAAGCTTGCGGATGCCTTTATCAAAGGGGCAAGCGAAGCGGGGCATTCCGTGACGAAGATGTTTCTCGGCGACAAGACGATAAACGGCTGTATCGGCTGCAACGCCTGTCGATGGGGAAAACCCTGCGTGCAGAAGGACGGCATGCAGGACATCTACCCGCTGTACGCGAAATCCGACATGGTCGTCCTGGCGTCGCCGCTCTACTTCTGGACGATTTCCGCTCGACTGAAAGCATTTCTGGAACGCCTTTACGCCGTCGCGGAGGAGGACGACAACCCGCCGAAGGGCAGGTACGAGAAACACGCCGAAAAGGATTGCGCTCTCCTGATGACCGCAGCCGACGATCTTTTCTGGACGTTCGAACAGGCCGTTTCCTACTATCGCTTCAACTGCGTCAACTATCTCGGCTGGCATGACAAAGGCATGGTGTTGGTTGGCGGTTGCGGCGGTTCCCCGACGAAAAGGTGCATCGAGGAGACCGGGCGTTTGAAAGAGGCTTACAGCTTTGGGAAGCGGCTTGACTTGGAGTGAACTCCAAGTGATAAGGTCTCCTTGCTGACCCAAACAAAAAACGCGGTCGCATACAGTGCGGCATTGCGAATCCGGAGGCATGAGATGGAATATCGTTACGTCGGGAACACGGGAATCGAGGCCAGCGTGATCGGGCTCGGCAGCGAGCATTTGTTCGACAAACCGCGCACGTTCGTGGAAGAGGTCATATCCGCCGCAGTGGACCGCGGCATCAATATCATGGACCTCTTCATGCCGGGCGAATACGTCCGCACGAACATCGGGCACGCCTTGCGCGGGCGGCGCGAGAAAATGTCGATCCAGGGGGCAATCGGCTCCGTCGATCTGCGGGAACAGTTCGACGTCAGCCGCGATTTGAAGGAGTGCAAACGATACTTCGAAGATCTGCTGCGTTTTTTGCAGACCGACTACATCGATTTCGGGATGCTGTTTTTTATGGATACGCACGAGGCCATCGACGCCATGATCGACAACGGCATCGTGGAATACGCGCAGCGCCTGAAGCGCGAAGGGCGTGTGCGCGCGATCGGCGCGAGCACGCACAACCCGGAGACGGCCCGGCGTCTCGTGGAGGAGGGATTGGTCGAAATGCTCATGTTCAGCATCAACCCCGCTTTCGACATGATGCCGGGCAACGCCGATATCAATGAGATGCTGGGCGACCAGTTCACCGCCCACGTCACGACGATCGACCCCAAGCGGGCCGAGTTGTACCGGCTATGCCAGAGCAGTGGCGTCGGCATCACGGTAATGAAGCCGCTGGGCGCAGGCAAGCTGCTGTCGCCGGACCACACGCCCTTTGCAAAACCCCTGACGGTCGCACAATGCGTCCACTACGCGCTGACCCGGCCCGCCGTCGCGAGCGCGCTCGTCGGCTACGACTCCGTGGAAGAGGTCGAGGCCGCGGTATCGTACCTGGAGGCGAGCGACGCCGAACGCGATTACACCGAGGCGATCAGCTCGTTCCGCGAGGACGGGCGCGGCGGATTCAAGGGAAGCTGCGTCTACTGCAACCACTGTCTCCCCTGTCCGGCCGACATCGACATCGCGGCAGTCAACAAATATCTGGACATCGCCCTGCTGGATCAAGAGGGCGGGCAAAATGAACAAAAAATTCCGCCGAGCCTGCGGCAGCATTATCGTTCGCTCGGCGCGCACGCCTCCGACTGCGTCGCCTGCGGAAACTGCGAACAACGCTGCCCGTTTTCAGTGAACGTGATCGATCGCATGAAGCGAGCCACTGCGATCTTCGGAGAATAATTTTATCGAGACACTTGGCTTGCCGCGGACTCCAAGAACGAAATCGCCTCCTGGTTGAAAAACATCGGGATGGCGGATTGAAGAATCGAGGCAAAAAGAATGACAACGATTGCCGAGGTCAGCAAACTGTTCGATCGATCCGCCGATACACTGCGCTATTACGAGCGCATCGGCTCAACCTCAAGATTGAAGTAAACAACAAGATCCAACTCCCAGGCGGTGAATAAAAAGTGGAAGTCGGCCCCTGGCATTCGGGCCGACTTCCACACAACGTCGTAAAAAAGTGCTTGCCGGAAACCTTAAGCTTCCTTCATCCAGGACGCCTTCGACTCGCTGATTACACCGTCGTCTCTCGTTGCCTGGGTCAGGCTGCCTGCCTGCGCCTGGATACAAATATGCGTCAACCCGTCGGGCCCGGCCTTGATCGCCCTTTCGCCCGCCGGGGCGACGCGGATGACGCTCCCCTCCCGGATGGCGAACTCCTCGCCGTCCACCATGAATGCACCCTTTCCGGCGATCACGATATAAACCTCTTCGTTCAGTTTGTGGGTGTGCACGAACGGGGTGAACTGCCCCGCGGGCGTATGGTTGAAGGATATTTCGCAGCCGGTAAGCCCCAGATCCGCCCCCGCCATCACCCTGCCTTTTACCGCCAAATCCTGTTGAAACGTGCCGAGGTTCATCACTGCGTAATTTTTTGCCATTGCTTTTCCCTCCATCGGATAAATTTGATGTAACTTGAATATCTACATTCTATCACGCAATAATGTAGAGTCAATACCTACATCTTGAATTCGTATAAATATTTGATAAACTCTACATGGAGGTGAGGCGAATGCGGATCAGCGTCAAGTGTTCCTCGGCGATTCATGTGCTCTTGATGATCGCCATGCTGCCTTCCGATTACAAGATCACGAGCGAATTTCTCGCCTCCAGCGTGGGCAACAACCCGGTGGAAATCCGCAAACTGCTCAGCAGCCTGAAGAAGGCGGGCATCATCGACGTCGCCCGCGGCCCAGGCGGCGCGGTGCTGAAAAAAAAACCGGCGGACATCACGCTTCTGGAGGTTTACAACGCGGTGGATTCCGCGTCCCTAGACGAACTGGTCGGGGTACACGAGCACCCTGCGCCGCAGTGCCTCTTTGGCAGGAACATCGCCAACTTGCTGACAGAGCCTTACGCGGAGATCGGCGAAGCAGTGCGCCTGAAAATGGCCTCGATCACGCTGGAGCAATTGATGATCCGGCTTCAGGAGATGGAACCGGGCTTTCACGAATTTTTTGCCGATTGATCTCGCGCTTTATCGACGCGACATCATAAGCGATTGACCGGCGGCAATCGAACGCATAAATCGGCCTTGAAGCACGAAATGGGCATTTACATGGTTTACACAGCGGTGGATGACATTCCCTCGGTTATCTGATATTCTTGTTCCGTGCGATTCCGACCCGGCTTCAATTATCATACAAGATGGAGTGGATGGCGAAGTGAGCAGGGCTTTTGTGAAGGAGCATGACGCGGAATTTACGAGCTTTCGCGACGACGAGGAGCACGTCAAGAAAATGACGGAGTGGCTGAAGATTCAGGAAAAAAAATTGGATTTTCTGCTGAACGACCCCAAGGGCAAGGCCGTTGCGCCCGAAAAGCGGGAAAAATGGATCAAGGAGTCCCAGGAGGCCATCGCGATGGCGAGGGCGGAGTTGAGCAAATAACGATCGAACCCCGAAATATTCGGGGTTCTTTTTGTATCGCATGCCCCCGTCGAAAAATTTTTCCCCGCCCGCGGCCCTGGACAAAAACACGTTTCCAACTTGCCAAAATAGACCAAAAATTATATGATCGAATCGCACCGCAAGCGTTTGGCGATGCGGGCGTGAGCGTTTTGCCTCGGCACGAATGGACCGGTACAGCGTAAGCCTGTTGACGACAGGAGGTAGCGCACATGGAAATCCTGAGAATTTCGTCCACCTCCAATCCGAAATCGGTCGCGGGCGCCATTGCAGCGGTCCTGCGAAACAACGGGAGTGTCGAGATTCAGGCCATCGGTGCCGGTGCGGTCAACCAGGCCGTCAAGTCCATCGCCATCGCGCGCGCGTATGTCGCCGCAAACGACATCGAACCGATCTGTATCCCCGCGTTCACAAAAATTATGCTGGGCGACGAAGAAAAGACCGCGATCAAACTGCACGTCTGCTCCCGTTGATATAAAGCACATTTTTTTCAAAACAGGCCGGATATGCGCCGTTGTAGGCTGCATATCCGGCCTGTTTTGTGATAACATACATGCCTGCAACGTTTGAATATAAACAATTTATATTTCTTCACCATCGGAAGAGGGGAAACGCATGGAAATGATCAAGGCCCCGAGGGGGACAAGAGACGTACTCGGCGACGAGTCGTGGAAGTGGGCACACGTGCTCAAGGTCTGCGGAGAGGTCGCGCGCGACTTCGGTTTCAGGGAGATCCTGCTGCCGATCTTCGAGCATACCGAGCTCTTCTGCCGCGGCATCGGGGACGCGACGGACATCGTCGAGAAGGAGATGTACACGTTCCTCGACAAGGGCGACCGCAGCATCACCCTCCGCCCCGAGTTGACCGCATCCATGATGCGCAGTTATGTCGAGCACGACATGAACCGACTTCCCCAGCCGCTCAAACTGTGGGGGTGGGGCCCGATGTTCCGCTACGAGCGCCCGCAGAAGGGCCGCTACCGCCAGTTCTATCAGGTCGACTTCGAGATCATCGGCGTGCCCAGCCCGCTCGCGGATCTCGAGACGATCGACACGTCGATGGAGATCTACCGCAGGCTCGGCCTCTCGAACCTCCAGGTCCTCATCAACTCGGTCGGCTGCCCCAAGTGTCGCCCGGTCTACCGCGAAGTGCTGAAGCAGTTCATCGCAGACCGCCTCGGCGACTTCTGCGAGACGTGCCAGAACCGCTTCGACCGCAATCCGCTCCGCGTGCTCGACTGCAAGAACCCGGGCTGCAAGGAGCTCACGGAGAACGCGCCGTCGATGATCGACTCGCTCTGCGAGGAGTGCAGGGAACACTTCGACACCGTCACGGACGGCCTGAACCGCATTGGCGCGGACGTCCGCGTCGACAATCGCCTCGTCCGCGGCCTCGACTACTACACGAAGACCGCGTACGAGATTCTGGCGGGCGAACTCGGCGCACAGAACGCCATGTGCGGCGGCGGCCGCTACGACAACCTCGCCGAGGCGATCGGCGGGCCGCATGTGCCGGGCGTCGGATTTGCATCCGGCATCGAGCGCATCGTCATCACGATGGAGGGGCAGAACGCCTACCCGGGCGAAGCCCCGAAGACCGACGTCTTCGTCGTCACGGCGACGCCCGGGGCGAGCACCGACGCTGCCGTCCTCGTCCACAACCTGCGCAGCGCGGGCCTGTCCGCGGACATGGATTTCACCGGCCGCGCCATGAAGGCGCAGATGAAGCTCGCCTCGCAGATCGGCGCGCGCTTCGTCTGCATCCTCGGCGAGGACGAGATCAAATCCGGCACGGTTGGCATCAAGGATATGACGACCGGCGAACAGGAGTCCGTTGCGCGCAAGGACGCGTCAGCGCACCTCGCGGTCGCCCTGACGGGCAACCCTCACAAGTAGAGAAGGAATGAGCGAAATGACGACACCGGCATACACGAAAGAATGGCAGCGCACCATGATGTGCGGCGAACCGAGGATCGACCACACGGGGCAACCCATCGTCCTCAATGGCTGGCTCCGCGCACGGCGCGATCTGGGCGGGATCATCTTCATCGAGCTCTGGGACTACACGGGCGTCACGCAGATCGTCCTCAACCCGGAGGAGACGCCCGAGGTACACGCGCGCGCCAAGGACCTCCGCAGCGAGTACGTCCTGGCGGTCCGCGGCACATTGCGCAAGCGCCCGGAGGGCACCGAGAACCCGGCAATACCGACCGGGCAGGTCGAGGTGATGGTCAGCGACTTCATCCTCCTCTCCCCCTCGCAGCTCCCCCCGTTCGACCCGGACGAGGCGGACAAGGTCAACGAGGACCTGCGCATGAAGTATCGCTACATCGACCTCCGCCGCGAGGGGATGCAGCGCAACCTCCGCCTGCGCCACCGAACGGTGCAGTACACGCGCAACTACTTCGACGCGCACGGCTTCCTCGAGGTCGAGACCCCGATCTTCACCAAGTCGACGCCCGAGGGCGCGCGCGACTACCTCGTACCAAGCCGCGTCAATCCCGGCGAGTTCTACGCGCTCCCCCAGTCGCCGCAAATCTACAAGCAGATCCTCATGATCAGCGGATGCGACAAGTACATCCAGATCGCCAAGTGCTTCCGCGACGAGGACCTGCGCGCCGACCGCCAGCCGGAATTCACGCAGATCGACATCGAGATGAGCTACGTCGCCGAGGAAGACGTCATGTCCCTGACGGAGCCGTTCTTCATCGGCCTCTTCAAGGATGTCATCGGCGTCGAGATCCCCTCCCCCATGCCCCGCATGACCTGGCACGAGGCGATGGAGCGCTACGGCAGCGACAAACCCGACCTCCGCATCGACATGGAGATCGTCGACGTGACCGAGGTCTTCGCAGACGGCGAAAATCCGTTCAAGGCCCTGATCGCGGACGGCGGCGCCATCAAGGCGCTCCGTCTCCCCGGCGGCGGCTCGCTCTCCCGCAAGGAGATCTCCGACTGGGAGGCCCGCGCCAAGGAGCTCGGCAGCGCCGGCATGGCGAACTTCACGATCAAGGAGGGCGCGCTCAAGGGCCCGCTCGTCAAGTTCCTCGCCGATGACCGCCAGAAGACGCTCATCGACAAGACCGGCCTCACCGCGGATGACATTCTCTTCATCATGGCGGACAAGAACTGGCGCAAGGCCTGCGAGATGCTCGGGCAGATCCGGCTCGACCTCGCCCGCGCGCGCGGCCTCGTCACAGACGGCTGGAAGTTCGTCTGGATCACGGAGTTCCCGCTCTTCGAGTGGGACGAGGACGAGCGCCGCTGGTCGGCCGTCCACCACCCCTTCACCGCGCCGATGGATTCGGACATCGACAACTTGCGCAGCGACCCGGGCAGCGTCCGCTCGCGCGCCTACGACATCGTCCTGAACGGCACGGAGCTCGGCGGCGGTTCGATCCGTATCCACAACCCGCTCATGCAGGCGACGGCCTTCGAGGCCCTCGGCATCTCGCCCGAGACCGCACGCGAGCGCTTCGGCTTCCTGCTCGACGCCCTCTCGTACGGCACACCGCCCCACGGCGGCATCGCGATCGGACTCGACCGCCTCGTCATGCTCATGTGCGGCGCAAAGTCCATCCGCGACGTCATGGCCTTCCCAAAGAACCAAAAGGCACAGTGCCCCATGACAGGCG
>JAJDHV010000002.1 GCA_030266365.1 Synergistaceae bacterium OttesenSCG-928-I11 | reverse complement strand
CGTCACAGACGACGCCGAAAGGGTTGGCGTCTCCCTGTCGGATTATGTTCGGGGAAAGACGCTTCGAGGTTACGTTCGCGTTCCGAAATACGCGAAGATCGACAGCGCGCATATCGGCCAACTTTCCAAACTCGGCGGACTGATCAAACTGACCCACAACGAGACCGGCGGTATCTACCGGCGTGAGACGGCTGCGATACTGGAGGAGATTCAAGGCATTCTCGTGAAAATTCGCCACGAACTCGAACGCGGCGACGGCAACCACGATGATCGGGAAACACATACCGAGCCCCAAGGGACATAGCTCGTTCAAGGGGTTGATCGACTATGTTACCGGCAAGTCGAAAAACCGTCAGGACGATGAAAAGATCGCCTACACCGATTGCGTGAACCTCGTCTCAGTGGAGAGCGCCGTTATCGAGATGGAATCACTTGCTTTCCACAACAAGCGATGCAAAGACCCCGTCATGCACCTTCTATTGAGCTGGAGGGAGAACGAGACGCCGAGCATCGAACAGGTTCGAGAAGCCGTGGTAATCACGCTGGACGAGATGAACCTGTCTCAATGCCAAGCCGTCTACTCCCTCCACCAAAACACCGACAATCTGCACCTACACATCTGCGTCAATCGAATCGACCCCGAAACCCACAAAGCGGTGAACGCGGCCCAGGGTTGGAGCCGCAGGGGCATGGAGCGTGCAGCTCGGCGAATTGAATTCGTGCAGGGTTGGCAGGTCGAGGAAAACACGTGGAGTGAGATCGATTCGCAGGGTAAGCTCGTTAGGAAACCGAATGATCGGGATTATCAGTTATCGCCCCGCATCAAGGACGCCGAAAACCTGACCGGCGAGCAATCCGCCGTGAGGAAGGCGCAGAATGTTTTGAAGGGCGCCATCACAACACTCACCAGTTGGGATGATCTGCACGCTCTCATGCACGCCAACGGCATGGAGTATACGAAGAAAGGCTCGGGGGCAGTAATCACCGTCGGCGAGATCGTTGTGAAGGCGAGCAGCGTATCGCGTAATCTCTCCCTCTCGAAACTCGAAAAGACATTCGGCGCTTACTCTCCACCAAATAAAAATCTGCGTGACAGTCCTCAAACAACAGATATATCCTCGCGCAGACCGCTCGACTCCATCAACGAAAACAGCGACTGGGAAATTTACATCACGCTCAGGCAGCACTTTTACAGCAATAAGAACGAGCGCAGAGAAGAATTGCTTATGACACAGCAGAATGAGTTCATGAACATGAAGGAAAGGCAATGCAATGAACGGAGCGAATTTTTCGCATCGATCAAGGGGCGTGGTTATACCCGACAGCATATCAATCTCCAAAGGTCCATCCTGGTAGCACAGCACGCGAGCGAGGCAGTAAAGCTCAAAGAGGTTCATAAACGACAGCGCGCGGAGCTACATGCGATGCAATCCAGGTTCCTTTCATACGAAGCATGGCTCAGGAGTCAGGGAAAAGAGCAACACGCCGAGGAATGGCGACATCGGAGCAGCAAAGATTGCGTCCTAATCGTGGCACCCGACGATTACAACCGAGAAGCGGAACCTGAAGGTCCAACCGGACTCCTCGGTTTTAGTATGGCTGCGACAAAACAGGGTTTGAAGTTCTTCGACGAGCGAAGTGCAAATGCCGCCTTCATCGACACCGGCAGGGTGATACGCGTATATCGGAACGACGACAACGCGCTCTTGGCCGCCCTGCAACTCGGTCAGCAAAAATGGGGCGGCGTTCATCTTGAGGGAAATCGGGACTGGAAAATGCGGTGCGCCGAATTGGCCGCGCAGAACGGGATACGGATAGACAATGCCGAATTGTGCGAGATCGGCGGGGGGCGACCGAAACCCGCCACACAGCCAGAAGTATGGCAAACCCTAAACGAGAAGGCGAGAGAGTTCGCCAAGGGAAAAATGAAGGCTGATTGTCTGATTGCCTTCAACGCACAGGAGAACCAGAAATATTCCGGGAAGATAATCGGCGTTGTTTCGCACGGGGGGCGTCACCTTGCGGTTTTGGCGCTCAACGCCCAACAGGCAGTGTTTTTCAAAGTCGCCGGAGATGATATCACGACATTGGAACGACGGCTTGGGCAAAATATTACCGCTTCGCGTGGCGCAAACAGCACCATTGTGATCGATATGCCCCGATTGTCACGGGAAAGGGATCGCGTGTGGGAGCGATAGCACCCATTGATGCGTGACGATGTGTCATTTGACAGCATAGGGTCCAAACACTAAAATTAAGTTATCTGATAACATGAAGAAATAAATACAGAAGCGCGCGAGGTGAATCTGTTGATCGAAAAGCAGAATGTCGAGTGGAAATCGGTTTGGAAGGACGACTACCTTGCGTGGATATGCGGCTTCGCGAATGCACAGGGCGGCAGCCTCTATATCGGTGTGGACGATAGCGGCAAACCGATCGGGCTGCGTAACGGTCGCAAATTGCTCGAAGACCTCCCGAACAAGATTCGCGATGCGCTCGGCATCACTGTGAACGTCGACCTGCACGAAGGCCCTCCAGATTATATCGTGATCGAAGTACCGTCCTACTCCATCCCCATCTCATGCAAGGGCGCGTATTATTACAGGAGTGGCGCAACAAATCAGCGGCTCACAGGAGCAGAATTGGAAAGTTTCATCCTACGCCGTAGAGGCGTCAACTGGGACAGCTCGCCTGTTCCCCACGCTAATTTGAGCGACATCGACGAACTCTTGGTTCGTGATTTCTGCAAAAACGCCGTCAAAAAAGGACGGCTGGACGAATCGGTTCTTTCGGAACCGCTTGACGAAATTATCGGCAGACTGCGCCTGAAAAACGGCGAATATCTTACAAACGCGGCTCTGTTGCTCTTCGGCAGCGAGGCAGACCGTTGGTTCTCAAGCGCGTATGTCAAAGTGGGATTTTTTGAGACGGACGCTGACCTGATCTATCAGGACGAAATTCGCGGCCCCCTCTTCCAACAGGCCGATAAGACCCTGGAACTCGTGTATTTCAAATACCTGAAGGCGAAAATTTCCTATGAAGGCATCCTGCGTGAAGAGCGTTACCCGTACCCGAAGGAAGCCCTGCGCGAGGCTCTCCTGAACGCGATTGTGCACAAGGACTATGCCAGCGGCATACCCATCCAGATCAGCGTTTACGACGACAGGCTCTACATCGGCAACATCGGTCGACTGCCAGAGTCGTGGACAATCGAGAACCTTATGGGCAAGCACGTATCGAAACCGTTCAACCCCACGATCGCGAATGCATTTTATCTGGCTGGATACATCGAAAGTTGGGGACGCGGCGTCGAGAAAATATGCCGTGCCTGCGAGGCTGATGGAATAACCCACCCCCAATACACCGTCAATCCCAGCGATATCATGATCAAATTCACAGCTCCTGAGGATCGCATAGTAAGACTAAATGACTCTCCACCATCAAATGGGTTTACAGAAAAGTTTACAGAGAGCTTTACAGAGAAGTTTACAGAGGTGACAGAGAATGAATGGGAGCTATTGAAGTTCTTGAACGAAAACCCTCGCTATACAACGGCAGAGCTAGCGGCAAGGTTATCGGTTAGCAGACAGACAGTTTCGAAGCGAATCAAAATCTTGAAGGGAAAAGGCCTGATCGAGCGCGAAGGCTCCGATACCAAAGGTTCCTGGAAAGTAAAAACTCTTTGAGTCAAAATACAACAAAATGGTTATCCGATAACAGCCATAGGAGTGCAAAACACCATGCGGGAAAGAACGAATCAGGAACTGGAAAACATGCTTCGAGCGCGGGAAATCTCCTTCGACGAGTACCAAGCGTTGCTCGACAAAAAGCGTCAGAGCAACCGTGAGAAACAGCGCCGTCGCAAAGAACGCCTCGCAGAACAGCGAAAAACACGAAACGAAGACACCTTGCGGCTTGAGGAAAGATACTCCACGACGCTCTGCACTGCTGTCAAGATGATTCTCGCCGACTACGCGAAGGCCACGGGCGTCCCGCAGGGCATCATCATCGAACGCGCCCTTATAGAGTACATGTCAAAATATTGGCCGGAGGGCGAAAGCGTGTGGGTATTCTATCGACCACTGCCAAATGAACCCATCAAGCCAGCGGCCGTCTGTGTCGGGAAAAAACCGGTTTGCCTGCCGATACCGAAAGGAAAGCAGCGGACTCAAGTGGGTTAGCTGATAACATTGCACCCGAGTTCAGCGTATCGTCATTGAAAAACGGACAGAGGCGTCACGCGCAGCTATAATCGTTGCATACACCATACAAGCCGAAGGAGGACTCGAACTATGATTGCCGAAAAATTGAAAACCGTCCTCGCTGTCGGCGAAACCGTCGCAGTGGAGTTCAAGCGATGTGGCAACAGGATAAGCACAGACACGTACGAGACTGTGTGCGCTTTCCTCAATAGCTTCGGCAGCGACATTGATCTTGGTGTGGCGGACAACAGCAAAGTTAGTGGCGTTCCTGAAGAAAAACGGATATTGGATTGCGGGAATGGTGCATAACGAGACAGAAAAACATCTTACATTAAGGAGGATTTCTGAATGTTGCCTCTGCCAAATCTCGAACTAATAAGGGGAAAATATGAAAATCAGAAAGAAGAATTTGCAATAAAATTTGAAAAACACGCAAGAAAACATGAAATTCTTCTGGAAACACTGGATAAAGCAATAAACTCTATTTCGGCAAATAATATCACAGTTGACTATTCTCAACTACACGACAATGGCAAATCGAAATATCAAAAAATCATTTATTCTGTAAAGTTGCGACCTTTCGTATGGATAATTGTCCAAGATAGAAACCTGCGAATGACTGTAAGTCTGAACTATTCAGACCTTGACGTTAAAGACAAAAGTCTTTGGGAAGATATTGATTTTAAAAAAGGCAAAAACCATAGAGGCTTAGGCCCAGAAATATCTTTTAACGATGAAAATATTGATGTAATGCGAGCTATTGTGCTGGCGTTTGAGAAGCAATTGATAGGATTAGCGCCAACGAGGACATCTAATATACTTGCTAACGATACTGTTTCCGCCACAAGAACAAAGAGAACAATACGCGAAAAAAAGGCGAAACATGCTAAAGACCCGTTGTTTGAAAACGCAACCCCAAGAGAGTTTGAAAAATTATGCTCCGATATATTGCATTCCTGTGGTTGGGAACCCAGAACAACTCGGTTGTCTGGAGATTACGGCGCTGATGTTGTGGCGGAGCGAGATAAAATAAAAATAGTCATACAATGTAAAAAATGGCAAGACCCCGTCGGTGTTAAAGCCCCAATTGAAGCAATAGCAGGCGCTATGTACTATAAGGCAGATTTCGCGTTCGTCGTCACGAATTCAACCTATACGAATAATGCATGGAATTTTTCGGCAAATACAAGCGTTAGGTTGTTACATTATTCGGAGCTAAAAGATATTAATTCTATTATATGGGGAAAAAATAATAATGACTGAGCACATAGCAGAAATCAACATATGACTCAACGCCAAGTGTAACCAAATATGCATGAACTGAAATCTCTCGGGATTATTGAACGCCAAGGCGGGCGCAGGTATGGGTGTTGGGTTGTGAAAACAACGCTCACCAGCAACGAGACGCAATAACGCTGCTTCTGAGCAGTATAGCAAGCGCAGCTCAAAAAGATATTCACGTAAGAAAGGATTAAGAGCGATGGTTTTAGATAACAAGCTTGGAGTCGCCGACTCTGTAGAACTCGCCCGCGCAGAGGAAAAAATAAGCAAAAAGAAGGCCGCCTTGCTTTTTGAAAGCGGGCGTCTGGATGAGCTTGAAGCGGGAACTTACGCGGC
Organism: Synergistaceae bacterium OttesenSCG-928-I11; assembly: GCA_030266365.1. Lineage (GTDB taxonomy): Bacteria > Synergistota > Synergistia > Synergistales > Synergistaceae > JAJDHV01. The sequence goes on along the minus strand of JAJDHV010000002.1, from coordinate 70,154 downwards.
GTTGGCGGAGATACACAGAACGCTCTTCGGTGAAATTTACGACTTTGCCGGGAAACTGCGCGATGTCAATCTTGCTAAAGGAAATTTTCGATTCGCCTCGGTTATGTATTTGAATGCAGCTTTGGACAACATCGACGCCATGCCGCAATCGACTTATGATGAAATCATCGAGAAATATGTGGAGATGAACATCGCTCATCCCTTCCGCGAGGGAAACGGGAGAAGCACAAGGATTTGGCTCGACCTCATATTGAAACATGAATTTCATCAAGTCGTGGATTGGAGCAAGGTTGATAAAAACGACTACCTCCTTGCAATGGAGCGCAGCCAGATAAAAGACATCGAGATCAAATATCTCCTGAAAGCCGCTTTAACGGATAAAATAAATGATAGAGAAGTTTACATGAATGGTATCGACGCAAGCTACCATTATGAGGGCTATATCACCTTCAAGACTGAGAAACTCTAAATTTTTTCAAAGTTTGTCGTATCTTGATCATTTTCTATGGACTATTTTCATATGAAAGTTTAATATAATTAAAATGGCAGCTACAGAAGTGAGATTCAATTCACTACTGAACGAAACTGAGGAGGCGTTTGCGATGCCTGAACTGATCATTATTTTATCTGGCAATATTTGTTCGGGAAAATCGACATTAGCAGATCAATTATCTGAAGTTTTTGGTGTGCATAAAATCAGCACTTATATATTGCTAAAAAATCATTTTAATAAACCTCATTCCCGGATAGAAATGCAAGAATTTGGAGAAAAATTAGACCACGCTACAGAAGGGAAATGGATTGCTGAAGACATATCCCACGAACTAGAAGAAATTGCTCCCTGTCCTCAATTCGTTTTAGTTGACTGTGCAAGAATACCGAAACAGATCGAAGCGATCAGAAGTAAATTTAAGAATTGCAGTGTACAGCACATTCATTTGGCAGCTAATACAGAAATATTGAAAAACAGGTATATATCCCGCGACCAAAGTCGTTTTAAAGAGACTATTTCTTTTGAAGATGCGATGAAAGACTCGACTGAATCAAAGGTTAATGATTTAGAAAAAGGAGCAGACATTGTTATCCGTAATGACCACTGCACCAAGGATGATGTTTTAGTTCGAGTTGCCAGTTGGCTTGGCCTATACGGGAGGGCCTATCAGCGATGTGTTGACGTAATGGTTGGCGGACAGTATGGCAGTGAGGGCAAGGGCCATATGGCCTCTTATCTTGCTAAAGAATATGATCTTCTTGTACGAGTTGGCGGACCCAATGCCGGCCATAAAGCATATTTAGGAAATGGACAAGTAATTACTTATCATCACCTACCATCTGGCACGCAACATAATCCAAAAGCGAAGTTGGCGATTGGCCCCGGCGCAACAATATATGTTCCGAAGATAATGGATGAAATTAGAACGTCGTGTATAGACGCATCACGCTTATTTATTGACCCGCAAGCCATGATTATTTCGGATGAGGATATTTGTTCAGAAAAAAGTTTATGCGAAACGATTGGCTCTACAGGTATGGGTGTCGGTTTCGCAATGGCACGCCGAATCACAGGACGCTCTGAAGTTTTGTTAAAAATGGCAAAAGATATCGCTGACCTAAATCCCTTTATAAAGGAAACCAGGGAAGTGCTAGAAACCGCATATCAAAAAAATTCGAATATCTTTCTCGAGGGTACGCAGGGAACTGGACTGAGCTTATATCACGGCGTGTATCCATATGTTACATCACGAGACACCACAGTCGCGGGTTGCCTATCAGAAGCGGGAATTTCACCCAATAGATTACGAAGAACAATAATGGTATGCAGGACTTATCCCATACGCGTTGAAAGTCCGCATGAAGGAGACTCTGGGGCATTAAAGCAAGAAATTTCGTGGAAAATCGTAAGTGAACGTTCGCGTGTTCCTCTGGAAGAACTCAATGAAAAAGAAAAAACCTCCTCAACTGGGCGCAAGCGACGGGTAGCTGAATTCGATTGGGACTTACTAAAAAAAGCGGCATCATTGAATGCGCCAACTGATATAGCGTTATCATTTGTTGATTATTTCGATATTCACAACAGAAATGCGAGGCGTTTTGAACAATTAACGGAAGAGACCAAATCTTTCATCGAAGAAGTTGAGCGTGTGTCTCGTGCGCCCGTTTCCCTTGTATCAACTCGCTTCCGCTCACGAAGCATATTGGATCGTAGACATTGGTAAGTGATGGATCATAAAGTTCTTATTGAAAAATATCCATTCCTGTACCACATGGCAGATGCGAATAGCTGGAATGGCATTCTTAAATATGGGTTATTAAGCACTTCAAAGCTGTTGGATCTTTTTGAGATATCTGGCACTAAGCGAGAGCAAATAGAAGCAAACGTGCGCGTAAACTCAATACTACTCACACATCCTATCCACGGCACTGCCGTCATACGAGATAATAAAGTCATGCCACGTTGGCAATTGGAATTGAAACAACTTGCAAATGGACAACCCTGCCTTCTAAATAATCTGACACCAGAACAATGGTGCCAAATGCTTAACGAGCGCGTTTTTCTGTGGTTATCTTGGGGACGTTTGCAAAGGCTATTAAATGCAAGGAGCTATAAAAAGAAAGAGCATTTAATTATGACTTTCTCGTCCGAAAAAATAATAAATGACTACAAGGATGATATTGAATTATCACCAATAAACACGGGGTGCACACTACCCTATCCTCACTTCTCGCGTGGTCGCGAAACTTTTTTGTCCATTTCTGATTACCCATATGAGGACTGGCGTCGTAAAAGAAAAAATAGCTCGACCGAACCAGTGGTCGAACTTACCATAAAAGGCTCCGTCAAGGATGTAAAAAAATATTTAGTGAGAGTTGATTTGATGCAAGGTGATCAAATTATAAATGAATTATTCCCATGATCTAAACATGCAAGCCATATTTTTATTAAGACCTTTTAAAATCCTAACACCGCTTTAATTTTATTAATTTTTGTCTTATATAGACGCTAACGCGCGAAATTATTTTTACAGAGGTGATTGACATGACGACTGTCATGAGAAACATCGCTTTTTATTCTATACAACTTAAAAGAGGTGACAACATAATAAACCCACAAGTTATTTTTGAAATGCTTGATTATATTTTCCAACAACTCGATTGCAACCAAAGAACCTATGACTTTGCACAGGATAAAAACTGCGTACTGGATGGACTTAACCCTGCGTTGAATAACACGGCGAGAGAGTTAGTGATAGTTTCTGGTAAGGTTAATTACCGTCCAATGTTGAGGAAATTTCAAGCAGTATCGCCAGACATGCCAAGCCCTAATCCATCATTATCCCCAATTACTCGCGATAACCCTAAAGATCAAGATGAAGCTGAAGAAGAAAAAACACATGTATTAATGAAAATTCATGGTGATGAGATTGTCGTCCTTTATGAGACCCGCCGCTGTTTTGCATTTAGCCACTTTATATCATATCTGAGAAATTACTGCACTGTGTACCATGCACAAACAGGTATCACACAAAATTATGATTATATTGAGCAAAACCTCATACCAAGAGGTGATTTCCTAAGCCTATTAGATGATCTTGGTCGCGTTGTTGCAGGAGAAGTGTATATCAGCCGCTCAATATTAGGTAGCGACTCAATGAATTATTCGGAGCGAATCGAAGATGTAAAAGAAACTATTGTTTTAAATATTTCAGCGAAAAGAGCGCGTGATATTAAAAATCTCATACGTGACATATATAATAATTTTGTGGCAGAGGGAACACAGATACGAAGGATAAGGCTGGAAGGTAAAAATGATAATAATAATCCTATTAAATTGGATACGGATTATTGCCAAATGAAAGATTGGCTTGAAGTGGAATTACATCCAATAACCCAATCAATAATTAACCCTGATCGTTTATTTTTGGCCATGCAGCAAATGATTGAAAGAATTTCAATGGAATAAAAATGTCAAAAAATATAAATCTTGAATTTTTAGTGCCTCTTGTGGATTATGTCAGATCATCGCGACGTAATGATTTGACATGGGATTTTTTGCCTCCTGTAATTATTGCAATAGTACTATTTACAATAATCCGAGAGGAGCTAAGCAATGAAAAGTTGTCGACTATCATTTCCTGCTTTATCCAATGCGAAGCGGTTATTTTTGCTTTTTCAATAGCATGTGCAACAATATTCGCAACAAGCTCCAATAAGAACATAGAAAACATTAAAAACATAAGATCTGAATGTTGTTCCAGTATATCATTATATCGGCAACTTCTGGCTATATTCACATATTCTTTAATTGCATCTGTAGTATGCATTATTTATAGCTTGTTTTTATATCTTTATTTGCTCTCAAACAACATAAATCCCCAACAAAAAACAGTCTGGGGTTTTATTTATACAAATCCAAGTATTTTTATAACTATGAATATTTTATTACTATTGCATGTCCTCTTTGTGAGTGTTAGGGGCATCACAAATCTTTATAACATCTTGTGGAAGCATGGCTAACGCTTATTTTCCACGAGTATTTCCGCCGCTCGCAATTTATCCTTCGGAGCAAGATGCGCGTACCGCAACGTCATCGCCAGCGAAGCGTGGCACATCAACTCCCGCACCGTATTCAAATCCACGCCGTGCATGACGAGCTGGCTGGCGAAGTCATGGCGCATGTCGTGCCAACGGAAATTTTCGATTTTTGATTCTTTCATGAGCGTGGCCCAAGCCTTCTTGCAGTTATCGAACTTACCGCCACCGCGTGGCGAAGGGAATACCCATGCATCCGGTGCCGTGTTTTTAGATTGCTCGCGCCAAGCGGTGAGCGTTTTTACAACGACGCTGTTGATCGGGAGGTGGTGTGTTTTTCTCGATTTCGTAACAGCAGCTCGTAGTGTCATTGCCTTGCCCTCGAAGTCGATATCCCCCCAAGTCAAGGAGAACAGGTTGTTTTGTCTGATGCCTGTGTTCAGCGCAATCAGCACCATAGGTTTCAAGTGATCGACGAATTCCCCATTTAACTCGGGGAGGAGTTCGTAACCTCGTTCTCCGTGATGTTCGTTGTGTCGCTGGCGCGCCTCCCGCATTTCCTCTTCACGGCGATCCAATGCAGCCATCAGGCGTTTTCGCTCCTCATCGGTAAGATAACGCACTTTTTCGTCTGAGTCATGTTGCTTGAGCTTCGCAAGTTTGCCAAGGGGATTCTCTTCGATAAAACCACGCTTCACGATCCAACTGAACACGGCTCGCAGGCTAGCCGTGCATCTGTTGATCGTGGCAGCCTTTCGTCCCGCGGTCTGACGATCCATTTGCCACTTCTCAATGTCCTTCAACGTGATATCCTCAATCGCCACAGGAAGAAGAAACGCAAATCGTGATCGAAGCATATTGAGCGTTTTCTGGCCGCTTGCATGGTTCTGCAAAATCCACGGCTCATATTCTTTTGCCAGGAAGTCGCCGAATTTGAGTTTCTTTGAGGACTTCTTCTGTGGCGCTTCGCCTTTGGCTACTTGCGCCATGAATAGATTTGCCATTTCGCGGGCCTGGGCCACGCTTATAACATCACCGGCAAGACCAAGTTTGTGGCTGTTTTGTTTACCATCGATCATACAACGAACATACCACACCATCTTACCGCCGCAACCGACATGCAATCTCAGATTTTGCGTAACAGCGTCCGTAATCCAGTATGGTTTTACCGGATTTGGTTTGATAGAATTGATATAAGTTTGGGTTAGGCGCGCTTTCATGGCTTTTTTCACCTCAATTTATTTACCGCGTATTTACCGTTTTCACAGTATAAACGGGCGAAAAAGAAAGAACAAGGGCGAAAAGATAAAATCGCATAAAATGACTAATCCCAACACTTTAACTCAACTTTATCAGTGATCACAAGTGTTCGGAAAAATGTTATTTTCACCCTCGTAATGCGCAGGTCTGCGGTTCGAGTCCGCACACCGGCTCCAGAGATAGCAAGGGTTCAGGGGATTTCGACCTGAACCCTTTTTCTTTTCCTTGCCGTCTCCTTGCCGTTTTCAAAGAAGGTCGGTCATGAGATGAGATTGGGAGTGATTCGACGATCTTCAGTTTTACCGCCTATTTACCGCCACCCAATTGTCGCCACTCACCTGTCGTTCAACAATTCTTCCTAGCCATGATGCTTTGGCTGTAACCGTCATGGGTCATCCGCTCGTAGAGCGCCACCGCTGTCGATTGGATTTCATTTACTTTCATGGTGCACCTCCATCCGTATTTTAGAAAGAAACGGTTTGAAGGTAGCACGTTATGTATAGTAAAATAGGGCTGGAGTTCTAGAAAGTCATGCGCTTAGGCGTTTACTTGGCATAATGTGCAACTTGGCATAACACAAGGACTATGCCAGCGGCATCCCAATCCAGATCAGCGTTTACGACGACAGACTCTACATTGGCAACATCGGCCGCCTCCCTGAGTCGTGGACGATAGAAAACCTGATGGGCAAGCATGTATCGAAACCGTTCAACCCCACGATCGCAAATATCTTTTATCTGGCAGGGTATATCGAAAGCTGGGGGCGCGGAGTCGAAAAAATATGCCGTGCTTGCGAAGCCGACGGAATACCCCGCCCCGAATACACCATCAATCCCGGCGATATCATGATCAAGTTTACGGCTCCAGAGGACCGCATAGTAAGAGGAAAAGGCTCTCCGACATCAAACGGGTTTACAGATAGGTTTACAGAAAACTTTACAGATAGCTTTACAGATGTGACAGAAGCAGAACGCACGCTTTTGCAGATGCTCACAAAAAACCCGCGATATACAACAAAAGAACTTGCCACAAAGCTGTCAGTCAGCAGGCAGACGATATCAAACCGAATCAGGGCTTTGAAGGAGAAGGGTCTCCTTGAGCGCCAGGGCTCCGACCGCAGCGGATTCTGGAAAGTAAAGACTTGCTGAGGAGGATTGAGCACGATGACTTTGAATAACAAGCTTGGAATCGCCGACTCTGTAGAACTCGCTCGCGCAGAGGAAAAAATAAGCAAAAAGAAGGCTGCCCTGCTTTTTGAAAGTGGGCGTCTGGATGAGCTTGAAGCTGGAACATACGCTGCGTTGGCAGAGATACACAGAACGCTCTTCGGCGACATCTACGACTTTGCCGGAGAGATACGTAACGTCAACATCGCCAAAGGGGATTTTCTTCGATAAAACCGCGTTTCACGGCCCAACTGAACACAGCGCGCAGGCTGGCCGTGCACCTGTTGATCGTGGCAGCTTTTCTTCCCGCAGCTTGTCGATCGATTTACAGATTTCGAGGAATTTTCGACTTTGAATATATTTCAACCACTTTTCGCAAAACCATTCGCGTTCTTTTATTGTTATAATATATTATCAACAATATATATTTATGTAATCACATTATTGAAAACTATCGTTGGCCGTGGCCATTTTTTTCTATTTTTTGAGTGATTGCATGAAATAAGGTGTAAAATATCTATAATCGTTTCCCCTCTTTTTCCAAAAAGAAATTTGTCGCCGCGTTACCTTGTCCTTTGACGAAAGTTGCTTTCATCCATCATAAGAGAGAAGGTGTGTTGCAGTTGAAATTGCGTGCGAAAATGTCGATCAAGATTCTCAGCGTGGTTGTTCTTCTTTTCGCCCTGATCGTCGCGTACGTGGGGTTTGCCATGTTTGGCAAATCGCAGGCGGACGCGGAGAAACTGACTCTGGAGGCAGTCGACAAAGTCGCGAAGGACGTTCAGATCGCCATGGAGCGCGAGCTCAATGTCGTTACGACAGTCGCGGCGATCATCGAAAAAATGGATAGGTCGACCCCCGACGCGAGAAACGTTCTGGAAAACATCATCGCTGCTGGCGCCGCCGCCAGTTCGGGAACGATCAACATGTGGACTGCGTTTGAGCCGAACGCCTTCGACGGCCAAGACTCGCTTTACGCCGGAACCGAGGGTCACGACGAGACGGGACAACTGGCCTACGTGGTCAACGATCTCGGCGGCGGGAAGACCAAGAGGACGAACGACGTCAACGCCGCTCTGATCAACACACCCGGGCAGGAGGCCTGGTACAAGGTGCCGCTCTCAACCGGAAACGTCACGATCACCGAACCCGCCGAATATATCTACCCGGACGGCACCAGGCAGGTTGTATCAAGCCTGTGCGTCCCGATAAGGTTCGGCGGCAAAGTCTCGGGGGTCGTGGGGGCCGATCTGGAGTACTCGGCCATTCAAAAAATGCTGTCAGGGACGAAGATCATTAGCGACAAAACTACTGCGCTGCTGATCGCGAACGGAGGAACCCTGATCTACGCGACACGCAAGGACGATATCGGGAAGAACGTCGACGCGGTTCTGAAAGGATCGAAATACCTCGACGAAACGCTCAAAGCAGTCGCCGGCGGCGTTGGGTACTCGGTCTATGACCGCTCCGTCGTAAGTGGCAAGATGGTGATGAAAGCCTATGCGCCCATAAGCATCGGTGGTGCGAAGCAGCATATGTCCTTCAACGCAAACGTTCTGGTCGAGGATATGCTGCGAGAGGCCAAAGCGACGACCAGGAACACGGTGCTTGCCGTCGTTGCGGGCCTGCTCATCCTCTCTTTCGTGCTCTATCTCATCATCGGAGGTATCGTGAAACCGATCGTGGCAATTTCGGGGCTCTTGAAGCGTGCCTCCGACCTCAACTTCACCACCGACAAATCCAAAACATGGTTGCTCAAATACGGAAACGACGAAATCGGCGATATGGCCAGAGGCTATATGAGGCTCCAGGTTAGCCTTTCGAATGTCTTCTCCGATCTGGACAAAGCCTCGGTAGGTTTTAGTGCGACGGCGCAGAACCTCGCCGCCCTGTCGCAGGAAACGGTGGCCTCCATGGAGGAGATCAAAGCGTCGGTCGACGAGGTCACCAGCCTGTCGCAGTCGAACTCCGCCGCGCTGGAACAGGTGAACACAAGCGTCGAGGAGGTGTCGACCGCTTCCAACTCAACCTCGGCCGCCGCCGAGAAGGGCGCGCAGGCTGCCGGCAAGACGACTCGCCTCACAAGGGACGCCGCGGGCGAAGTGACGCAGGTGGTGGACCTGATCGCGACGGCAGGGCAGCGTTCGAAGGACAGCGGCACGTCGATCAACAAGGTCGGTTCGTCGGTCAGCTCGATCGCCAATTTCGTCTCCATCATAACGGGCATCGCAGACCAGACCAATCTGCTCGCGCTGAACGCCGCGATAGAGGCGGCGCGCGCCGGGGAGGCAGGGAAGGGCTTCGCCGTCGTCGCGGAAGAGGTTCGCAAACTTGCCGAGAACTCCGGCACCGCCGCTCAGGAAGTGCAGAAGCTTATCACCAACCTCCAGGACGACACGCGCGACGCCGACTCGATCATAAGCGAGCTGGCGGACATGCTGGGCCGCACCGTCGACATGGCCGGGAAAGCAAAGGACATGCTCTGGCAAAGTCTTCAGGAGGTCGACGCGCTGAGCGAAAGCATGCAGAACATCGCGGCAGCAGCACAGAAACAGGCGACAACCAGCGACGAGATCGTAAAATCCGTAACACAGGCGTCGAGGGATACCGCGAGCACGGTCGGCAACCTGGACGGCATCCGCTCCGCCACCGGCGACACATCGGCGGCGAGTGAGAATGTGGCACAGGAGGCGCAGAATGTGACGAGCGGCGTGGACAACTTAAGAGAAATACTCTCCATGTTCATATACGACGACGAGAGAACGAACGCCGAAACTGCGAAGATGCTTGGCACAGGGAAATAGGCCTGTAAAATCGCCGAAGCAGACGCAGCAGCGTTCAAAAAAAACGAGGCTCCGCGCAGTAAAAAGCGCGGGGCCTCGATTTTTGGTTGCGATTTTTTTTCTGTCGCCTCGGTTTATTTTTTATACGAGAAGAACAGTGTCTGCCCCTCTCTAGAGACAAGCAGGACGACCGTGCTTGGGTCCTTGTCGATAATCTTCTCCCAGTCGGAGATGCTCTCCACACGCTTGCGGTTGGCCTCGAAAATCTGGTCGCCGACCTTGAGACCGAGCTGGGCCGCAATCGAGCCACGCTCGACCGCCGTCACGACGAGGCCCTTGTCGGAGGGGAGGCCGAATTCGTCCTTCAGCTTGTCGTCGATCTCGCTCACCGTCACGCCAATGCGCTCGGAGGACTGCTTCGGGGCCTTGCCGTCCGTGCGGCGGACCTCCCTCTTCTCCCCCTCCTTGCCGGGGATGTCGCCCAGGGTCACGTTGAGGTTCGTCTTCCTGCCGTCGCGGTAGACTTCGACCTTCACGCGATCGCCCGCCAGCTTGTTGCGGATGCGCAGGACGACGTCCTGGCTGTTCTTGATCTTCTCTCCGTCGACGGCAACGATGACGTCGCCGCGCTTGAAGCCCGCTTTCTCCGCCGGGGAATCCGTCACGATGTCGGAGACGATCGCGCCCTCTTCCGTGGGGATTTTATACGTCTCGGCGAATCCCGGCGTGAGCGTCTGGAGCATGACGCCGAGCCATCCGCGCTTGACCTCGCCGTGCTTGATGAGATCGTCCATGACCTGTTTGGCCATGTTGACCGGCACTGCAAATCCGATGCCCTGCGCGTACGGGACGATCGCCGTGTTGATGCCGACGACCTCGCCATTCAGGTTGATCAGCGGGCCGCCGCTGTTGCCGGGGTTGATGGCGGCGTCGGTCTGCATGAAGCCCTGGAAGTTGATGTCCGCCGCCTGGAGCGTGCGGTTCTTCGCCGAGATGATGCCCGCGGTCACCGTGTGTTCGAAACCGTGCGGGTTGCCGATCGCGACGACCCACTCCCCGACCTCCGCCGCGTCCGAGTCGCCGAGCGGCAGGGCGGGCAGCTTATCCGCGTCGATCTTGACGACCGCGAGGTCGAACGTCGGGTCCTTGCCGATCAACTCCGCGTCGAGGTGGCGTCCGTCCTGCATCGTCACCGTGATCTTGTCCGCGCCCTCGACGACGTGGTTGTTGGTGAGGATGTAGCCCTCCTTGTCCACGATGAAGCCCGACCCCTTGCCGCGCATCGGGATCGTGCGGTTGAAGCGCTCGAACTCCTGCCCGAAGAACTCGCGGAAGAACGGATCGTTCGCGAACGGGTGCGGGTTGCGCGTCACCATCGTCTCCGTATCGATGTTGACGACTGCGGGCGACGCTTCGCGTGCGATGCGTGCGATCGGGTTCTGCGTGTAGACGTCGTCCCCCGTGCGTGGGGCGGCGAGCGCCGTTGCCGCCGCAATGCCGAGCAGCAGAAGTGCCAGGATACTTACAAAAATTTTTTTGCCATGCGTTTTGTTTTGTGCCATTGTGTATGTGCACCTCCATTGATGATGGGCAATTCTTTGTGCAAGTATAATAGATGATCTCCCGCGCGTCCGCATTGCGTATTTCACCAATATGCACTTTCAGCGATTCTCTGACGCCGCACGTGAAATTGCGGGAGCGTTTCGAAAAATTTTCGCCCTCCTTCGCCCAAAGCATTGACATCTCCGAGAAAAAAGGTAGAATATTCTTTCGTTGGGCGTTGGGGAATGGTGCAATGGCAGCACGCCTGACTCTGGATCAGGTAATCTTGGTTCGAATCCAGGTTCCCCAGCCATTTTTACCTGACCCAACACAAGCGCGGTCCCATCGTCTAGAGGCCTAGGACGCCGGGTTCTCAGCCCGGTAACAGGGGTTCGAATCCCCTTGGGACTGCCAGCTAATATCAAGGGTTCAGAGGATTTCCTCTGAACCCTTTTATTTTGTTTGCCTCGCCCTTGCCACAATGATCAAGAATCAGCGAAGAGAAATGAAGCCAATGCGACGCGCAATATGGCGAGAACCTCTGTTCTGTTTTTTACTGCTGATTGTCTACTCGAATGCGCAATGTGTTTAACGGGCGATACCTATTCAATAATTCAATCTCACTGTATATGTCAAGGGCATTACTTACGTCCTCAATAGTGACCGCCAGCGCATAAGGAACATCAAGACGCTCTTCCTCCCAACGTGAAAATAGCTCCAACCAAATTTGCCAATCACCAGCGTTAAACCGTGAAAACTGCTTAGTGAACTGTTGGCAGACATCCCATTTTTGTCGCCCCTCTTTGTATTCTTGATTTACACGATTAAAGGACACCCCATCGGCACGGCTTTTTTTCAGCGAGGCCCTGATATATGCACCCAAGTATTCAGTCCCTTTTGTCCGATCAACTGGTGGAGCAGATAAGCACGTTACAGAAACACGAGCTACATTTCTCCCTTTTTGAGCGGCTAGAATTTCCGGCATATAAATGGATATCCGTTCTTTTGTTGTTTTATTAAGCGTGCCACTCCTAACAAATGTCACTCTAGATAAAGAAGAGAATTTGCTCCCATCTACGTTTGGCAATCCGCGACCATAAATATTATGAGCAAAGGTTAATTCATCGTCATCCATACCCTCTACATCCCATAATGGCAGGGCGTTGTGATACAGCAATGCTTTTGCAAGCAATACATCATTTTGAGGAATTTCACTCAAAATCTCTGCGAGATCTCCGGCAACTACCGGAGCAGAAAAACTTGTTCCGGCATCAGGTACAAATTTCCCGGTATTTGACAGCAGAAACGAATATGGGTCTTGTGGAACATGAGATGCGTGAAATGGGCGGCTTGCTATCGCCCATTTCACACTTCTAGCTGGTTGCCAATAGTGTTATTAATATGAAGGAGGCGTTCAGAGATGACGTTGGAGAAGTTCATTATACTTTTGACGGATGCAATTGCAAAATGTTATTTGTCTTATGGGGTTGATATTAAAATTAAGCACTGTAAGGTCGCATGTAACGGCAAACGCTTTATTTTTCAAGTCAAACCGAGGCCTGGCGCAAAAGTAACGTCAATTTTGGAGCGAGCGCAAGATGTTCGGGCCTTTTTAGGTCTGCCGTACTTCGAGGTGTCTTCGAACCGAAAGTCCATCAGCATTGCCGTATCAACAAGCCCATTTATTTTGAATAGCTTAAGTGACATTTTGTGGAGTGATTTATTTCTCAAAAGCAACATGAAGATACCTTTGATTCTCGGGTATGATTCTCTTGGGAATAAGCACGTCGTTGATTTGTACGAATTGAAACATCTCTTTGTAAGCGGTACAACAAATTCTGGGAAAACCGTGTGTCTCAATAATATAGCGATCTGTATCGCCCTCAAGCAGCCGGTGGATAAGGTTAATCTGATAATAATTGACACTGGTGCACGTGGCCTAGATCTGTTAAGCGCTCTTCCCCACCTTGCATCTCCAATCGTCAAGGATCCTGAAGTTGCCGTGAAGGTGATATCTGGCATCCGCAAAAAAATGGAGTGGCGAATCAAACTTTCACCCGAAGAATTGCAGCAAGAACCGGTTGTAGTCCTCATTATCGACGAATACATCTCGCTAATTTTAAAAGTTGATGATACAGATAAAAATGAACTGATATCTGATGGAATGATTCTCCACAGTGATAGAGGCAGCCAATATACGAGTCACGAGTTTAGAGATGCTTTGCAACATCGCAGCGCAGTCCAGAGTATGAGCGGTACCGGGCGTTGCTATGATAACGCGAGAATGGAGAGTTTTTTTGCGACACTCAAAAAAGAGAAGCTGTACAAAATAAAAACGAGCAATTACGCCATGGAAGAAGTGAGGAGCATCGTCCACAGGTATATAAATTATTACAACCTCAGACGCATCTACAGCACGAACGGAGGGATCCCACCAGAAAAATACAGGCAGGCATACTACGATATACAGAATGCAGCATGACTTTTATATTTTCCTTGTGTTAGCGACTGAACTGATATTGACAATTCCATTATGTTTAAAAGTCATTGTATTGTTGAACAATTTTGTTGGATGACTGCGAATTATGCACACAGCGGCCATGAGTTGATCTTGGAACTGACGGTGTCGTGTTCCGTGTCAGCATGATAATATATTACAAGCACGAGGTGGCCTTGTCGTGGTTAGGGGTGAGCATACAGCTGTTGCCGTAACCGAGTGTCCCTATAAGTATCAGCGAAGGAGGTGAAGCCAATGCTATGCGCATATGAGGGATATTTGGAAAAGGGACGATTTTTCCCGATAGGTAGGCCTGTTCGCATACAGGGCCGTCGCCGGGTGACCGTCACCGTCCTGGATGAGCCAACACCGGAAACAAAGGAGACGTCGCAAGCTACTGCTTGGCGGAAATTTTTCGAGGAAGTCAACGCAAGCAAAGAAGAAATACCCGAAACATTTGAGCGAGTATACTTCGCACGAGAGGTCGACCCATAAAAACCGGTTACGCCTTAGATACGAACTTTTGATTAATCTTTTACCCCAGGCAAATCCCCGATATAAAGGGTCTTGCCCAGAGGGGCCAATACCTTTAAGACCGTATCCAATTGTGGGCTGGTATAGCCCTTCTCCATACGTGCGATAATTGGCTGCTTCACGCCACTCATCGCTTCGAGCTTCTTTTGAGATATGCCCTTCTCGGCTCTGAGGTTGGCAAGCTCAATCATCATCGCCACTCTAAGATTGCTTGCGGCTATTTCCTCTGCGGTTAATATCCCCTGCATAAACTCAAGCGCATCACTACCGAGGGCGTCCGCTCCCCTTTCGCGGACATCCGCTAAATTTTCTTTTGCCTGTGCGATTGCCTTGCTATATTCAGTTGTCTTGCTCATCGTCGCTACTCCTTTCCTTATGATCGGCTAAATTTCGTTTTGCCTGGTCGATTTCCCTCTGCGGTGTTTTTTGTGTTTTTTTCATAAATCGGTGGAGAAGTATAAAGCTCTCACCGTCCCACGCAGCGAATAATATCCTGTCACGTATCGGCCTAAGCTCAAAGATTTCGCCGTCGAGGTGCTTAACATACGGCTCCTTTGCTTGGGGGCCAGTTTCGCTAAGATATTTGATGTGCTCATAAATTTTGCTTAGTTTTATGCGGCTGTCTTTCGTGTTTTTTGCAGATAACTCTTGTATATAAGCCTCTATCTGGCTGTCACCGTTTTTATCTCTGTAAAAAAAGACTTTGTACACTGCCCACTTCTCCCCTCGCAAAGTTATTATACTCAAAAGTTATTGCCTTGTCGAGCGATTCTTATCTTGCGAAAGGTAGCTCGCTATTCATCCCCCACCACTTTCCGAATGCGTCCGATGACCTTATCCCCTTTTGTGCGTCGGTTCAGGACTTGCACGGCGTTTAACTTGAACTCGGGGGCCAAGTGAGCGTATCTCATGGTCATTTTAATATCGCTGTGGCACAGTAGTTCGCGAACGACATTCAAGTCTACACCCTTCATTACTAGTTGGCTCGCGAAGTCGTGTCGCATGTCGTGCCAACGGAAATTATCAATCTGAGCCATTTTTAGAACCTCTCCCCATGCTCGCCATACGTGTTGGAAGTTTCCCACTTTGCCACCTGTCTTCGATGGAAATACCAGATCGCTATCGTCACTCTGTATGGATTGCTCCCGCCACGCCATGAGAACGTCCGCGGCATCATCGTTGATGGGGATTCTTGCCGTCTTGCTATTCTTAGCGATCTCCCCGCGTAGACATACCGTTTGTGTCGTAAAGTCAACGTCGCCCCAAAGAAGAGAAAAAAGAGTGTTACGTCGTATACCCGTATTTAAAGACAGTAGTACGGCTGGGCGCAGATAATCGAAAAACTCATTTTCTTTGGCGCTCTCGGTTTCATCGAGTAAATTCCCTTCCCGCTCAATCAAAGCGTTTTCAAGCCGTTCCCGCTCGTCCGGAGAAAGATACCTCACTATATGCGTTGAATCCTTCTCTGGCTCTTTACCTAAACCGCGTAGTGGATTCTCGGGTATGTGACGTTTTTTAACTCCCCAATTGAGAGCCGCCGTAAGTGCGGAAAGAATTTTATTCACCGTAGCGGTTTTCGCACCATCAGCCATGCGAGTATTGCGCCACTTTTCAAAGACTACTGGAGAAAGTCCGTTAATGGGTTTACTGAAATACGGGGTGAAGTTGGCGGTGATTTTTCTTATCGTCTCGTCAGCGCTTTTTAGAGAACGGCGAGCGTAGGGGAAATAAATGTCGTTCAAGTACGCGCCAAGGGCAAGAACTTCGGCGGGTTTTTCTTTCTTTACCGGCTCACCTTGAGAAACACGGACTGCAACCTTGCGTGCCATCTCCCTCGCCTGCGCCACTGTCAATGCGTCAGCTGGGCCAAGTTTGACGGTTTGGCTTTTCCCGTACTCATCTCTATATCTGGCATACCACGCTTTGGCTTTGTCGGAGGTTCCGACATAAAGCCGCAAGTTCTTACAGTCGTCATCAGTGAGCCAATACGGTTTGTCTTTTGGCTTTAGCGTCGCAATACTGGTTTGTGTCATGTGAAATTTCATCGAATCCCCCCGTTATCTCCTTGCCACGTCCTTGCCACAAAAATAGTATAAAGCATAGGAAAAATTAAGACAAGCCAGGAAAGTATAAGCGCCATAAGTCATTGCGCTGCAAGGAGTTATATAGACAATATTCCGTAAGAATGAGAGGTTGCGTGAGATTATATTTCGGGTTCTCAGCCCGGTAACAGGGGTTCGAATCCCCTTGGGACTGCCATTTTTTTTGCACAAATAAAGCAGGAGAGGGGTTTATCCTTCTCCTGCTTTTTCATTACATATTTTCTATTGTGGCAGAAATACCTACAGCATCTTCTTCGCGTTTCGCTCCTCGATCTCGTCCAGCAAATCTCGGCCGCCCGGTGCGTAGTAGTCGATGCAGTGGTAGGGTTCATTGTTGTCGCCGGATAACTCGTGCTCGATCGTCGCGCCGTCGGGCAGCAGCCACTCCGAGAACATCCAGCCTTTGCCCGTAACGAGCCCGGTTCCCCTGTCGCCGGTGTAGTCCGGCTCCATGAAATCCTCCCGCGTGAGCGGGTACGCGTACTTCTCCATCAGAAGCCGGTCCAGTTTTTCGTAGTGGGAGATCAGCGAGTTCGGGTTCTGCGTCTCGTGGAAGAAAAAATATCGCGCCTGCTTCAACTCGCCGTTCGCGAAGAAGTAGATCAACTCGCAGTCGAAGCCGAAGACCGTCGTCTCGCCGAACAGGCACGAGATCTCCGGCACATCGGACTCGTCGTCCTCCTCCAGCGGCACCGTTTCGGCCGCCATGACCTCGCGCATCGACATGCCCCACTCGACGTTTCGAAAATCTCCCGCGCCTGCGGCAGAAGCGCACGCAAGAACGACGAGGGCGGCCAGGATCAAATATTTTTTCACGATCGACACTCCTTTTGCGACTTTGACGGTTTGCAAGCGACAGTATAGACGAATTTCGCGAATCCGGCGCACGCATTTATCCGGGCAGGATAGCGACGGCGCGCACCGGTGCGCCGTCCGCGTTCGCGTATTTCAGCGGCAGAACGGCGAGCGTGAAGACATCCGCCCCGAGGTTTTTCAGGTTCGTCAGGTTCTCCACGATCAACGTGCCGCCGCGCGAAAAAAAGCGTCGATGCAGCGGCATCTCGAGCGACTCGACCGGGTCGATGCCAGCCGTGTCGAGACCGATCCCCTTCTTCCCCGTGCGGAGCGCGTAATCCACGACCGCCTCGGAGAGACAGGGGTAAGGGCCGAAATACGCGTCGCTCCCCCAATATTCCGACCAGCCGGTGTCGAAGAGGAGAAAGTCGACGTCGTCCGCAGCGGGGCGCATCCGCTCGACGCGTTCAATCTCGATTTGCGCGCCCTCTCCAAGGCCGCGGCAGTCGACGACGAGGGCGCTGCCGACGAACGCAGCCGCGTCGAGAACGTCGAGCGTCCTGCCGCCCGGCAGGATGTGCGCCGGCGCATCCACGTGCGTGCCGACGTGCGACGTCAGGGTGAGCCGCGTCTCGCGAAAACCGTCCCGCTCGTGCGTGCAGATCGTGTCGAGCTGGGGCTGCGGCGTACCGGGGAAGAGGGGCATGCCCGGCGCAACGGTGTGGGTCAGGTCGACGATTCTCATTTCGATTTCTCCCTTCGAAAACGGACGTTTCGCCTACACGATGCGTACGCCGAACGAATCCAAGAGCTGGGCGGCGCCGCACATAGAGACGGCGGCGTTCCGGATCGACTTGCACGCGTGCAGGTTGAAGCCCGCTAGGTCGGACGTCGAGAGATCGGCGTTCGCGAAGAGCGCGCCCGACAGGTTGGCCGTGGCGAAACGGCAGCGGTCGAAGACCGCGCCCGTGAAATCCGCCCCGACCAAGTCCGCCTCGGAAAAATCGACCTCCTCGAAACGCGCCTTGCGGAAATTCTGGAATTTCAGATTCGACATCTGCATGTTGCAGCGCCGAAGGGACATCCGCGCGGCGTTTGCCTTCGCGAAGTCCGACCCGAGAAGCTTGCAGTCCGAAAAAGAGGCCCCGGCGAGCCCCGCGCCCGAAAAAGACGTGTTGCTCAAATCGCACTCCTCGAACCTCGCACCGCCCAACGCGGAGCGGTCGAAGCGGCATGCGGGCATCGTGGAACACAGAAAAACGGCGTCGTCCAGGTGCGCATGCCGCATCGAAAGCCCGACGCACGCGCACCTGCCGAACGAGACGCGCCCGCCGTCGAACCCGTCGAAGTCGCAATCCTCCAACCTGCACCCCGACAGCTCGACGTCGAACAAGCGAAGGTCCGCAAACGATATTCCGCGTAAACACGCGTCCGCGACGACCCCTCGCTCCGCCAATTCCCTTCTCGCGTCATCCGCGCCCAAGACTCTCACACGCCTCGCCTCTCTTTTACAAGCCGATCCTTCATATCAAAAAAGCCTGCTGCACATTATACATAGGCCGACAGCAAGGCACAAAAAAAGAGCCCTCGCGGGCTCCTGTGTGCGAATTTGCGCTTGGGTTTGATAAGCTTTTTACGGGGAATTTCTTTTTTAAAGACTGAACCGAGATGAAGCTTATCAAACACAGCGGAGAGATATTATCACGGAAAAATAAAAATTGCAATACCTCGTGACTTAGAAATTATTTTGCACGCCGTCACGTTTTTTCTCTCGTGAAGGGTTCGCAATTCCACGCGCCCTGGTGTTCGGTGAGGCGGTACCACCTGCGCCGCGCCAACTTTAGGCAGATCGAAAAGCGGTTCGGGTATCGCCTCTGCGCATCCGCGCCGAGTACCGCGACGAGGCCGTCCAGAAACGCCGCGTCGGCCGACGGTTCGATCGGCACGTCGAGTTCGTCGATGACGAGAAGGACGTTGGCGTTGAAGAGGCGGATTGTGCCGCGGTCGTATTTTTTGCGCTTCGCCTCGATCCGGTGCGCGATCCGCGAGAGCCAGCCGTCGAGCGCCTCCTCCCCCGGGCAGGGCGGCGCGTCCTTTTTCTTCACGGCGCGCGTCAGCTCGACGCCGATTTTTTTCTTTCGCGCCTGCAAGAGAAAATCCGGGCTCTCCCAGGGAAGGAAACTCACGTCGGCAAAGCGCGGTTCGTCCGCGAAGCGCGAGGAAATCAGGAAGTCGAGCAGAATCAACCCCTCCTCCAGCTTCTTGATGAGGCGGCGGATTCGGTTCTGCTCCTTCTTCGCCGCGGCGCGGATTTTTTTCGCCGCAAGTTTTTTTCGAAAAAATTTTTCCCCAGCCATGCGATCCTCCAAGTCGAAGCCCCGGCGAACGAACGAAGAGCCGGGCGCATCCTCTGGGCGGATTATATCAGAACCGGCGGCCACGCGCCGACATTGCGCCATTCGACATTGACCTTTACAAAATCGGAGTTACAATATTCCTAGTTCATACGCCCGAGCAACATGAACCGAAAGACTCACGAGACCCATTACATTTCGATGCAATATTGAAGGAGGTTTTTCCATGCGAACGCAAAAAATATTGACGGCAGCGATCGTGGCTGCCGCGTGTTTCATCGGGCTGATCGTCACGATGGGGGGCCGATTCGCCTATTTCGTGGACGTGCCCAGCCTCATGGTCGTGCTCGTCTTTCCGTTCCTCTACCAGAGCGCCCTGTACGGCTTCGGCGGCGTGGCGCGCGCCTTCCGCGCACCCGGGGATCCGGACGCAACCGCGGCGGAGCTGCGGGCGTCGGTCGCATTCTTTCGCAGTTACGGCAGGGCGACGTGGCTCTTCGCGCTCTTCGCCTCGATCTCCGCGACGATTGCGATGCTCGGCGACATCGCGAACCCCGCCACATGGGGCCCGTACCTCGCGGTCGTCCTGCTCTGCCTGCTCTACGCCGCGATGCTCAACCTGCTGCTGTCGCTGCCGTACGCGGCGCACGCCGCGCGCAGGCTTGCGGAGTTCCCGGACGACGCGCGCGCGCCGCACACGGCCGACGCCGCCTGCGGCAGGTAAGCGCCGGGGCTCGGCGTTGCCCGATCGACATCGAAGACACCTTACGGCATCGCCCCGGCATGCGATCGGGTCGATGCCGATTTTTTTACGACGGAGCGATCTCATGATGCGAAGAGAAAAAAACGGACCGGTCACGGCGAGACGATGATCGACATTGCAGCAGCGGTCGTCATCTCCCTAGGCGTCTTCAGCGCGCTTACCGGCAAGGCTGCCGCGCGGAAACGCCGCTTCTGGCCCGCGTGGTGTCTCTACGGCGCGATCCTGGGACCGTTTGCGCTTTTGCACATCCTGCTCGCGCCGCCGTTGGAGCCCTGCCCGTCGTGCGGGAGAAACATCCGCATCAAGCCGAGCCGCCCCTGCAAACACTGTGCCTGGACGCTGCCGCCGCCGCTCAAGAACGCCCGCGTCGCGTCGGACCTGCGGGAGACGTTCGGCTTTCGTCTCGGCGACACGGCAGCGCACGTCGAAAAGAGCCTGACGCAAGCGGGCGCACCGTTCGAGCGCACGAGCGAGACGAATATCCTCTGCGCGGCGCGGGAGACGTTCGGCTACCCCGCCGACGTGACGGTCGAACTCGACGAAGGGCGTGCCAACTGCATCCGCGTCTCGTACCCGGTCGACCGCGACTATAAAATTTACTACGACCTGAAGGCAGCGCTCGTGTCGAAATACGGCAAACCGGACTACGAAAATTTCGACGTTGGGTACACCGACAACTGGGCGGCGAAAAAATTTCTGGTCTCCCTCTCGACAACCCCACCGACCGAGGAGGGCGCAACACCTTCGACAGCCGTGATCTATCAGAAACTCGGGGGAAAGCTCGAAAAAAATCTCACCGACGCACTCGTGAAGTGAGGGACGACTTCGACAAAACTGGTATACTGGTATAATGAGTCGCGTCACAGTCCGTTTATCCTGGGAGGCCTGCACATGGACGAGGAGGTCAAAAACAAGGAAGGAACCGACGGCAGAAAACGTCTGATCACCCTGGCGGTGATGCTGTTGTTGCTTATTCTCTCCGCGGTCTCCGTCCTCGTCTTTCTCCTGAATGTCGAAATCAAAAAAACACCGGAGGCAGGAACAGATGACGCCGCTCTCTCGGCGGACCTCGGCAAGGATTACTACGTCCCGTCGTTCGAGATCGAGGAACCCCTCCCCTCCCCGGACATGCTGCCGCAGCGGCGCATGCTGCTCACGGACGAACTGAGCCTCCTGATGGAGGGAACCGCGTCGCGCGTCGAGGAGACGGGCGACGGCAGCGTACAGTGGATCTATGACAGGACGACGCCGAGCGCCCTCATGACCGCCAATTTCTACGTATATCTCGGCGCGAAAGGCGGCACGATCTGGGGCAGGCTGCTGGCGGGTTACATCCGCGAGATCCCCGTGTTCGCGAACCGCATCATCGTCGACGTCGACGGAGTGGTCTACGGCATCGACATTCAATACAACGACCTCAACCAGCGATACCTGGACTACATCGGGGAGACGCATGAATTCGTCGACCTCCCCATCGACAACCATCTGGACACCCTCCGGCACATCGGAAACGGACAAAACGTCTTCGTCTGCTTCCGCGGCGAAGGACAGGAGCACCACTTCCAGCTCACACGCGCGCAGATCGACGCCGTCGCCCGAATGATGCGCATCCTGCGCATCCGGGAGGAACTCGACCTGGACGAAAAATCGCACACGCAGCGATAACGGGCAGACGATTTTATTTCCGACAACCATATGCGGCAATTCTTCGAGCGACGTTGCGCCGTTCGAAGAATTGCCGCATGTCGTATGCGCGATGCATGAAATATCCCGTTCGAATATCCTTGCTTTTTTTCCACATTCGATCTAAAATGATCCGCATGTTGGATGAAATTTCCGCATAACAGCATAAAAGAAAGAGGTTTTGGTCATGAAAGAGGATTCCGTGCGCTCCGTGGAGCGGGCGTTCGCGATATTGAAGTGTTTCAGCCTGGACGATTATCACCTGAACCTGACGACGATCACCGAGCAGATTGGCCTGCCGGTGACGACGACGCTCCGTCTTTTGACGACGCTCGTCTCCCTGGGCTTGCTCAAGCGAAACGGCGACCGCAGCTACTCGCTCGGCAACGAGGCGTATCTTATCGGCGCGGTCGCGCGCGCGCATTTCAAACCGCAGCAGATCGCCCACCCGTACATGAGCGACCTGCGCGACGAGACGAAAGAGGCCGTCTCGCTCTACGGCCTCGAAGGCGAATTCCGCGTCTGCTACGAGCACGTCCCCAGCCTGCTCACCATGCGCTGCGTCGTGCGCGTCGGCGACCACTTCCCCCTGTGGGCGGGGGCGGGCGGCAAGGTCATGCTCGCCTACGAGGACGAGGCCGTCATCGAGCGCGAGGCGGCGAAGCTAAAAAAAATCACGGACGGGACGTTGACGGACAGAAAAAAATTCCTGGAGGACCTGACGGAGATCCGCAGCCGGGACTACGCCATCAGCAGGGGCGAGCGCGAGGACGGCATCCTGTCCCTGGCCGTCCCGATCTTCAACCGCGAGAAGCGCGCGCCGCTCTGCATGTCGATCGCAGGCCCCTCGACCCGCTTCGACGACGACAAGGTGGCGGCCCTCATCCCACACATCCAGGAGATGTGCACGAAGATCGCGCGTCAGCTATACATCGCGTGATTCGAACGAACGGACGCTAAAGATCGCGAAAAGAGAGAGCCACACACAGAGGACAATCAGACCGAACCCGATCAGATAGCCCTCGTTCAGATAATTCCCCGGCGCGTCGCCGGGGAATTTGTTTATGATCAGGCCGGAGCCCCACTGGCAAAAGATGACCGCGACGTAGATCAGCATGTTGCCCGTCCCGATCGCGAGCCCCGCGCGCGAGAGATGCACCATCGATTTGACGGTGCTGCTGCAATAGACCATGCCCACACTGGACGTCACGCCAACGGTAAAACCGAGAGCCCCCATCGCGCGCCCCGAAAGCCCAAGCCACGCGCCGACGAGGTAGAGCGCCCACGAGAGCGAGATCAACAACATCGTCCACAGGATGTCGCGCCGTCCCCCTTTCGACCGAACCGTCACCCGCGCACCGATCGGCGAACCGACAACGAGGCCGATCGAAATGAACGTCGCCCAGAATCGCGCTTCCTCGACCGAAATACCACTCGAAACCGTCATCCATGTGACGGCCCAGAGCGCCTGGAGCGTCTGCATGGCCATCGACGTCGTAACCCAAAGGAGTGTTATGACAAAGAGCGCGCGGTTCTCCCGCAGAAGCCGGAAGCCGAGCAGGGCGTCACGCGCCGTGCCGGCCAGAAAGCCGCCCTTCGCGCCCTTTTCCACGGGCTCCGCGCCGGAGGGCGCGTAATTCCGCAGGCACCAGAGCACTGCTGCGATCCCCACCCCCCAGAGCGTGAGCAAGACATAGAGCCCGTCTGTCCCCAGTCGGTCCATCAGCGCGCCGAGCGGGCCGATCGCGGCGACGGTCCCGAGGTTGCCGACGACCAGAATGAGCCCCACCCAGAACGGATATTGGTCGGGTGGAAACGCGAGCGCCGCGTACAGATAGATCCCCGTGAAAATCGCGGCAAGCCCGACGCCCGTGACAAGCCGGGACAAACCGATGAAGAACGGGTCGTGCGAAAAGAGCATGATCGACGAACCGATCCCCGCGACCGCAAGCCCAACGGCGCAGGATTTCACCGGCCCGATCCGGTCCCCCACCGCCCCCCAGATGTTCTGCAAAAACCCGTAGGAGTAGAAAAAAAGGCTCGACAAAAACCCGACGAGCGCGGCAGAAAAACCGTACTTCGCTGCCAGGTGCGGCAGCACGACCCCCGCAGAAATCCGCTGGGCGCAATTGTAAAAATATCCCGCCAGCAACAGGATGAACAAAAGCACCACCATGTCGCGACGGGTATTTTTTTTATTTTTCTCCGAGACTGACATCGTACAAACCCCTTCGCCCAGGATATTTCGAAAAATCGATCAGAGGAGTGTAGCACAAGCGGGTGAAAATGGGGAAAAATTGCGCTATACTGTTACGCGTTGTCACAAACATGTTTTAGAATGTTGTGACGTCACGGTAACAAAAAATTTTCTCAAGGAGTGGTAGGCAATGCGCAAGTTGGTACTGGCTCTCGTGGTTTGTCTCATGGCAACAGGCGCCGCGTTCGCGGCGGACGACGTCATCAAGATCGGCGTCTTCAACTGTCTCACCGGACAGAACGCGTTCGGCGGACAGCTCGAGCTCGAGGGCACGCAGCTCGCCCAGAAGGAAATCCCCGAAGTTCTCGGCAAGAAGATCGAACTCGTCATCGTCGACAACAAGTCCGACAAGGTCGAGGCCGCAAACGCCGTGACCCGCCTCATCGAGCGCGACAAGGTCAACGCCATCATCGGCACCTACGGCTCCTCCCTCGCGATGGCGGGCGGCGAAGTCGCCGAAAAGGCGGGCGTCCCCGTCATGGGCACGAGCTGCACCAACCCCCTCGTCACCCAGGGCAAGCAGTACTACTTCCGCGCCTGTTTCATCGACCCCTTCCAGGGCGCGGGCGCTGCCGCGTACGCCTACCGTGACCTCGGCTTCAAGAAGGCAGCCCTCCTCATCGATGTCGCCAACGACTACAGCGTCGGCCTCGGCAACTTCTTCAAACAGAACTTCACCAAGCTCGGCGGCGAGATCGTCTCCGAGATGAAGTACCAGTCCGGCGACCAGGACTTCACCGCACAGCTCACCGAGCTCATCTCCAAGAAGCCCGACATCGTCTTCCTCCCCGCCTACTTCGCCGAGGGCGCGATCGTCCTGAAACAGGCGAAAGAGCTGGGCGCCGAGTTCCGCTTCATGGGCGGCGACGCCATGGATAACCCCGAGGTCGTCACCCTGGGCGGCGACGCGGTCGAGGGCTTCCTCCACACCACCTTCGCCTACGACCCCAGCATGCCGAACATGAACCCGGTCGCACAGAAATTCACCGAAAACTGGAAGAAAGCATTCCCGGGCAAAGAGCCCAACGTCAACGCCGCTCTCGGCTATGACAGCTACATCCTCATCGTCGACGCCATCAAGCGCGCCGGCAGCGCAGATCCCAAGGCCATCCGCGACGCCCTCGAGCAGACGAAGGACGTCCCGACCGTTACCGGTATGACGACGCTCAACGCAACCCATGACGCCGAAAAAGAACTCGGCATCGTCGAAATCCGCGACGGCAAGAAACAGTTCATCGGCACCGTAACACCGTAAATCAAAAGCCAGACCTTGGGGCTCCGCCCCAAACCCCGCAAGGGGACAGCGCCCCCTTGACCCCTATCCGGAATTTTTCTGTTCGCGCAAATGCGCGAACAGAAAAATTCCCGTATGGGGGTCAAGGGGACGCTGTCCCCTGCCGGGTTTGGGCGGAGCCCAAGGTTTTGCTTTTCTTTAGGAGGTATCTGCGTTGACGTTGAATATGTTTGTGCAGCATTTTATCAACGCGTTGGGGCTTGGCTCGTTGTACGGCTTGATTGCCATCGGGTATACGATGGTTTATGGAATTTTGCGATTGATCAACTTTGCCCACGGCGATATTTTCATGCTGGGGGCATATTTTGTATTTTTCTCGACGGTGATGTACAAGATGCCGTGGGCGGTGGGCGTGGGGATCGCGATTTTGGGCGCCACGCTCTGCGGGCTGTTGGTGGATCGTGTGGCGTACCGGCCGCTGCGCAGCGCGCCGAGAATCTCGGCGCTGATCAGCGCGATCGGCGTGTCGTTTTTCATAGAAAATCTGGCGGTGGTGGTCTTTACGGGCATGCCGCGCCCAGTCGTGCAGCCGCCGATGCTGATGAAGGCGTTCTCGGTGGGAGGCGTGCGGCTTGTGCCGCTGGGACTGATGGTGCCGGCGATCTCGTTCGTTCTGGTGTCGGGACTGTTGTGGGTCGTGTATAAGACGAAACCGGGGCTCGCGATGCGGTCGATCTCGCACGACATCGAGACGACGCGGCTGATGGGGGTGTCGGTGGACCGGATCATCGCACTGACGTTTGCCATCGGATCGGCGCTCGCCGCGGTGGCGGGCATCATGTGGGCGCTGCGGTACCCGAGGGTGGAGCCGTTTATGGGGATCATTCCGGGGTTCAAGGCGTTCATCGCGGCGGTCTTCGGCGGCATCGGCTCGATTCCCGGGGCGATGCTCGGGGGGCTGGCGCTCGGCTTTGTCGAGATCATGTCGGTCGCGTTCTTCCCGAAGCTGTCGGGGTATAAGGACGCGTTCGCGTTCGTCCTGCTCATCGTGATCCTGTTGGCAAAGCCGACGGGGCTGATGGGCGAGAAACTGGAGGACAAGATATGATCGCGGCACAAGACACGAGGACACGCGACAACGCGCTGACGCTGGTTTCCGTGGGATTGTTCTGCGTCTTTCTCTGGTGGGTGCCGAACAATCTCGATGGATATAAATTGCGGATCATCAACCTCATCGCGATCAACGCGATTTTGGGGCTGTCGCTGAACCTGATCTACGGCATGACGGGCATGTTCTCGCTGGGGCATGCGGGGTTCATGGCGATCGGGGCATACGTCTCGGCGTTGCTGGTTCTGACACCGGAACAAAAAGTGCAAATGTGGATCCTGGAACCGATCGCGCCGTGGCTCGCCAATATCCACACGCCGTTCATCGCCTCCCTCTTGGCTGCGGGCGTGATTGCGGCGTTCTTCGGCTGGCTGATTTCGCTGCCCATCCTGAGGCTGGGCGGAGATTACCTCGGGATCGCGACGCTCGGCTTCTCCGAGATCATCCGCATCCTGATTACGAATTTCACACCGATCACGAACGGCTCTCTGGGGCTGAAGGGCATCCCCTCGCACACGACGCTCTGGATGAGCTACGGCTGCCTCGCGATCTTCCTGCTCTGCATGGTGCGCCTGATGCGAAGCAACTTCGGCAACGTCCTGCGTGCCGTGCGCGACGACGAGATCGCGGCGCGCACAATGGGGATCGACACGTTCAAAATGCGCGTCTTGGCCTTCACGCTCGGCTGCTTCGGCGGCGGAGTCGGCGGCGCGCTCATGGGCAACCTGATCACGACGATCGACCCGAAGATGTTCATGATCACGCAGACGTACAGCCTGTTGATGATCGTGGTCGTCGGCGGGCTGGGCTCGATCACGGGGAGCATCGTCGGCTCGATCCTCGTCACGACGATGCTCGAATGGCTGCGCATCGTCGAGAACCCGGTCACGATCGGGACGTTCGAGATCCCCGGCATCCCCGGTATGCGCATGGTTATCTTCTCGCTGCTTCTGATCGCGGTCATCATCTTCCGGCGCGAAGGGATCATGGGGATGCGCGAGTTTTCCTGGTCATGGCTGTTGGGGCTGGGCAGGAAACGGGGAGGTGCGGCGAAATGACGCAGTACGCATTGACGGTAAACGCCGTCACGCTGCGCTTCGGCGGCCTCGTCGCCGTCAACGGCCTCTCGATGGAGATCCCGATGGGAAGCATCGTCGGCCTGATCGGACCGAACGGCGCGGGCAAGACATCCGCCTTCAACGTCATCACCGGCTTCTATCAGCCGAGCGAAGGCTGCGTCGAATTCACGCACCGCAACGGACACACGGAAACAATCACGGGCCTGCCGCCGCACAGGGTCTGCGCGGCGGGACTCGCCCGCACGTTCCAGAACATCCGCCTCTTTGCAAACGAGACGGCGCTCGAGAACGTCATGGTCGGCTCGTACGTGCGGCAGAAGGGCCGCTGGTGGATGAACCTCGTGCCATACGTCTTCCGCGCGGCGGAGGCGGAGCAGGCGGAAATTCTGAAAAATTCCATGACGCTGCTCGAACGCCTCGGGCTCGCCGAATACGCGCATGCCCCGGCGTCGAGCCTCCCCTACGGCGCACAGCGACGGCTCGAGATCGCTCGCGCGCTCGCGACGAAGCCGGAATTCCTGTTGCTGGACGAGCCGGCGGCGGGCATGAACCCACAGGAGTCGGCCAGGCTGCTCGCCTTCATCCGGCAGTTGCGCGACGACTTCGACCTGACGATCCTGCTGATCGAGCACGACATGAAGGTCGTCATGGGCGTCTGCGAACACATCTGGGTCCTGGACCAGGGGACGCTCATCGCGCAGGGCAACCCGGACCAGATCAAGTCCGACCCGCGCGTCATCGAGGCGTACCTCGGAAAGGAGGCGGCCCATGCTTGAGATTCGGGACCTGAACGTCTGGTACGGCGGTATCCACGCCGTGCATGGCGTGAACCTGTCGATCCGGCGCGGCGAGATCGTCACCCTGATCGGGGCGAACGGTGCGGGCAAGAGCAGCACGATCCGCGCGATCGCCGGCCTCGTCAAGGGCTGCAAGGG
Organism: Synergistaceae bacterium OttesenSCG-928-I11; assembly: GCA_030266365.1. Classification (GTDB taxonomy): domain Bacteria; phylum Synergistota; class Synergistia; order Synergistales; family Synergistaceae; genus JAJDHV01. The sequence continues at coordinate 41,532 of JAJDHV010000002.1, read as the reverse complement.
ATCGATCGAGTACACGGACGCGGGCGGCAAAACCGTGCAGCTCGCAGGGAAACAACCGGAGGTCATGGTGAAACTCGGCATCGCGCTGAGCCCCGAGGGGCGGCGCATCCTCCCCCACCTCACGGTCGAGGAGAACCTGCTGCTCGGCGCGTACACGCGCAGCGACAAAAAAGAAATCGCGGAGAACATGGAATACGGCTACTCGCTTTTTCCACGCCTCCGAGAGCGGCGGGCGCAGAAGGGCGGCACACTCTCCGGGGGCGAGCAGCAGATGCTCGCCGTCGCGCGCGCGATGATGAGCCGCCCCGACCTCCTGATGCTCGACGAGCCGTCGCTGGGCTTGGCACCCATCCTGGTCGAGGAGGTCTTCCGAATCATCCAGACGATCAACCGCGAGGGACGCACGATCCTGCTCGTCGAACAGAACGCGTTCGCCGCCCTCCGCATCGCGCACAAGGCCTACGTCCTGGAGACGGGCGACATCACGCTCGAAGGCACGGGCGCGGAACTGCTGGAGAACCCGAAGGTCAAGGAGGCCTATCTCGGCGGAGCGTAAGCATTGATTTGAATTTTTCCGCAATCGACAAACGCCCGGTACTCGAAATTTTTTTCGAGTACCGGGCGTTTTTGCTGCGTTCACAATGGCTTCAAAGCAGGGGGGGCTCTCTCAACGTTACCGAAGCTGCCGCGGTTCAATGTTCCCACAATGGGGCGGGGGCAAAAGATTATGAAAAGATCGGCACACGGTTGTCGAATGGCATAACGCGAAGAGCAAATGAATGATTGCTTTAAATTTCTTGCAACTATATAATTATGTTGTTTTGCAGATCCTCCTATCATTGTGTTTTTGCATGGACATATGCATGTCTGATTCAACAACTAGAATGCGTATGCAATCTATTCGATGACATTATCATGAATCAATCAGTACGCTTGAATGAACACAGCAGGAGCTTGTCAAAGCAACAGTTAGAGTCAATTGAGGCGTGTGACATTCCATCAACTTAATTTCGACGCGAAGTTGTTGTGAGGCAATACCGTCGGTTTTTGCGAGGGCATAAGCGCACCTAATTTTGCGCAAAAAAGGAAGTCTTTTAGGAGGTGATTGAGCACTGACAACTTGCGCGGATATTGTTTTGACGATAGGCGACTTTAGGTTGTTTGGCATAAATATAAGAGCGTCCGCATTGAATTGGCTTGGGGTAAAGACGATTCTGGCTTGGAAGCTGGAAAAATTTGCTGAAACTTACGGTATCGAATTGACTGATGTAAATATTAAGGAGACTGGGAAAATGCTGAATATCTCGGCATCGATTGAAAGCATTGATACGAAAAAATAGTAGCGCTCGCAAAGACAAAAATGCCGCCGAAGCTGCTTGATGGGGAAATAGTCACTTCGTCTCTGATTGGCGCTTTTGAACCGTATGCCGACAACATTCTAGACGCCCTCTTGCCCGCGCTTCCCGAGGTTATATCGACGTTGGTGTGCTTATAAAGGACGAAGCTGCAAAACGCGGTATTACTCTGTCGAATTTGTAAATGAGCGTGAAGGGAAAATAAATTGCCGATAACATGGCGGAGTGTGTCGAAAATTTTATGAAGACCGGGACGCTGCGGCGTCCCGTTAAATTCGGGAGGTATGTTAATGTCTAAGAAGTTCTTTTTTGTCGCTCTGTTGGTTCTCGCTTTCATGTCGTCGTGCGCATTTGCGACAGAGAAAAAAGCTCCCTCCGTATTCAAGACGGAAAACCTTACAAGCTATGTTTTCCACTTCGGCGGAGGCAAGGGAGAGTCGGTCGTAACGCGTGCGATGATGGATGAGTTCATCGCGAAGGTTATTGTCCCGAAATTCCCCACCGGGACGACTGTTTTCGATGGCGCGGGACAGTGGCAAAACCCGGAGACCGGAGAAATTCAAAGGGAGAGCTCGTACGTAATGTCGCTCGAATGCTACCCGACCACCGATAACGTTTTGAAGGTGAAGGGGATCGCAGCGGAATATGTCAACCGATTCAAAAGCGCCGGAGTATCCTGTTTCATCAAGATTTTCCCCGGCGTAACGACAGAGCTTCATTATTATTAGGGAGCCACGAAATATTCCCCGCCAACCGTAAACTTTTTCACCCGGACACCCCTGCGTCCCCCCTGCTTGATACGATATAGGCGAAAACAAAAGAGCGCCTTTAATACGTATCTTGCAGGGGGGATACCGTCAACGCAACGATCGTCAATGAAGGCGCGTTTGAAAATGTCGACGACACAACAAAAGGCACCGTAAACAACGAGGAGCCGGTCGACCGGCTCCTCGTTGTTTACGCGATTTCGTTTTACCTTGTATTACCTCGCGGGAAGTGCCCGCATCTTCGCACTCGATTTTTCGTCCATCAGTTGGAAGAACGACAATTCCTCCTGCAAATCGCCGGAAAGACTTGACAGGCTCTCTGCGCCCTGCGCGACGCGCTCGGCGGCGGCTGCGACCTCCGTCACGCTCGTGCGGATGTTCTCACCCGCCTCCGCCGTGCGGCCGATCTTCGTCGCCATGTTCTGGATCGTCTCCGCGATCTCCTCGCTCGACGCCGCCTGCTGCTCGGACACTGCGGCCAAGTCCTGCGTCGACGCAGAAATCTCGTGCAGGAAACCGATCATGCGCGAAATCGCTGCTTCCGTGTTGGCGGACAGTTCCTGCGCCGCCGTCGACTCCTTCGCGTTGCTCTGTGACGCGTCGACGATCATGTCCAGATCACCCGTGATCGTGTTCGCCAGCTCCTCAATGTTCTTCGCCGCGACGTTGCTGTCCTCGGCGAGCTTGCGGACTTCTTCAGCGACGACCGCGAACCCGCGGCCCGCCTCGCCTGCACGCGCGGCCTCGATTGCAGCGTTGAGCGCCAAGAGGTTCGTCTGGTCCGCGATGCCGCCGATCTGTGACACGAAGCTCTGAATCTGGCGTGCGCGTTCGCCCAACGCCATGACCGCGCTCGTCGCAGCGGTCGAACTCTCCGCCACACCGCCGACGCCGCGCACAACCTGGCGTACAGCCTCCATCCCCTCGTCGCCTGCCGTCATCGCCTCGTCGACCTTGCGGGCGATGTCCGTGCCCTTTTCCGCCGTCGCCTGCGCGCCTGCCGCAACCTCCTGCACGGAGGCATTGACTTCTTCGCTTGCGGACGCCAGGCTGTCCAGATTGCTGCCCATCTCGTCGACGTTCGCGCGGAATTCTTCGACCGACGCGTTCGTCTCCTCCGCCATCGCGGAGAACTCGTGCGCTGTCTCGTTGATGTTGCGGCTCGCATCGTTTGACGCGCCGATGGCCCGGTTCAGCGCCATAGACATATTCGCCAGGGTCGCGCCCATCTCCGCAATTTCATCCTTGCCGGCGCTCTCGATCTCGACGGTGAGGTCGCCCTTCGAGAAGACCTCCACCGCCGCGCGAAGACTCTGGAGCGGCTTGGTGATCGAACGCGAGATCAGCATGCTCACCGCGACACCGGCAATCAACGCCACCAGTGTGACAACCATCGAGATCGTGATCGAGCGATTCGAGTCGTCGATCGCCTCCTGCTGCCGCTCGCCGGCCTGTTTCGTCAGCGTATTCGCCTCGGTTTCGATCAGATGGAAGAACTCGGTCTCCACCTTGCGCGATTCCGGGTCCATAAAGCGCGCGTAGGCTTCGTCCTTTCTCCCGTCGAGCGCGAGTGTGGCGGTTTCGCCGTAGAAGCGGTCGAGCCCTGCCTTCGCCTTCAGAATGCTTTCAAAAACACCTCTTCTTCTGTCGCTGGTGAGGTTATCCGCTCGATACGACTCCAGCATCTCTTCCGTCAGCTTTTTGTACGTCGCGAGGCGGGCGTTCAGGTCCCGGAGCTCGTTTGGGTCGTCCGAAATCAGCATCATGGTGACGGTCTGCCGGACCTCCCGCGCGTGAGAGTCGGTGGCGGACATCTCCATGGCAGGGCTCGCGTAGTTCGTGTAGATCAGGCGTAAATCTGCCTGAAGCAGCTTGTTCGAGCGGTAGCCAATGCCAGCGACCAGAAGCAGCAAAAGAAGCGTCGTTGCCGAGAGAAACAGAACCTTGAAGCTCATCTTGAAGTTGCGGAACATGGTAAAGAAACTCCCCCTAACAGGAAAAATAGTATGTTTTTGTCGCTTCGCGCAAAATTATACCACTATTTTTTCCACTTACCCTTCCAAAAGCGATCCACTTCCTCGAATATCGAAACTTTTTCTCTCCGCCGTTTCCACTGTATGCAAACGATCAGGCAAAAGCATTCCACGCACGAGCCAACCGCGCAACGCCTTCTTCCATGTCGTCGGTCTTGATTTTCGCGTAGGAGAGGCGGAAAGCGCGCGCACCCTCGCGCGTCTTCTCCGGATAGAACGCGTTCCCGGGGATGACGCCGATCTTCTCCGCCGTCACCGCATGTTTGGCGAACGCCCCACTGTCGAAGTCCTCGCGCGTGTCCGCGGGCACCTGCGCCCAGATGAAAAATCCGCCTTTCGGCACGTTCGTCCGGATGCCGAGCGGCGACAGGTGGCGGGCAATCATTTCGAGCATCACGTCGCGCCGCCGCTTGTACTCGCTGCACAGACCCGCAATGCGCATGGAGAAATCGATGCCGCCGAGATATGCGTGAACGGCCTTCTGCACGAGTGCAGGGCGACCGAGCCCCGCGCTGACGCGCAGTGGTTCGAACACCGATGCGAGCGCGGGCGGGACGATTGCCCAGCCGACGCGCAGGCCTGGCGCGAGCGTCTTCGAAAAGCTGTTGCAGTGGATGACGCGCTTGTCGTCGCCCGCGAGGCGCAGGTAACTCTCGGGAGCCGCGCCGTCGTAGCTGAGATAGTGGTACGGATCGTCCTCGACGATGGCAAGGTCGTGCCGACGGGCGATCTCGAGAATTTTTTTCCTCCGCTCGACCGGCGAGGTGCGCCCGCTCGGGTTCTGGAAGTTCGGGATCGTGTAGAGGAACCGCGCGCGGAGCCTCGCAAGAATGCGCTCCATCTCCTCCGGGATCAGGCCGTCGTCGTCCGACGGCACGAGCGCGCAGACCGCCCCCTGCTTGCGGAATGTCAAAAGCGTCTCCGTGTACGTCGGGCTCTCGACCAGAACAACCGACCCCGCGTCGATCAGGGCCTCCGAGACAAGGCTGACCGCCTCACCCCCGCCGTTCGTCAGAAGCACGTGCTCCGGGGCGACCCAAGCGGGCGCCATGCTGTCCAATCCCATGCGCTCCGCGATCCACGCGCGCAGGCCCGTGTCGCCATAACTGTCGTGATAGTATCCCCAGATATCCGGATCGTCGAACGCGTCCACAAACGCCTCGCGAATGCCCTCCTTCGGGAACAGGTCGTGCGACGGCTCGCCCGCGCCGAACGAGATCGCGCCGTTCTCCAGAACGAGCGTGATCATCTCCGCGATCTCCGACTCGCCCAACCGCTCCCGCGCCATCGCGCTCAAATTTTCCCTGAACATGAACTCTTCCATTTATAAATACCTCCATATGTATCGTCCCTTGCAACACTATATCACGCCTCAAGCGGTGAAGAAAATCGAGACCGTGGGCTCCGCCCACACCCGGCAGGGAGCAGTGCCCCCTGCGCCCCCTTAATAAAACACCAAAAATAAAATTTTTGCGCGGCGCGCAAAAATTTTTTGTTTTGGATTTTCGTATGGGGTGAAGGGGTCGCCGACCCCTTCCGGGGTGTGGGGCAAAGCCCCACGGTCTTGAGTTTTTTCACCGCTCAGGGCTGATATAATGTCACCAAGTAGCAACGAGACGGGAGGTTTTTTTGTGTGGGAGTATCGCTTTTCGGAGATTCGTCCGGACGACCGCGCGGCAGTGGCGGAGCTGGACGCGCTGCTGGCGCGCAACGGGATTCGGCGGGACGCGCACCTCGACTACATCGTCGGGCTGTACGACGACGAGCGGGGTGAGGCGGACGAAAAACTCGTCGCGACGGGCGCGTGCTTCGCGAACACGCTGCGCTGTTTCGCGGTGGACGACGCGCACCAGGGCGAGGGGTTGATGAACCGCGTCGTCTCGCATCTGGTGAGCAGGCAGATCGCGCACGGCAACGCCCATCTTTTTCTGTACACGAAGCCCGACACGGCGCGTTTTTTTCACGACTTGGGGTTCTACAAGATCGCGGACACACACGACGTCGTCTTCATGGAAAACAAGCGCGACGGGTTCTCGTCGTTCCTGGAGGCGCTCGCCGAAGAGCGGCGCGACGGAACGAGTGCCGCGCTCGTCATGAACTGCAACCCCTTCACGCTGGGGCACCTGCATCTGGTGGAGCGGGCGGCGGGCGAAAACGACAATGTTCATCTCTTCGTCGTCTCGGAGGACGCGTCGTTCTTTCCCTTCGAGGATCGTTTCAGGCTGGTCGCGGCGGGCACCGCGCACCTGACGAACGTGTCGCTCCACCCGTCGTCGAGCTACATGATCTCGCAGGCCGTCTTCCCGTCGTACTTTCTGGAGGAGGGCGAGTCGGTCATCCGTGCCCAGGCGTCGCTCGACGTCTCGCTCTTCGCTCGCATCGCGCATGCCATAGGTGTGACGAAGCGCTACGTCGGCGACGAGCCGTTCAGTCGGGTAACGGGCATCTACAACGATATCATGAAAGAACGCCTGCCGCGGGCGGGCGTCGAATGCGTCGTCGTCCCACGCTTCGAGCTGGACGGCGTGCCGGTGAGCGCGTCGCACGTGCGGCAGTTGATCCACGACGGCCGGGTGGAAGAGGCGCGCCACCTGGTCCCGGCGACGACGTTCGACTATTTCTCGACCGAGGAGGGCCGCCGCGTCGTCCGCCGCATCGAGGAGGCGGGCCGCGTGAAGCATTATTGAGCAACCGTGCGCCCCTTTTGCATAAAAAAATCGCGACCTGATCGATCGCGATTTTTTTATGCGTTGTGCGTTTTTTTCGTTGTCGGGAATTACGCTGCCTTCTTCTTTGCCGCGCGCGCCTCGGAGATGAACGGCCACACGAGCGAGCCGATGGCGAGCACCCAGAGGACGAGGCAGATCGGGGAGCCGAAGAAGATGCCGAACGAGCCGTCCGAGAGCATCATCGACTGCCGGTAGGACTGCTCCATCATCTGCCCGACGACGGAGGCGAGGATCAGCGGCGCGGTCGGCACCTTGAATTTTTTCATCAGGTAGCCGATGAAACCCAGAATCGTCAGTAGCACGAAGTCCATCGCGGCGAAGTTGATCGTGTAGACGCCGAGGAACGCGACCGCGACGATCAGCGGGTAGAGGATGCGTCCCGGAACGGAGAGGACGCGGACGAGCAGACCTGCCAGCGGAATGTTGATGACCGCGCAGACGACGTTGCCGAGGAACATGCTCGCGATGACGCCCCAGGCGATGTCGGGGTGCTGCTCGAAGAGGAGCGGGCCCGGCTGGAGGCCGAGGATCAAAAGCGCGCCGAGCATGATCGCCGTCGTGCCGGAGCCGGGGACGCCCAAGGTGAGCATCGGGATCATCGCGCCGACCGAGCAGGCGTTGTTCGCCGACTCGGGGGCCGCCAGCCCCTCGATCGCGCCCTTTCCGAACTCGTCCTTGCGCTTCGAGATCTGCTTCTCGTTGTTGTAAGCCATCATCGCGGCGATGGTGCCGCCCGCGCCGGGCAGGATGCCGATGAAAAATCCGACCGGGGCCTCGCGGAGGATCGGCCAGAAGGAGCGCTTCCAGTCCTCCATGCTGATCCATATTTTGCCGAACTTCGTCTGCACCGGCTTCACCACTTCGCGCGCGATGTGCTCGAGGTTCTCGAAGACCTCGCCGATGCCGAAGATGCCGATGATGACAATGACGAAGTCGATGCCTCCCTGCAACTCGTCGATGCCGAACGTGAAGCGGGCGGTGCCCGCCTGGAAATCGAGCCCCACGGTCGTCAGCATCAGACCGAAGATGAGGGAGATGAGCCCCTTCAACAGCGCCGCCTTCGAAATGGCGGCGGTCGCGGCGAGCGCGAAGATCATCAGCACGAAGTACTCCGCCGGGCCGAACTTGAGCGCGAACCGGGCCATCGGCAACGCGATGAAGACGAACGCGACCGTCGCCATGAGGCCGCCGATGAACGACGCGATCGCCGACATGGCGAGCGCCGCCTCCGCGCGCCCCTGCTGTGCCATGGGGTATCCGTCGAAACAGCTCGCCACCGCCGCGCCGTCGCCGGGGACGTTCAGCAGGATCGAGCTGCGCGACCCGCCGAACATCGCGCCATAGTAAATCGCCGACATCGCGATGAGCGCGGTTGCGGGCGGCATGGTGAAGGTCAGCGGAAGGAGCAGCGCGATGCCGGTAGTGGGGCCGAGGCCGGGGAGCATCCCCAGCACCGTGCCAAGAGCGGAACCGAGCACGAGCCAGAGGACGTTGTACGGCGTCATCGCCACCGAGAAACCGTTGAGCAGATGCGTAAAAATTTCGCCCATTGTCAGATCCCCCTCCCTAGAAGATTCCCAGCGGCGAAGCGGGGAGACTGATCTGGAAGATGTTCACGAAGATGTACCACATGCCGAACGAGAAGACGAGCGTGATGACGGTGTTTTTCACGAGTTTGCCCCTTCCCCCGTTGATCCCGAGCAGCATGGCCATCAGAAAGAGAATCGTCGAAAAAACAAAGCCGATGCGATCGAAGAGCGCCGTGTAGAGAAAACAGAGCACGATCACGAAGAGGATCAGCTTCATACTCTGAAAGTGGAACTTCGGGCGTTTGCTCTTGTCGTCGCTGTTCAACCCCTTGCGGGCTTCGATGATGAAGACGATTGCACCGAGCAGCACCATCAGTACGGCGAGTCCCAGCGGAAAATAAACGGGCGCCATCGGGTTGCCGATGCGGGCCCTCGGCAGGCCCCAAGCCTGTATGCCGTACGCGACGCCGAATACGATCGCCACAAGTCCGACCCATGCGTTTGGTCTCAAATCCATTCCCTCCTTGAAAAGAGCGGGGCGTGCGGTTGATCTCGCACCACACGCCCCGCTTCGCCGCAATATGTTTTACTGGAGCAGGCCGAGCTCCTCGAGGACAACTTTGTTGTCCTCGTTGACCTTGTCCAAGAACGCGCCGAACTCGTCCGGGGTCATGTACGCCTCGACCCATCCGTTGCGGGCGCAGATTTCTTTCCACTCGGGCGTCTCCGCCATCTGTTTCAGGGCGTCCGCCATGAACTTCTTCTCGGCCTCCGGCATGCCGGGTGCGCCGAAGATGCCGCGCCAGTTGACGTACTCGGCGTCGATGCCGCGCTCTTTGAGCGTCGGGACGTCGGAGAGCGGGCCGGTCGGGATGCGCTTCGGCGCGGTCACGGCGAGAACCTTGATGTCGCCGGACTCCTTCGGCCCCACGAGCTCGGCCATGCCGGTCGAGAGAACGTCGATGTGCGCGCCCATAAGAGAGGCCAGACCTTCGCCGCCCTGGAAGGCGATGTACTGGAGGGCGGTGAGGTCACTGACGCCCGCCGCCTTTGCCGCGACCATGAACTGGACGTGGTCCATGCTGCCCATCGAGCTCGTGCCGCCGATCTTCACGCTCTTCGGGTCCTTCTTGAGGGCGTCGAAGAGCTCGTCGATCGTGTTATAGGGAGAGTTTTTCGGAACGGCGAACGCGCCGAAGTCGTTGATCAGCATCGAGATCGGGGTCACGTCTTTGTAGCCGAGCTTGCTCTGTCCCGTGAGGTTGATGAGGATGAGGGGGGGCGAGTAGACGATGAGCGAATAGGGATCGCCCTTCTTGCGCTGCATGTAGGTCAAAGCCACGCCGCCGCCGCCGCCCGGCTTGTTGACGACCGGCATCGCCGTCTTGATGAGGCCCTTTTCGGTGAGGACCTTCGCGACCATGCGCATCGTCGTGTCCCAGCCGCCACCGGGGCCCGCGGGGGCGATGCACTCGAAGTTCTTGCTCGGGTAGTCCGCCGCCAGCGCGACGCCCGCAGCCATTGCCAGAAGAACCATGCTCATGAGAAACAGTGCCATCTTACGCATTACACAAGACTCCTTTCACGATAAAAACAAGTGGTGCATTCCATCCCGGAACCAGCCGGGTGCCGTTTGCGCGCATGTTGACGATGTTCCCGCTCCCGCTATTCCGCTTTTTCACCTCCATCGTTTTCTGCCGAGTCTTTTACCGAACCTTTTGCCGATTTGAAATAAGCCGCCGAGGCGTTTTGCAGGTGCCGCTTCGTCAGGACGGACGCCATCTCCGCATCCCGCCGCTTCAGCGCCTCGAACAGTTCGCGGTGCTCGCGCTGGGCCGCCGCGCGCCGCTCTCCACGCCGCAGCGAGACCGTGCGGCACCGTGCGAGCTGCTCTTTTATGGACTCGATCATATGGACGAGCGTCGGCATGTGCGAAGCCCGGTTGTACGCCTCGGAAAAATTCTGATGCGCCGCGATCGACTCCCTGCTGCCGACGTCCGGCGCCATGTGCGCGCGGTCCATCTCGTCCACCAGGCGTTCCAGCTCCGCGATATCCTCGTCCGTCGCGTTCCTCGCCGCGTACTCTGCAGCAAGGCTCTCCAACGCTTCGCGAATCAGATAGATCTCGCGGATCTCTTCGTCCGTATAGTTTTTGACGACCAACCCCTGCTTGGGCAGCGCCTCGACGATCCCCTCCGATTCGAGGCGGCGCAGCGCCTCGCGCACCGGCGTGCGGCTCACCTGCAAACGCTCCGCGATGTCGTGCTCGACCAATCGCTCGCCGTCCCCGAAAGTGCCGGACAAAATGGCGCCCTTCAATTGATCGTAAACAACCTCTCTAATCGATTGAGCCGGTGCGATGGCCTGCAAATCGCCCATGCTGCCTCCCCCTTGCGGTGGTTTTTGGATTCCGTATCTGGGATCCCGTATACCAATTATCAATTATTATGAAGCGCTGCGACGTTTTGTCAAGATGCAAAAGCGGAAATACGACATATTTTTTCGCGAGCGACACGCAAGCGCGAGCGAATGATGATATATTACGCACGAACTTCGGAGGGGGCGGATCGGTGTTGGACGAGCAAGAGATAAAAATTTTTACCGGCGGCGGCGACGCCGAGGCAATCGGCGACCGCGCGCTTTTTTCCATGCTCTGCGAAGTCTCGGCGACACCGAAACCGGGGCTCGTCGACCGTGCCAACAACGGCGCGCACGACGACATGGATTTTTTCACATTCATGGCGTCCGCCTCTGCGCTGCGAAAATCGTTCGAGCATTTCGCGGAGATCGGCGCGGAGACGCGCGCCCTTTTCGCGCGCGATGCGTTTCGGCATTTACAGCGGGCTGGGCTCGATGCGGAGAAAAAAATGTTCGCGGCGACCGGGGGCGTCAACACGCACAAGGGCGCGATCTTTTCGCTTGGCCTCGTCTGCGGCGCGGCGGGCAGGGCCTCTCTCGCAGCCAACACATCAGCGGAGGAAATTTGCCGCATGTCCGCCGAGCTGTGCACCGGAATCTGCGACGAAGCCTACGCCGCATTGGAGAGGAAAAAAATCCTCACGAAGGGCGAGCGCGTCTTTCTGGAGCACGGCATCCGCGGCGTGCGGGGCGAGGCGGAGGACGGCTTTCCGTCGGTGCTGCGCGTGGGGCTTCCCGCATATCGGGAGATGAAAAAAAACGGCGCGCCGGAGAACGACGTACTCGTACAGACACTACTGCATTTGATGGTTGCCGTTCACGACACGAACGTCATCTCGCGCCACAACCTCGCGACATCGCACTACGTGCGCGAGCGCGCGGCGGACGTCCTTGCCAAGGGCGGCATGACGACGGCTGCGGGCAGGCACGCCGTGGCGGAGATGGACCGCGACTTCATCCTAAAAAACATCAGCCCGGGTGGCTGCGCCGACCTGCTCGCCGTGACGGTTTTTCTGGACTCGTCCTGATTTCGGCACAACACAAAGCGGCGGTCCCGCCTCGTGGGCGGAACCGCCGCTTGTTGTATGCGTCGCGAGGTGTTCTAGTCGCTTTCGTTTGGCAAGTGTGCGCGGCCGAGCACCAGGTAGGGTTGCAACTGGTACGGCTTCCGCGCGACGGTCCGGTCGTTCCAGTTACGGAACCACCGCTCGAGCGGGAAGACGGCGTAACCGTCCTGCATGTGGTCGGAGGTGTCGTACGGGTCGGCGAAAATGAGAATATCGTCGCCGATACCGGGCGTTCCGTTGTTGTCGTAGCCGACGATGGCCGTCCAGTGCCCGTCCCAGTCGGCCCACTCGACCATAACGACGTTGCCGCGCTCGATATGTCCCGTGAGCCAACGCACGAAATAGCTGTCCTTCGCGTCCGCCACCCATGCCTCGCTGTCGTCGTCGTTCTCGGAGGTATAGAGGCTCTTTTCCGAAAACGTCGGGGGGAGGTTGCCCGCCATGCTCTCGGGAACGCCGTCACCGACCGTGAGCAGGTCGGAAGGAGTATACACGGCGCGATAACTGGTCTCGAGCACCTCGACCCCGTCGACGCGGCGGAAGAAGCGCGTCATCTGCGCGACGTCGGTGCCATAGTCGCCGAACTTCGAGGCCGTCCCCGGCAACGCACCCGGCGTGTTGCCGTCCGCGTGACTCCCCATCGTCACAGCGATGTCCCACTCGCTGTATTTCGAGATGCCGAAGTGGTGCAGCGCCGCGAGCGCGACCGCGTTGCCGCACGACCACTCGGCGGTCTGCTGGTATGTCCGGTAGTGCGGGATGATCGCGAGCATCCCGTCGGATTTCGCGTTGTAAAAGTCCATGTTGACGTAGTAGCGCGACGCGGGGTTGTCCCCTTTCCCGGCGTAGCTGTCCGCGCCGCCCTCCGGGTCGATGTCGACGAGCGGTGCGATCCCCCGCGCAATTCCCTCCCCGGCACAGACGCCGCCCAAGAGTGCGAGATTCAACGCGAAAACCACAGCGACAACGATTGCCCTCCGTTTCATTTATATAACCCCTTTCGATGAATTTTTTCCAACGATATCCCGCAGCGTCCGCAGGAGCCAGGGCGTGAGCAAGACCCCGCGCATCGCGGCGCCGACCGTCATGCCGATCCAAATGCCGTTCAGGCCGAGCGCGGTCTGCGACAACGCGTACGAGAGCGGCACGCGCAGGCCGTTGCAGGCGATGCTGACCAGCGAAGGGGGCAGCGTCTTTCCGAGCCCGCGGAACGAACCGCTCGACGCCGCTTCGAGGCAACCGAGGATCTGGCAGAACGCGAGGATGCGCAGAAACGTCCGCCCCATCTCCGTGAGCGTCTCGTCGGGGAGGAAAAAAGCGAACAGCCCGCCACCGGCAAACGCCAGGACGAGCGTGACCATGACGCCCCAGGCCGAAACGGCGGCAAACGACACGCGGACCCCATCACGAATCCGTCCCCACTCACCGGCACCGTAGTTCTGTCCGACAAAGGCCGTGATCGCTGTCGAAAAACCGATGCACGTCAGCCAACTGAGCGACTCGATCTGGCTGCCGACCCGGTACACCGCAATCGCCCCCGCGCCGAACAACGCCACGAACCGCGACGTGAACAGCGAGAAAAATGTGAAGAGGACGCTCTCCGTGCAGATCGGAAAGCTCCATCGCAAAATCTGCCGGACGCGCGCCACCTGCATCCGCTCGAAGAAGGCATAGCGTTCGAACGGGCGGTCGCGCCGCCCGATGAGCGCGCGCAACATCAGGACGCAGACGCACGTCTGCGCGATGGCGGTCGCAATCGCCGCTCCCGCTACGCCCATGCCGAGCACGAAGATGAAGATCGGGTCGAGCAGGATGTTGAGCCCCAGGCCGGTGAGATTGATGAAAAACGGCATGCGCGAGTTGCCCGAGCCGTTGAACGTCCCGACGACGGACGCGTTGACGAAGGCCCCAGGCATCGCGACCGCCACGATCGAAAGATAGCGCGCGGCATCCGCCGCCACCTCCGCCTCCCGAATGCGGAAAAAACCGATCAGGTCGTGCGAAAAAAAGAGACAGACCAGCGCGTAGATCGAGCCGACGACCAGTGCGACGATCAGCGAGTGCTGCGAAAATCGCCGCGCCGACTCGACGTCGCCGCGCCCCACGCTCTGCGCGACGCCGATCTCCGCGCCCATCCGCCCAAGCAGCATCAGGCCGTTCGAGAGCCAGATGAACATCCCGGCGGACCCGCTCGCGGCAACCGCATCGCTCCCCACGCGCCCCAGCAGGAACATGTCCGTGAGGTTGTAGCTCATCTGCACAAGCTGCGTCCCGATGATCGGCAGCGCGACGAGCAACAGCCGATCGAGAATGCCGCCTCTCGTCAGATCGTATTTTTTTCTTGCCGATTCATTCATGCGGGCATTATACGACGACGCGGAGAAAATAAGAACGTATGTTCGCTAAGGGCCCACTTCGAAAAGATGCTTTTGTGGGACCATACTCTGATGCAAGACCGCGACGATGACGATATTCGCCCTTGATTTTCTGTAGTAGATGACGTGGCTTCGATACACGAAGCTCATGATTCCAGGTTTCAAGTCGTCGCTTCGGTTCGCTCCGACATCGGGGTTTTGCGCCAGAAAGTCGAAAACGACATTCATTTCAGCGAGATAATTTTTCGCCTGATCGCCACCCCAGTTCTCGACCGTATAATCTCGAATCCCGCTTATATGCTTCCGTGCCTGGGCGAGTATTGTATATTCGGCCATACGATCAAATTCCATCGATCAGCTCTCGCATAAACGTCTTGCCGTCCGTATAGTCGCCATTTGCCAACTCTCTCTCGCCGTTTTCAATGATCTTTCTAAGCTCCCGCAGCTTCATTTCCTCCGCCGCCTCGTAATCCTCCAGCGAGAGGAGGACGGCGACGGGCTTGCCGCTCTTCGTGATCTGTACCGGGGTTTTTTGGACCTTCATGAGCATGTCGCCGAAACCGGTCTTCGCTTCGTTTGCCGTCAATGTGATCATGGTTGCGACCTCCAATCGTTCGATTCGTTTGAATCGAATTATATCATAAAAAACGCGGCTCCCCCTCGTGGAGGAAGCCGCATTTTTTAATCCGAAAAAAAATTTTTGCCTATGCGTCGTGCGCTTCGACCTGCCACACGACGTCCAGGATCGTTCCGTCGCGCGCCTCGACGATTGCGACAACGTGGTCGCCGAACGCGATCTCGTCCGGCACGCCGACCATGCCGTACGCGCGGTCGCGCAGGGCCTCGATGGTCGTGTGCGCGATGCGCGCCTCGTCCAGCGCGCGCGCGATGTCGGGCCTTGACGGGTTGACGGCGATGCCGTAGTCCGTGACGAGCACGTCGACGGACTCGCCCGGCGTCGTGACCGTCACGACGCGGTCGCAGACCGTCGGGATGCGTCCGCGCACGAGGGGCGTCACGATGATCGTGCACTTCGCCCCCGCGCTTGCGTCCGGGTGCCCGCCCGGCGCGCCGCGCAGCACGCCGTCCGACCCCGTCACGACGTTGACGTTGAAATCCGTGTCGATCTCGAGCGCCGCCAGAATGGCGAAGTCCAGCTTGTTGACGAACGCACCCTTGTTCATCGGGTTCGCGTACTGCGACGTCGAAATTTCGTAGTGATTGCGGTTCTCGTGCACCGAGGCGACCGCGTCCGTGTCGAAATCCTGCGTGTCGACGATGCATTCGATCAGCCCGCGCTCGAGCAGCTCGACCGTCGGCTTCGTGATGCCGCCCAGCGCCCACTTCATCTTGATTCCGCGCTCGCGCATGACCGGTTCGATGAAGCGGTTGACCGCCAAGGACGGTCCGCCCGCCCCGGTCTGGAACGAGAATCCGTCCTTGAAGTACGGCAGCGCCGCCATGACGCGCGCGCAGTCGGACGCCATCTTCAGCTCGCGCGGATCCTGCGAGATACGGATCGCCTGGCTTGCAATCTTTTTCGCGTTCCCGATCTCGTCCACGACGACGACACAGTCCACGTCGACGGACTCGATGCTCGGCGGGAAATTCGGGAAGGGGACGAGGGTGTCCGTGATCACGACGACGCGGTCGGCGTACTTCGCGTCGACCATGGCGTACGAGAGCACGCCGCAGTCCGACTTGCCTCCCTTGCCGCGCGCGTTGCCGAACTCGTCGCACGACGGCGCACCGATGAAGGCGACGTCGATGTGCACCTCGCCCATCTCGATCGCGCGGACGCGTCCGCCGTGCGATCGGATCACGGCGGGCGTCGCAAGTTTTCCGTGCGACACGACCTCGCCCATCCGGCCGCGGATGCCGCTCGTCTGCAAGCCCGTGACGACGCCCGACTCGATCATCGCGGCGACCGGATCGTGCGCGCTGCCGACGGAGGACGCCGCGATCGTGATGTCGCGGATGCCCATCGCCTCGATCTCGCGCATCACCATGTTGACGACGTAGTCCCCGTCGCGGAAGTGATGGTGGAACGAAACGGTCATGCCGCTCCTGAGGCCGCACGCCTCGATCGCCGCGCGCAGCGTCGGCACCACCTTGCTCTCCTGCGGCTTCACGGCGGCGCGGACCTTCGGCCCCGCCTTCGTATATCCGTAGCCGTCGCGGTGGTTGTTCCCCCGAAAAATTTCTCTGCCGCCGGCGAGCAGTTCGTCCGGAATCTCTCTGCCTATGGAATTTTTCATCTACAGGTCCCCCTCGTACATGCCGGACGCCTTGGCGAGCGCGAGCGTGCGCTCCGCGCCCGGCAGAAAGGCGACGTCCAGCATCTTGCCGTCGAGCTGGAAGATGCCGACGCCTTTGTCCGCGTTCTCCCGGATCGCGCGGACGACGCGCTCCGCTTCGCGGATCTCCCGCGCGGTCGGCGTGAAAATTTCGTGCACGATCCCGATCTGCCGCGGGTTGACGACGGACTTGCCGTCGAAGCCCATCTCCTTGTTCTGCACGACCTCGGCACGAAAGCCCTCCATGTCGTCCAGGTCGGTGAAGACGGTGTCGAAGCACTGCACACCCGCGGCGCGCGCCGCGAGCAGGATCTGCCCGCGCGCGACGAGCATCTCGACGCCGCTCGGATAATATTTCGTCTGCATGCACTTGCGGAAGTCGCCGCCGGAGATCGCGACGCCGAAGAGCCGTTCGGACGACTCGCAGATCGGGACCGCGTTCAGCACGCCGCGCGGGCTCTCGATCGCCGCCATGAGGAGCGTCCGCCCCTGCCCGACGCCGAACTCAGCTTCCGCTTCACAGACCGCGCGCTCGACCGCGCGGACGTCGTCCGCCGTCTCGCACTTCGCGATGCGGATGCCGTCCGCCCCACCCGCGACGCAGACGCGCACGTCCTCGCGCCAGTGCGGCGTGTCGAGGCCGTTGATGCGCACGATCCGCTCGACGTTTCCGTAGTCGACCCGGCGCAGAATGTGGTAGAGGGAGAATCGCGCCGCGTCCTTCTCGCTCTCCGCCACCGCGTCCTCGAGGTCGAAGATGACGGAGTCGGGGCCGAACACATACGCGTCCTTCATGAGGCTCGGGCGCTGCGCGCTCAGGAAGAGCATCGTCCGGCGCAGCCGGTTTTTCTCGCTTCTTTTCTCCGCGCTCATTCCCGAACGACACCTCCCCACGGAATATTTTTCGCCGCCGCATCCGCGCCGCACGCACGAAAGACCGCGCACTCCACCCGCGCGCGGATCGTGCAGTCAAGCGCCCCCTTGTCCACGACGCGCACGCGCGCGGAGGCGACGCCCAGCCGCTCCAGCGTCTCCAGGACGACCGCCCGGATCTGCCTTCCGTACTGCTCCATCACGCTGCTCGAAAGATCGAGCGCAACGCCCTTTTCGGCCGGCTCGACCGAGACCTGCACGTCGCTCGACTCCAGCGTACCCGCCACCGCCGCGTTCAAGATCTCCATGCTCTCACTCCCTTTCGAAAAATCTTCGCTCGATAACCATCCAGACGCATATTCATTTTGGATTCCGTATTTGGGATCCCGGATACTTATTTTACTTTCTATTATTGAGCATCGCCCCCATTTGTCAATAGGAACTTTTCAACAAAAGACCGCATGAGTGCACGCAAATTTTCGAACAAAGCAAGAGGTGTTCACAGAGAGGCGTTACGAAATTTTTTTCGCGACAGCGTGAGGGTGGGCAATGGACTTTCGATCATGATGTCCCCCACT
Source organism: Synergistaceae bacterium OttesenSCG-928-I11 (assembly GCA_030266365.1). Classification (GTDB taxonomy): domain Bacteria; phylum Synergistota; class Synergistia; order Synergistales; family Synergistaceae; genus JAJDHV01. The sequence goes on along the minus strand of JAJDHV010000002.1, from coordinate 23,511 downwards.
GCGGCATCCGCCCCCTTGAACGAAGCTGGAGCGGCATGACCATGCCGGTGCCCACCATGTTGACGAATATCGCGAGGTTGAGTCCGATCAACGTACGTCGCATGGCGCGATTGTAGCATGCGCGGCGTGTGCGCGATGCGCACAGAATACGGGGGTTGGCCGGGTTGCGCACTTTGCACGCTCGCGAATTACGAATTGACATGGTTCATCGGATAAGGTATCATATTCGCGCATACGATAACCGTATGAATTTGCTGCCCTCTGGAAGAACGGAATGTTTCCGTAGCAACTCTTTCAGCGGGTTTTTTTTTGGAAGCGAGGAACTTTGGGTGACTTGTGTCGAACCAATAAAGAAACGGGTTGTAGCTTTTTTCGATTCTCAAAACCTTTTCCAGAGTGCAAAAAATGCGTGGGGTTACAGTTTTCCAAATTTCGACCCTATCGAGCTTTCGAAAATGATTGTGCGGGCGCACGCACCAGATCAATGGTGGCTTCGTGGAATTCGTATTTATACCGGCATTCACGACCACTCGATAAATCCGAAATGGCATAAATTTTGGGCAAACAAACTCAATGCCCACAAGGCGAAAGATTCTCGTGTCCACTTTTTCACGACTCCTCTGCGTTATTCAAACGGCGTCGCAAGAGAGAAGGGCGTCGATGTGCGCATCGCGATCGACCTTGTTGTGATGGCAATTGAGGACAAGTATGATGTCGCGTTGCTGTTCAGCCAAGACAATGACCTGTCGCAAGCTGCGACAGAAATCCGCTCCATAGTCCAGAAACAGCAGCGATGGATAAAAATTGCATCCGCATACCCGTATGCGGCAGGATCTCCAAACCATCGCGGAGTGGATAAAACCGACTGGATTCACATTGATAAAGCGCAATATGATTCTTGCATAGATTCTGCGAAGTATTGAAAAACCGCCGCAGATCGCGAAACGCGTCGATTGCATTGACATATAAAAGCGAAAATGATATAAGTGAACATGTTCTGCAAATCGAGCGCGGACGATCCGCCGTATGAGAGGGGAAGGGCTTTATGATCACCGTTATCTGCACCGCCTACGGCAACGGCATAGGATGTTCCTCCTCCATGCGCTCCGGATCCACGTCCGGAGCCAAATGGCGTATGATCGGTCTCCCGCCTCGGAGGAAGGTACCCCGCGTTTCGTAGCCGTAACCTTCCCACTCGACACAGAACATCGATTCGAGCATAAGAGACGGGAGCCGACACGAGAGGTCGGCTCCCTTTATTTTTTTCATTTTTATTTTTTCGATTGGAGGCGTTGTGATGAACCGATATCTTTTGACACCCGGACCCGTTCCGGTGGACGTGGATGCGTCGCTTGCGATGGCCCGTCCGATGATCTCGCACAGGGGCGCGGACTTCCACGCACTGTTCGGTGCGATCGAGAAGAAGCTGGAGCGGCTTCTCCGCTCGACGGGACCCGTCGTCCTGCTCCCCTCGTCGGGCACGGGGGCGCTCGAGTGCCTCGCCGCGAACTTCGCGCGGCCGGGGACGAAGGTCCTCTCCGTCTCGTGCGGCGTCTTCGGCGACCGCTTCCGCGAGATCGTCGCGCGCACGGGCGCGGAGATGACGAACGTCGACGTCGAACAGGGATCGGGCGTCGCCCCCGCCATTGTCGCGGACGCGGTGAAAAAATTCCCCTGCGACGTCCTCCTCCTGACGCAGAACGAGACTTCGACCGGCGTCCTGAACCCGATCGCCGAAATCGTCGCGGCGCTGCCCGATAAAAATGAAAAAAAGGGAGAAAACCGCCCGTTCGTGCTGGTCGACGGGGTCAGCGCCGTCGGCGCGATGCCCTGCCATCCGCAGGAGTGGAGCGTCGACGGCCTTGCGACGGCGTCGCAGAAGGGCCTCCTGACGCCCCCGGGCCTCGGCCTCGTCTGGCTTTCCGCGCGCGGCTGGGAGCACGTCGAAACGCACGGCGCGTCGTCGTACTACTTCGACCTCGCGCTGCAAAAAAAATATATGAAACCGGACGCGCACGAAAACCCCTACACGCCCCCCGTCTCGCTCTATTACGCGCTCGACGCGGCACTGGACGCGATCTTGGCGGAGCCGGAGTGGTTCGACCTGCGGCAGCGCGCCGCGCGGTCCATCGCCTCCGGGCTCGAAGCGCTCGGTTTCGAACTGCTCGTCCGGGACGCGGCGTATCGCTCCCCCGGTGTGACCGCCTTCTCGCTGCCGGGCGGCGGCATCGGAGGGGTGGCGAAAAACCTGCGCGCCATGGGAATCGAGCCCGCGGGCGGACAGGGCGCGCTCAAGGGAAAAATTCTCCGGCTCGCCCACTACCACGACGTCCGGTGGCCGGAGATCGCGACGATCCTGGGCAGCCTGTTCGCAGCGATGGGAGAGCGGAGAAACGAGAGCGGGGACTTTATGAAAGCGGCATTCGACATCTGGGAGGGCAAGTGAGATGGTGAACGAAAGAAGCGGGCAAAAAACGGACAAAAAATTCAGATTCCTGGTGACCGAACACCTCGGCGACGACGGCCTCCAGATTCTTCAAGACGCCGGGGACGTGCAGCTCGACGTCAAGATCGGCGTCGCGCGCGACGAACTGCTCAAAATTCTGCCGGCATACGACGCCATCGTCACGCGGAGCGGCACACCGATGGACAAGACGGCGATCGAGGCGGGGACGAACCTCCGCGTCATCGCACGCGCGGGGGTCGGCGTCGACAACGTCGACCTTCAGGAGGCGAGCAAGCGGGGCATCATCGTCATCAACGCCCCGACCGGCAACACGCTCGCCGCAACCGAACAGACGATGGCCCTCATGCTCTCCGTCATACGTCTCACACCCTACGCGCACGCCTCGCTCAAGATGGGCGAATGGGACCGCAAGCGCTTCACCGGCAGGCAGATGAGCGGCAAAAAATTGCTCGTCATCGGCCTCGGCCGCATCGGTTCGGGCGTCGCCTCCAGGTGCCGCGCCTTCGGCATGGAGGTCATGGCTTACGACCCATACGTGTCGGAGAAAAAAATGCAGGAGCTCGGCGTGCAGCGGGTCACCGACCTCATGGGCAGCCTCTCCCTCGCCGACGTCGTCACGGTCCACGTGCCGATCACGAAGGAGACGCACGGGATGATTAACGAAAAAGCCCTGCGGGCGATCAAACACGGCGCATACCTCGTCAACTGCGCGCGCGGCGGCATCGTCGACGAGGCGGCCTGCGCGCAGGCGCTGCGCGACGGGCGACTCGCGGGCGCAGCGTTCGACGTCTTCACGCAGGAGCCCCCCTCGGCGGACCACCCGCTGCTCGCGGACGACCTCACAGACAAGATCGTCCTCACCCCCCACATCGGCGCGAACACCGTCGAGGCGCAGGGTGAGGTCGCGAAGATCGCGGTCTCGAACGCCCTCTCCGCCCTCCGCGGCGAGGAGTACGACCACGCGGTCAACCTCCCCTTCATGGAGCAGCACCTGAACTACAAGCAAAAAAATTTCCTCCGCCTCGCCCGCAAGATGGGCATCCTCGCCGCCAAGCTGATCGAAAACGACGGCGGCCCCGCGGTCAAGTGCAAGGTCACGCTGCGCGGCCCCTTCCTCTGCGACGACGACACCCCCGGCAACAAACTGCGCCCCTACACGGTCGCGGCCCTCAAGGGCTTCCTCGAGGTCACGCACGGCCCGGACGCGAACTACATGATCGCGCCGATCCTGGCAGCCGAGCGGGGCATCGAGGTCGAGGAGACGACCGGCGAGCCGCGCACGTACCGCAACGTCATCGACGTCGCGATCGAGGCGCAGAACGCGACGGCGACCCTGACCGGCACGATCACCGAGGAGGGGCGGCAGCACATCGTCAAGATGAACGACTACTGGGTCGACTTCGTCCCCCACGGGCAGATGCTGATCTTCCAGAACCACGACCGCCCCGGCGTCATCGGCAAGATCGGAAAGTTGCTCGGCGACAACAACGTGAACATCGCGAACTTCAACCTCGGCCGCAAGGACACGAGCGGGCTCGCGCTGGCGGTGATGGAGATCGACGGCACGGTGTCGGACGAGCTGATGTCGACGCTGGAGCACGACGTCGACATGATCTGGGCGACGACGGTAAAACTGAACGGGGAGACGAAAGAATGAGACTGTTTATCGTACGGCACGGCGAGACGGACTGGAACCGCGAAGGGCGCTTCCAGGGACAGCAGGACACAGACCTGACGGAGTACGGCCTCTCGCAGGCGGACAAGGTCGCGGATTTTCTGCGCGGGCACAAATTCGACGCCGTCGTATCGAGCCCCTTGAAGCGCGCGCGCGTGACGGCGGAGAAGATCGCAGCAGCGGCGGGATGCGAGGCGTTCGAGACGACGGAGGCGCTGACCGAGATCAACCACGGCGACTGGGAGGGGTTGCTCGCAAACGAAGTCCGCGCGAAGTGGCCGCGGATCATCGACCTCTGGCACACGTCGCCGCACACGGTGATCATGCCCGGCGACGGCGGCGAGTCCCTGCGCAGCGTCCAGCTCCGCGCGGTCAAGGCCGTGGATGAGATCTCCGCGCGCTACGACGGCGACGTCCTCGTCGCGTCGCACGACGCCGTGATCAAAGTGTTGCTCTGCCACTTTCTCGACGCGCCGCTCTCGAGCTTCTGGCGCTTCCAGATCGCCAATTGCAGCCTGACCGTGGCCGAGTTACGCGTTGGGCAGCCCGCCAGAATCAGCCTCATGGGCGACGCCCACTTCCTCGGCATCGGCTTCGACCTGCCGGAGCAGAAGGGGCTGTAATCGGGTATCATTGGAAGGGTCAAAAAATTCGCACCACCGGGAGGAATCCGTATCGTGAAAATGACGGTCCTGTACTATTCGAAGAGCGGCAATACGAAGAAGATGGCGGGGGTCATCGCGGATGCGATGTCGTCCGTGGACGGCGTCGAGGCGCGGGCGTTTCCGCTCGACGACGTGGACGAGACTTTCGTCGCGGAGAGCCGCTGCGTCGTGCTGGGGACGCCGATCTACCTTGCGTCGATGGCGGGCGCGGTGAAGAGCTGGCTCGACGGTCCCGCGATGAAACTCGGCCTCGGCGGCAAGATCGGCGGCGCGTTCGCGACGGCGAATTTTCTGCACGGCGGCGCGGAGATCGGCATCCAGAGCATCCTGAGCCACATGATGGTCCTGGGCATGCTCGCCTACTCCGGCGGCGGCGCATTCGGCCCGCCCCCGATCCATTTGGGCCCCGTCGCGCTGGGGAGCGAGCTCGAGAAGAGCGAGGAGACGTTCAAACTCTACGGCGAGAGAATGGCGAAAAAGACGAAGGAACTGTTCGGCGCGTAGAAAAAATATAAATTTCCAGCACACGACAAACAAAACGGGGTTGACGCAATTTTTTGCGCAACCCCGTTTTTTTATGGCAAAGATCGTTCCGGCGGACTCGGGTGAATCTATATTCACATGGAAACCGGGCGCGCGCGATGCGGAATGCTACGCTTTCGTCGCGGCCAACATGTTTTGGACGAAGGCCGCAAGCTCCCGGTGCATTTTCTTTCGGTCGCCGAGATTTTTTTCGACGATCCTGACGGTGGCCGATCCCGAGATCGCGCCGCCCGCGCCTGCGCGGATGGCGGTGGCGACGTGGTTCGGCCTGGAGATGCCGAAGCCGACGACGACGGGCGGCGCGCCCTGTTCGCCCAGGTATTTCACGCGGGCGTCGAGCGGCGCGTTCATCTCAGACTCCGCGCCGGTGACGCCCGCGCGGCCCAGGAGGTAGGTGTAGCCCTCGCAGATCTCGGAAATTTTTTTCATCGCCGCTTCGTCCGCGTTCGGCGGGACGATGTAGACGGGGGCGACGCCATGCTTACGCGCGCCCGCGAGAAAATCGCCGGATTCCGCGGTGGGGGCGTCCGCGACGAGGACGGAGTCGACCCCGCACTTCGCCGCGTGCTCGTAGAACGCGTCGATGCCGCGCCCGATGACGAGGTTCGCGTAGACGAGCAGGCCGATCGGGAGGTCGGGGTATTCCTTTCGGAACGCGGCGACCAGATCGAGGCACTTCGTCGGCGTCGCGCCGGACGCAAGCGCGCGGTTGGCGGCGGTCTGGATCGTCGGGCCGTCCGCGATCGGGTCGGAGAAGGGGATGCCGAGCTCCAGCGCGTCCGCGCCGCTCGCGGCGAGCGTCTTCAGGATGGCGAGGCTCTCCGCCATGTCGGGGTCGCCGAGCATGACGAAGGGAATGAACGCGCCTCTCCCCTCCTGCTTCAAAGCGTCGAACATCCTTTTATATCTTGCGGTCATATTCGTTCACCTCCAGCTTGGTGTAGGGCATCGTCTGCTCGATGTCCTTGTCGCCGCGCCCCGAGAGGTTCACGAGGATCACGGTCTCGCGCGTCGCGTCGCGCGCGATCTTGAGCGCGTGGGCGAGGGCGTGCGCAGACTCGAGCGCGGGGATGATGCCCTCCGTCCGCGAAAGCAGGCCGAAGGCGGCAAGCGCCTCGTCGTCGGTGATACCGACGTACTCCGCGCGCCCCGTCTCCATCAGGTGCGAGTGCTGCGCGCCGACGCCGGGGTAGTCCAGCCCCGCCGACACCGAGTGCGACTCGACGATCTGTCCGTCCTCGTCCTGCAGGACGTAGCTGTAGCTGCCGTGCAGAATGCCGGGGCGGCCCTTCTCGAGCGTCGCGCCGTGCTTCTCCGTGTGCAGGCCGTGCCCCGCGGGCTCCACGCCGACGAGGCGCACGTCCGGCTCGTCGATGAAGTCGGCGAAGAGACCGATCGCGTTCGACCCGCCGCCGACGCACGCGACGGCGTAGTCCGGCAGGCGGCCCGTCGCCTCGATCATCTGGCGTTTAGCCTCGCGCCCGATGACGCGCTGGAACTCGCGCACGATCGTCGGGAAGGGGTGCGGCCCGGCGACGGTCCCCAGCAGGTAGTGCGTGTTCTCGTAGCTCTCCGACCAGTCGCGCAGCGCCTCGTTGATCGCGTCCTTCAGGCTGCAACTCCCCGTCTCGACCGGCACGACCTCCGTCCCCATCAGCCGCATCCGATACACGTTCGGCGCCTGGCGGGCCATGTCCTTCGACCCCATGTAGACGCGCGTCTTCATCTTGAACAGCGCGCCCGCGAGCGCCGTCGCGACGCCGTGCTGCCCCGCGCCGGTCTCAGCGATCAGGCGCGTCTTCCCCATCCGCCGCGCCAGCAGCGCCTGCCCGATCACCTGGTTCGTCTTGTGCGCGCCGCCGTGCAACAGGTCCTCACGCTTCAAAAAAATCGTCGCCTTCGTCCCCTCCGTCAGGTTGCGGCAGCGATACAACGGCGTCTCGCGCCCCGCGTACTCCCGCAGCAACCCGTCCAACTCCGCCGCAAAGGCCGCGTCCGCCGACGCGTCCTCGAACGCGCGCTCCAACTGCTCCAACGTCGGCACCAGAATCTCCGGGACGAACATCCCGCCAAACCGACCGAACGCTCCATGTCGTATCTCCATACCAATCACACTCCCTGTACAAAATTCAGCGATTGAAAATCAGGACCGTGGGGCTCTGCCCCACACCCCGCCAGGAGGTCGTACCTCCTGGACCTCCAAACTTTTTCTTTGCGCGTACGCGCAAAGAAAAAATATTGGGGGTGCAGGGGGCACTGCTCCCTGCCGGGTGTGGGCAGAGCCCACGGTCCTGATTTTCAATCGCTGTTTTTTTCATCGAATTGCCTCGAAGAGGGCTTTTATTTTTGCCGGGTCTTTTTTGCCCGGCGCGCATTCGACGCCGGAGTTGACGTCGACGGCGTGGCAACCGAGGGCAACGGCTTCGCGGACGTTGTCCGGGGCGATGCCGCCGGCGAGGACGACGCGATTTTTTTCGGCTTTTCCAAGGTCGCGTTCAAGGAGCGACCAGTCGAAACACCGCCCTGTTCCACCGCGTACCGCCGTGTCATAGGTGTCGAGCAGGACGCGGTCGGCGGTATCCGAGAGATGCGGGATGCCGTCCGCGATGCGGACTGCCTTCCAGACCTCGCACGACGCCGGGAGAATTTTTTTGAGATTTGCGACCTCGGTTTCGCTTTCGTCACCGTGCAGTTGGACGGCTTCGAGACCTAACGTGCGCACGAGATGAGCGATTCGCTGCGGGTCGTCGTTCACGAAGACGCCGACCGTCCGGAGGGGTGCGGCGGCGGCGATTTCCTGTGCACACGCTTCGTCGACGCGGCGCGGCGAGGCGTCGGCGAAGATGAGACCGCCGAAGGTCGCGCCCGACTCGTAGGCGCATCGCGCGTCGTCCGGCGAGCGGAGGCCGCAGATCTTGACGCGGCCGAAGACGAGCTCGCGCACGGCGAGGTCGAGCCGGGGGGCTTTCATCAGCGTGCCGCCGACGAGGAAGGCGCCCGTGTGGTCGCGCAGGGCTTCGACGTCTGCGTGCGAGCGGATGCCGGACTCGCAGACGACGACGCGGTCGTCTGGAATTTTTTTCGCCAGTTTCCGCGTCGTATCGAGGTCGACCTTCAGCGTCCGGAGGTCGCGGTTGTTGACCCCCACGATCCGCGCGCCCAGGTCGAGCGCGCGGGAGAGCTCGGTTTCGTCGTGTACCTCGGTCAGCGCGTCCATGCCGAGCGCGGCTGCCGCCTCCGCGCAGCGGCGGTAGGTCTCGTCGTCGAGGACGGAGAGCATCAGCAGAACGGCGTCCGCGCCGTAGGCGCGCGCCTCGTAGACCTGATAGGGGCCGACGACGAAGTCCTTGCACAGGATCGGCGCATCGAGGCATCCGCGCGCGACGGCGATATTTTCGAGGCTCCCCTGGAAGTACGGCTCGTCCGCCAAAACGGAGACGGCGTCGGCGAAATTCTCGTACGCGCGCGCGATCTCCGCGACGTCGAATTTTTTCCGGATCAAACCCTCGGAGGGCGAGGCCTTCTTGCACTCGAGGATGAAGCGCGCGCCGGGTTTTTTGAGCGCGCGCTCCAGACTGCGCCCGGTCCGAACCGCGCGGGACTTGAGCGACTCAAGCGAGACGCGGGCCATGCGAGAGGCCACGTCGGCGCGCTTTCGCGCGACGATCTCGTCAAGCACTGACACGGCAGTTCGCCCCGTCCGGCGCGTGCGACATCGCGGCGAGCCGCGTCACGAGCTCCGCCGCCCTGCCGCTCTCGATGATCCCCATGGCGATGTCGAAGCCGTCGCGGTAGTTCCGCGCCTTGCCGCCCAGCACGAGCAGCGCCGCCGCGTTGACGGCGATGGCTGCCGCGTGCGCCTCGTCGCCCCGCCCCTCCAGGACCGCGCGGATCGCCCGCTCGTTCTCCTCCGGCGTGCCGCCGACGATCGAGGAAAGGGGGAACTCGCGGACGCCGAAGTCCGCGGTGGTGAAGTTGCGTCGGACGATCTCGCCGTCGCGCAGCTCGGCGGTGTTCGTCTCGCCGTGCACTGCGATCTCGTCGAGGCCGAGACCGTTGACGACGAGGGCGCGCTCGCAGCCGAGCAGCCGCAGCGTCTCCGCGACGATGTCGCAGAGCGCGTAGTCGTAGACGCCGACGAGCATGATCGGCGGCCGCGCCGGGTTGATGAGGGGCCCGAGAACGTTGAACATCGTGCGGGTGGCGAGCGCCTTGCGCACCGGCATCACACGCTTGATCCCCGTGTGGTAGTGCGGCGCGAAGAGGAAGGTCACGCCGAGCTCGTCGAGCATGCACCGCGCCGTCTCCGGCGCCATGTCGAGCTTGACGCCGAAACGGTCGAAGAGGTCCGCCGCGCCGCACTTCGACGACACGGAGCGATTGCCGTGCTTCGCCACGGGAAGCCCTGCCTCCGCCGCGACGAAGGTGACGGCGCTCGAGATGTTGATCGTGTTCGCCCCGTCGCCCCCAGTGCCGACGATGTCCGCAAAGGCGTAATCGGGGCGCTCGAACGCCCGCGCGCCGCGCCGAAGGGCGTCGGCCGCCCCCGCGATCTCCTCCGCCGTCTCGCCGCGCAGTTTGAGCGCAACGAGGACCGCCGCGATCTCCACATCGCCCAGCTCGCCCGCGATGACCGCGTCGAAGAGCGCAGCGCTCTCCCCCTTGTCGAGATTGTCCCCTGACATCAACCTGTTCAGAATTTTCTCCATCCGTTCCATCGTACACATCTCCTTTTCTGTCGTTCATCCAGGAAAATTTTCATAAAAAAACGAGAGACACCCCTTTGGGACGCCTCTCGCCATCATGCATGTCAAGAAAAAAGAGAGGCTCCGCAAGTGTGTTTACACCCTCGGAGCCTCTCCTGTCAGATCGCTTGTATTCGAATCAGAACAACGACACGAGACCTCGGGGCGGCGTCAGCGCCACCACCAAAGACCCTTCTGCGTAGAAAAAACCGATACCGTCGTCCCGCTCGAAATCATCGATTGCACCTCGTTCGCTTTCTCTGCTGCGCGAGGAGTGTAACACCACCGCGCACGATGGTCAAGACCGCGGACTTCGTCAGTCCGAAAAACAATGCAGCGCCGAAAACGACCTGTATCCGCTTGAAAAAATTCGCCTACCCCTACCCCACGATCCCCTTGCACAGCGCGACAGCGCCGCTGCTGTTCTCGGAGTAGAGGACGCCGAAGAGTTTGGCGAGTTCGGCGTTCATCGACGCGCCGCCGCTGATGACGGCGGTGGGGATGCCCGCCTCGTCCAATGCTTTCGCCACCTCTGCGACGCGGCCGACCGTCGTCGTCATCATGGCGGACAGGCCGACGATGTCCGGCTTGTAGTCGCGCGCACGCGCGACGATCTCGGACGCCGCCACGTTCTTGCCGACGTCCAGCACCTCGAAGCCGCCCGCGCGGATGACCGTGCCGACGATGTTCTTGCCGATGTCGTGGATGTCCCCCTCGACCGTCGCGAGCATCACGCGGCCGCGCGTCGCGCCGCTGCCCGTCATCATGGCGTTCAGCCGGTCGAAGACGGGGAACGCCGTCTCCGCGGCGTAGAGGATGTGCGGCAGAAATATTTTTTTGTGTTCGTAGAGCAGGCCCACCGTCTCCATCGCGCCGCCCAGAAAATCCTGGCTGACCTCGATCGGCGGCGTGCCCGCCGCCAAACGCTCGTCGACCATCGCGTCGACGACCTTCGTCCGGCCCGACAGGAGCGCCTCGACGAGCGGGTCCAGCTCCTCGCCCGCGATCGCCTCGTCGAGCGATCCGGTCGCAAGCAGCATCGCACCGTAGAGCGTCTCCATAACAACATGATCTCCGGGGTTCATGATGGCGGAATCGAGACCCAGTTCGATCGCCTGCGTCAGGAAGGCGGCGTTCGTGCCGGAGCGGTTCGGCATACCGTGCGAGAGGTTGGACAGGCCCATCGTCGTGCGCCATCCGCGCGCTGCGCACAACTGGACGGTTTCGAGCGTCACGCGGTGGTCGTAGCCCGCGCCGTGCGACATGACGAGCGGGTCGACGACGAAGCGGTCGCGGGATAGACCCATCTTCTCTGCGTACGCCATCGCACGCTCAACGACGGCGATGCGCTCTTCCGCCGTGTGCGGAATCTCCGTGTCCATGGCGAGCAAGATCATGACGCCGCCGTATTTTTTGAGGAGCGGCAGTTTTTTCGAGAGCGATGCCTCGTCGCAGGCGCTCGAGTTGACGAGCGGGCGGCCGGGGTACTCGGCCATCGCGCGCTCCATCAGTTCGATCGTCTGCACGTCGATGGAGAGCGGCAACGCCGTTGCGCGGTCGAGCACGACGAAGGCATCCGTCACCGCGTCGGGCTCGAAGAATTTTTCCACGCCGAAGTTGACGTCCAGCACATCCGCGCCCTCGCGCGCCTGTGCGCCCGCCTCCTCCAGCATGACCGACCAGTCGCCCGCGCGCATCGTCTCGCGCAGCTGTTTTCGCCCGGTCGGGTTGATACGCTCGCCGACGACGCAGAATTTTTTATTTTTCTTGTCCGGTTCGGACGCTGTGCCCAGATCGAAACAGGTCGTGCGCGACGTCAGGCGCACCGGTATGCGCACGTCGCGCGGGCGTTTGCCCGCCGGCACCACGCCGCGCAATGCGGCAGCAAGCGCCCGGATGTGCGCGGGGCCCGTACCGCAGCAGCCGCCGATGATCGACGCGCCCCGCTCTACGAACTCCTCCGCGTAGGTGGCGAGCTCCGCCGGGCCCGTCGGGTACGTCGTCCGGGTTCCGTCGAAGATCGGGTCGCCCGCGTTCGGCTCCACGGAGAGATGTCTGTCCGTGCAGGCGGCGAGCCGACGGAGGTTCTCCATCATCTCCGCCGGGCCGACGAGGCAGTTCATGCCCAGGACGTCGACGTCGAGGTCGTTCGCGAGCGCCGCAAAGACCTCGACGGAGGCCCCGGTCAGCGTCGCGCCCGCCTCGTCGAACGCCATCTGCGCGATGAGCGGGACCTCGCCCGAAACCTCGCGCACCGCGACGAGCGCCGCCTTCATCTCCTTGATGTCCGTGATCGTTTCGACGATGATGCCGTCGCACCCCGCCTCGATCAGGAGCGCCGCCTGCTCCGCGTAGACGCGCCGACAGTCCTCGAACGTGCCGTCGCCGCTCGGGCGGGGCAGACGCCCCGTCGACGAGATGTCGCCGAAGACCAGGACTTCTCGGTCAGCGCGGTCCGACGCGCGGCGCGCGATCTCGATCGCAGCACGGTGAATCTCTTTGATCTTCCCCTCGAGCGCGTTCTCCTCCAACTTGAATCGGTTGCCGCCGAACGTGTTCGACAGCAAAATGTCCGCGCCCGCCTCGACGTACGCTGCGTGCAATTCCTCCACGCGGTCCGGATGCTCGAGGTTCAGCTGCTCGCTGGGTACGCCGCCGAGCCCCATCTCGAAGAAACTCGTGCCGTATCCGCCGTCGAGCAAGAGCGTCCGGCTGCCGAGCAGATCGCGAAATTTTTGCCGGGAGATCATTTCGTCGCACCCCCGTCGTTTTTGTCTTTATCCAAATTATCTTTATCCAAAAAACCGCATCGCCGCAGAATTTCCAGGACGCCCTTCGACTTGTTCATCGTGTAGACGTGCACGCCGAAGCCCTCGTCCCAGAGGTCCGAAATCTGCTCTGCTGCGTAGTCGATCCCCGCCTCCTTCATCGACGCGTCGTCGTCGAGGTAGCGGTCGAGCAGGGCGTTCAATTTTTCCGGCACGCTGCACCCGGAGATCTCGACGATCCGGCGGATCTGGCGGGCCTTGAAGACGGGCATGATGCCCGCGATGATCGGCGCGCCGACGCCGGATGCGTTCGCGCGGTCCGCGAATTTTTTGAAGCGGTCGTTGTCGAAAAAGAGCTGCGTGATGAAAAACGTCGTCCCCGCATCGACCTTGTCTTTCATGAATTCGATATCCGCCTCGGGCGAGGCACTCTCCTGGTGTCCCTCCGGGTACGCCGCGCCGCCGATACAGAAGCGCCCGTGCCCCATGACGTGGCGCGAGAGGTCGCGCGCGCACTGGAAGTCGCGCCAGTGGCGCTCGTCGTCGCGGTCCATGCCGACAGGGATGTCGCCGCGCAGCGCCAGAATATTCTCGACGCCCAATTCCCCAAGGGAGCCGAGCACGCGGTCCGTCTCGTCCTTCGTGTAGCCGACCGCGGTCAGGTGCGACAGTGGCGACATGCCGAGCGAGACGACGATGTTCGCGATATCGAGCGCGCGCGGTCGGTTGTTACCCCCCGCGCCGTACGTGACGGAGACGAAGTCCGGGCTCGCGACGCGCAGCGCCGACAGTGTGTTCGTGATGCCGGACAGGTCGGCGTCCATCTCCGGCTTCGGGGGAAAGACCTCGAACGACAGGGTGTTTCTCCGCTTCATGATGGTGTCGATTCTCATTTACGCATCCCTCCAGCCGATCGCGCAGATGACGCTCTTCCTCGGCGTGATGATCCCCGTCTCCGGGTTTACCGAATACTCGGAAAAATTTATTGTACCATCATCGTGCCCACAATCGCCCGCGATGGCCTCGAACCAGGCGAAATTTTCGCGGATGTCGCACGGTTCGTATCCCGGAGAAAAGCGCATCGTGCCCGCGCCGCGCTCTTTGCGCAGCGTCGCGTCGACGTGCTCGGCGAGCGCCTCGACCGCCTCCGATCCCCACGCGTCCATCAGCATCGCGCGCAGCGTCTCGCCGCGCGCGAGCAAGTCGTCCACCGCGGCGTCGAAACACGCGCCGAGCGAAAAAAACAGCAGCGTGTACGACGCGCACCCGGCAAGCGCCTCCGACACCGCGCCGGGAAATTTTTTTGCCTCGCGGTCGCAGGAAATCGCGACTGGCTCCGCGCGATCGAACGCTTCGAGATAGACGTCGCGCGCCATGCGCATCACGTCTTTTGAAACGTCCGAGACGTGCGACGCATAGCCCGCGCGCGTCAAATAGGCCCGCATGCGCGGCATGGCATCCTCGCGGGAAATCGGGATCGCCGTCAACCGTAACACCCCTTCTCGTTCGCTTATTTTTTCCGTGCAACCATTATACAGAAAACTGCCGTGCAGACACCGATGCAACGTCGAATTACAGGAAACGTCGCAGAATCGATTTCACCAACGGCTGATTGCGAAATAAAAAGGCTTATTCTATAATTAAAATGAATATCGCAATCGCATCAGCGAGGGGTGGGCCTTTGAAAAAATCGCGAATTGCACTTGTCCTGTTCGTGGGCTGCGTACTGGCGACCTTCGTCTATCTGACAACCGACCGACGAACCGAAACGGTGCCGAAAGAACTCGTGTGGAACACATCCGAAAAAAACGTCTATCTGATCCAATCGGACGCGACCGCCAACATTTCGATGGGCGGGGGCGAGATGAAGATGAACCAGACGTTCGTCTCCCGCATGGCCATGAAGGTGCTCTCCGAGGATGAAACCGACCTCTACGCCGTGGCCCGCTTTCTCCAGCCCGAATACCGCGTGATGGGCCAGCAGATTCCGCTTCGAATCGCCGACGCGAACATCGTTCTGAATTTCGGCAGGGGCGGCGAAATCCGGCGAATCTTCTACCCCGCCAATTTCCGCGAAAGCGAGACCGGCTTGTTGACGCAAATTTTCCGAACCATGGAGATTCACCTCGCGCCCCAGGCGGAGGCGTGGGAGTGGCGCACGGCGTACGATTCGGTCGAAGCGGACTATCGTTTTCACCTCTCGGGGCGGACGCTCTCCAGAGAAACCCTGCGGTATCAGAACAAAGACGCGGATTCCGTCGAGGTGCTTTCGTCGGATTTCTCCTGCGAAATTTCGCCCGCCTTCTGGATCGACAATCTCTATTGCTACGAAGAGAAGGCGATGAAGATGGATTTCTCCGAGTCAAACGGTCATCTGAAATTGGAGATGAAGCGCATCTCGCCGATGCCCTCGGACACGGCCCTCTGGAACGAGACGGACGACCTGAAGACCGTCTTCGCCAAATTGAGGCAGCCCGCCCGAACCGTCACCACGACCGAACGCTGGACGCCCGACAACGCAGCGCCCGGCGACGAGGCAGCCCAACGCGCGCCCCTGTCCAGAGAAGAGATCATGGCCTACCTGGACGCAACCATCCCCGGCTTGTCGATACGGGACATCGATGGGACCGACGACTACATTCGCTTCCTCTCCGAGAACCCGGAGGCCGTAGAGATGCTGCCGGAGTGGCTGCTGAACAACGGGGACCGCATCGACGACGGGCAGCACAGCATCTTCATGTTCGCGCTGGAAAAGTGCGGCTCGACCGAAGCGCAGACGGCGCTCACCGTGATTGCGGACGTCGAGGCATACGGACTGGTCGACAATTCGCGGGCGATCGTCGCGCTAGGCGGCGTGAGCCACATCAACGACGATTCGATTCGCTTTCTTCAGGCCGTCTCGTACAAAAACGCAACGAACAAGGACGAAATCCTTGCGAACACCGCCATCCTGAACCTTGGGAATGCTGCGGACAACCTTCAGACAAGCGATCCTTTCGCGTACAGGGACCTCGTATCGGACATCCGCAAAGACCTGCACAACTCGCGCGAAGATGTGGGGCGCAGCGCGCTGCTCCTCGGCAGCCTCGGTAACATTTACGACGACGCGCTTGTCTCCGACATCGCCCCTTACACCGACTCCGACGAAAGCATCCTGCGGGCAGCCGCTTACGATGCGTTGCGCCTGAAAAAGGGCGATGAGTCGGAAAAATTGCTCCAAAAGGGCCTTGTATCTGAAAAAAACGGCGAGGCCCGTTACGCGGTGAGCAACGCGCTCTCGCTCAGGGAACCGAACGCAGCAACCCTCGACATCGTCATGGATTCGATGAAGAGCGAAACGAACGAGCCCGTGATCAACAACATGCTGCGTTACATCTACAAGGCGCCGGATGAGGACGGCAAGATCGATGCCTTCCTGCACAAGACGGTGGACAACGAAAAGATCCCGATCGATACGAGAAGGGGGGTTATCAACGAACTCAGAAAAAGGCGGAAGTGAGTGTTTTTTCAACAAATTGCGCGTTGAAAAAAGAGAGGAGGAGTCGTGTCATGCCAAGCTTCAAACAAAAACGTTCTTTTCTTGTGGTTCTTCTGCTGCTGATCTCTGCAGTCCTCATGAGCGGTGGATGTGTGGGAGATTCGTCCGTCTCCGGCGGAGGCACGAATGCAAAGATTGTCGAGGCGGTGCCGCCGTCTCCCGACAAGGTCAATTTGCCGTCTTATGCGACAGATCTGGAAAAACTGAAAGAAGTGAGCGTGCCCGTGCACATCTCCGTCACGGAGCCGGTCGACAACGTGGTGTGCGTCATGCGCCTCATCAGCGGCGATGTCGACTACGACCCCAATACGTTCAAGGTGTCGCCCGTCACGACCAACACCTCGCTGGGCCGTGGGGCCGTGGGCGAGGAAAAAGAATGGATGGCGACCTGCCTGATCGATAAGGTCACACCCGGTCAGTCGGAGTATCTCGCGACGTTCGACCTGCAGGACGCGATCGACGGCGACGTCTCCGGCCAGTTTGCGAAGGGCGTCGAGGTGAGCGCCGTCTTCTACACGGTCGAGGTCGGCGCGCTCAGCGCCGACGAGACGGATGGCAACATCATCGACGTTCCCGACACGACATCTCCGGCGCGCAACGCGGATTCGGCGGAGGGAACGGTATCCGAGTATTATTACCTCGGCAAAATGACGACGCCCGACTACGATCCCAAGGATGTCTTCAAACTGGAGGTCAAATCGATCGAGTTCGACCCGTCCGTGTTCCTTGTCGAGTCGGACGACCTCAACTACAGCCTGACCGATGGACAGAACGCAGCGCATGGGATTTTTATCGGCGTACCGGTCAAAATGCAGCTGGCGCTCCAAAATACGGCGCTGACCTCCATCACAATCTCATCCACATCCGCTCAGGAGAACGCCTCTTTCAGCGACCTGAACGAGCATATCCTAGTCACGACCCATCTCCTAGGTGTCGCGGATATTTTCAAATCGACCGACATCAAGGGCGGGACCTCCACGCTGACAATCACCCCGCAAACAACCCCCGTTCAACCCCTCAGCGATGACAACGATATCGACTATGGAAACGCCGGGGTTGTTACGTTTGAAAAACAGTCGCTTGGCGGGGAGGAGGAACCTCTGGCAATCGAGTTCATGTTGGCAATAAAACTCGTCGGCAAACACCCCGAAGATATTCTGCACTACCTGTCCGATGACAAGGTCAACACCCCCCTCACCAAACCCATCAAGCTGAACACGCCGATCACGATAACGGGCGAATACAGGCCACAGGATGCGGTTACGGACGCGAGTCTGGCCGATGGTGTCGCGCACACTGTCACCGTGGATACGACGATTTCCGAGGACGCAACGCTGTTCACCAAGGACTTGCAGCTCCTCTTCGAGGGCATCTTCGTGGATCTAAAGCATCCGGGTGATATTGTGGCAGAAGAAGAGCTCGACACACTCTCGCGCACGGCGGCCCCAACGAGTTTCTTCGATTACGACAGCGCCAGAATCTGGGATGAAATCAAATCGTACACCAAATACTCGGGCAAGGAGAAATTTTTCCGCAGCGGCGTCGATGCGTACGCCATGGCGTATTCCCGGGCATTCGGCGTCGGTTTCAAGGTGAGCGGCAGGGTTCCGATGCACATCCTGAGCAAGTCGATGAACCTGATCCACATTCTCGGCGGCGGATTCATCGGGGATTCCGGTAAAACAGCGAAAGGTTACGAACCCGTAAAGAGCAGGGTTGGCCTGAGGGTATATGCATTCGACAAGAAACTGTTCGATAAAGAATGGGATATCTCGAAAGGCGTCGATAAAACGATTGACAAGCTTTCCTACACAAAGGAATTCTCGATCAAGAAGTCGTTCCACGAATATCTGGTTCCGGTCACGTTGAAGGGCGGCGTGAGGGGAACGCTGGGGGTAAAGCCCGAAATCAAGTATGACGGAAAAAAAGTGCAAGATCTTTCCATTTTCATCGTTCCCTACCTGGACACGTGGGCCTTCGCGGCAGCGGAGCTGGATGTCTACGTCTTCCGCGCGGGAATCGGCGGCGATCTGAGGATGATCAAATACGAGTTCAAGCCCGGCATCACCTTCTCACTCGACTATCAGAACGCGCAGACGGTCAGCGGGAAAAAGATGGCATTGGGCATCAAGCCGGAACTGAAGTACGTAATCAATCACACACTTTCGACGCTGGACGGCAAGTTCAAGCTGTACTTCGACCGGAGAAAGTACATCGTCGCAGGCAACTGGAAGAATATCAAAACCTACACGATCTTTAGCTGGGGCGGCTGGAGCGATACCTGGCCACAGTACAACGGCACCATCCTGAGCGGCAAGACAATTTGGTATCCGGAGAAATAACAAATTTCGAACCAAACGTCATGCCATTCCGAACACAGTAAAACGAACGAACGCCCCCAAGCCTTATGGCAAGGGGGCATTCGTTTTGCGAGGTTAAAAGGGGAATTGCAAAATGCACAAGAATTGACTATTATGAAACATATTTACAACGGGCATCGCAAAACAAGCGAGGGGGCATCTGTCATGCCGGGTTTCAGACACAAGCACTGTTTTTCAATCGTTTTTTTGTTGTTGGCTTCTTTGCTCCTCATGAGCGGGGGCTGCGTCGGCGGTTCGTCGGGAGGGGACATGAAGGTCGGGTCGGCGGAGCCGTCCTCCCCGCACGAGGTCGACCTCGAATCGTACATCGCCGACATGGAGGATCTGAGACACGTGAAAGTTCCTCTTGAGGTCTTCGTTTCGGAACCTCTCGACAACCTGTTGTGCGTCCTGCATCTCGTGAGCGGCGACGTCGAGTACGATCCCTCGACATTCAGGGTATCCCCTGGCTTCACTTCCTCCGAGAGCGCCCGCGGGACCGAGGGCGAGGTCAAGTCGTGGATTGCAACCGCGCTGATCGAAAACCTCACGCCGAGTCAGACGGAGTACGTCGCCACCTTCGACGTGCTGAACGCGATGGAGGATGACATCTCCGAGCAATTCGCCGAAAACGTCAAGGTGAGCGCCATCTTCCACGTCGACGAGAATCCAGCCGATCAGGAAACTCCGGAGTACTACTACGTCGGCTCCATGACAACGCCCGACCCCGACCCAACGACGTTTTTCGGCATATCCGTGAAGAAGGTCGAAATCGGATCGCCGTACTTCCTGCCGGAGAACAAGGATTCGACCGTTTACGATCCGTCGTCTCAGCCGGCGCCGAACAACGAAGTCTATCTCGGCATTCCGGTGAGGATGAAGCTTGCTCCGCAGAACAGCGCCGTGACCTCCATCACCATCAGGTCCGCGTCTGGAAAAGGAAACATCGTCTTCGGTGACAACGCCATCACGGCCTCCACCCTGACCGCGATCCTCCCCGCCGACGTGGAATCGGTCGAGATGGATGAAATCGGCGGGGGGAGCTCCGAACTGACGCTCGTCCCGGATACGAGCGATTTTCGGATTTCGGAGGATGAGGACCCGATCCAAATCCACACGTTTACGAAACGCGCGCTCGAAGACGGCGAATTTCTGGGCGTCTCGTTCATCCTTGGCGTAAAAATCACCGGGCCGACGCCGGAAGATATCCTGAACTATCTCTCCAGCGACAAGGCGATCGCCGAGCTGAACGCGTCGATCGCCGTGGAGGCCGAATACGTCCCGGAGGACGCCGTATCGGATCCGCGCTTCGCCGAAGGCATCGCATGGCAGAACAAGACGAGCGCGGTGATACGCGACACACAGGACCTGTTCACGGAGGATTTGCACCTCCTCTTCGAAAGCCACTTCGCCCTCCACAACCTGGACAGCGATTACGTGCCGACGGAGACGACCTCCGCGAGCCGCGCCGAGGACAAACCCGACGAGGTCGATCACTACGACGACCCAAGCCCCTCCTATATCTGGGGGTTCGACAAAGGATTCACGCACTCCGCCGGCAACCCGAAATATTTTAGCTGCGGAATCGACGTGTCCGGCAAAATATACATCAGGGCCTTCGGCGCGGGCCTCAAGTTGAGCGGCAAGATTCCCCTGTCCATCTTCGACAAACAGACCCACCTGCTCGACGTCAGCGGCGGCGCGTTCGTCGGTCACCAGACGCTGACCATTCCGCCGTTCGAAAACGCCCCGAGCAAGGTCGGCGTCAAGGTCAAGGTGTTCGGCGTCAACGTGTACGAGGACAGTTGGAAACTCTCCACCAACAACGACAAAAACAAGGGGAAATTCTCCGTCACAAAGGAACTTCAAATCAAGAAGGCGTTCTACGAATTCCTCATTCCCCTCGCGCTGCGGGCGGGCGGCCGCGGGGAGATGGGCGTGAGGCCGGATATCGCGTTCAACTCGCTCGACGACATCTCGCTCGCCATCGTCCCCTACCTGGATGCGGCGGCCTTTGCGGCGGTGGAACTCGACGTCTGGGTGTTCCGCGCGGGAATCTCCGTGGTCCTGAAGCTGCTCAACTATGAATTTACGCCAAAAGCTACCTTCGGCCTCGCGTTCGAGGATGGCAAGGTTGTCGACGGCAGGCAGATGGCAAAGGGAATCAGCACCAAGCTGGACTTCTCCTTAGACCATTCGCTCTCGACGATGGACGGTTTCCTCCGACTTTTCCTCGATCGGAGAAAATATTACTTGTGGGGCAAATGGGTGCATGCCGCCCACTACGACCTCTTGAACTGGAATGGGTGGAGCAACAACTGGAACATCTATAAAGGCAGAATTCTGGACAAAACACTCTGGCTGCCCAAGCTCTAAACGCAGGAAAAACCGCGCAACGCCCCCAGGCCCGCAAGGCCAGGGGGCGCTCTTCTTGCCCGCGTGCTGGATTTGCCAGCATTCCATTCTTTCACTTATAATCGAGTGACGACTTTCTGTGGGGTGCCGCTTCGTGAAAAAAATAAAATGGATTGCCTTGCTGTTTCTTGTCATTGCGTTGTCGACGTTCGTCTATCTCAAAACCAGTCAGCGCCACGAACCCTCCCCTAGAGATTTTTCATGGGATACCGCTGAAAAAAACGTCTACCTGATCCAGTCGAGCGGATCGACGACCATCTCGATGGAGGGCGAGACGGGGATGAAACTCGACCAGACGTTCCTCTCCCGCATGGCCATGCGGGTGGTCTCCACGGATGAGCATAGCGTCTATGCCGTCGTCCGCTTTATCGAGCCCGAGTACAGGGTCCTGGGCATGCCGCTCCCGCTCGGGATACCGACCGACTCGAACGCCGTCCTGCACTTCGGCAGAGGCGGAGAAATCCTGCACATCTATTTCCCCGCGAATTTCGGCGAAAACGAGACCAACCTCCTGCGGCAGATTTTCCTCACAATGGAGACCCACCTTGCCCCGGCGGGCGAGAAGTGGGAATGGCGCAGCAGCCACGACTCATCGACCGCGGACTATCGATTCCACATCTCCGGCAGAACGCTGGCAAGAAAAACCCTCCTTTACGAAAACAGGGACGCGGAGTCCGTCCGCGTCCTCTCGTCCGATTTTTCCTGCGAAATTTCGCCGATATGCTGGATCGACAACGTGTACGCGTATGAGGAAAAATCGATGAAGATGGGCTTCGCCGAGTCGAACGGTTATTTGAAACTGGAGATGAAGCGCATCTCCCCGATGCCGACGGATACCGCCCTGTGGAACGAGACGGGCGATCTGAAAACCATCTTCGCCAAAATGCGGGAGCCCAACCGGACAACCGCAAGGACCGAGCAGCGAATGCTGACGACGCACACCGGTACCGCCGAGACGCCCGACACCGCGCGCATGGCACCCGAGGAAATCGACCGATACCTTCGCGAAATTCTCCCGACCCTGTCGATTCAGGACACGGATGGCGTCGACGCCTATATTCAATTCCTCATGGAGCACCCGGAGGCCGTGGGGATGCTGCCCGCCTGGCTCCTCGAAAACGGCGACCTCATCAGCGACTCGCAGCACTCCATCTTCATGTTCGCGCTCGAACGGTGCGGTTCGACCGAGGCGCAGGCGGCGCTCATGACCATCGCCACAGGCACGGCGCACAGCGAGATCGACAGCGCACGGGCAATCGTCGCACTGGCCGGGGTGGACTACATCGAGGACAAGTCGATCCGATTTCTCCAGGCCCTCTCCAGAAAAGACGCGACGGACAGGGACCGCATGCTTGCGAATACCGCCATCCTGAACCTCGGCGCGGCAGCCGACATACTTCGAACAAGCGACCCGTTCGCGTACAGGGACCTCGTATCGGACATCCGCAAGGACCTCCACGATTCGCAGGGGGACACGGCGCGGAGCGCCCTGATCCTGGGCAGCCTGGGAAATATTCGGGACAGCTCGCTCTTCCCCGACATCGCGCCCTACGCGGAGTCCGGCGAAAGCACCCTTCGGGCCGCCGCCTACGACGCGCTGCGCTTCATGCAGGGAGAGGAGCCGGAAAAGCTGATCCGACATGCCATTGCCTCCGAGCAAAACGGCGAAGCCCGCTTTGCGCTGAGCGGCGCGCTCTCCTACAGAGAGCCGGACAGGGAGACCGTGAAGATCGCCATGGACTCGATCGAGAGTGAGCGCGACTCGTTCGTGATCAACGACATGCTCGGCTACATCTGCCGGGACGCGGATGAGGACGGCAGCGTCAAAGCCTTCCTGCGCGCGTCGCTGAGGAACAAGTCGATTCCAGTCGACTCCCGGCGCAACATCATCAACGAGCTCAGAAAAAGAGGCGACTGAACGCTTCGCACAACATACGCACAACGCCCCCGAGCCTCACGGCAAGGGGGCGTTTTTATCAGATCGCCGCGGGCGTCACTCGATCAGCATCGAGTCGCCGAACGAAAAAAATCGATATCGCTCGCGCACGGCCTCGCGGTAGGCCGCCATCGTCGTTTCATAACCGGCGAAAGCGGCAACCAGCATCAGCAGGGTGCTCTTCGGCAGGTGGAAGTTCGTGATCATCGCGTCGACGAAGCGAAAATCGTACCCCGGGCGGATAAAAATATCCGTCTCGCGCACGCCACCCGAGATGCGCCCCGCGTCGTCCGCAAAACTTTCGAGCGTCCGCACGCTCGTCGTGCCGACGCCGACGATCCGACGGCCTTCGGCCTTCGCGCGGTTCAATCGCTCCGCCAGCTCCGGCGACAGCTCGCA